>LRSK01000155.1 GCA_001563325.1 Candidatus Thorarchaeota archaeon SMTZ1-83
ACCGAGCTCCTTTGCCCATTTTATGTACTGGGGTAAATGTTTGCTAACTGTGGGCTCACCACCTGCGAACTGAAGTGCAGGAGCAGGCACTGGCTCGTTGCTCCTGAGATTCTTCATCATATCGAAGACTTCCTGAGGTGTAGGCTCATAGACCGTTCCGCCTTCAGCAGCCACAGCAAAGCAGATTGGACATCTGAGATTACATCTGTTCGTGACATCCAGCAACGCTAGGGCGGTGTGCGACTTGTGTTCAGGGCATTGGCCACAGTCTTCAGGACATCCTTTCACGGTTTCAGTTCTGGGATTATCTAGACCTACGGATTTGTACCACCATTTTGATGCCTCTTTGAACATCTTGGCGTCGCCCCAATAGATATCGACAAACTCTCCATGCTTCTCACAGGTCTTCTTGTACATGACCTTTCCATCCTCTTCATAGAGCATGGCATCTATCACATTTACATCATCATTTGTCAAGAAACACTCAGGACATATTGATTGAGTCTTATAGGGAAGTTTCCTCTCCGGATACTTCTCTACTTGAAACCTGGCATAGCCACCAGCATCCTCATGAGTGATGGGTTCCTCTGGAATCAGCTTGACTTCATCAGTCACCATAATCATTCCGCTCCATAATCACTATATGGGACCACCACTAAACAGGGTGGTATTCTAGAACAGGTTGCGATGTCTTCGCAATATAACCTTTATCCGAAACTTCCGAGTATGAAAAGGGGCATGTCTATTCTTGCATGTCTAGAACATATCCCTTCTCGAACCCGCCCCTCTCCTCACGCTTCTTTAGGCGAGCTTCTTCTATTGTTTCACGGTCAATAGATCGATGAACTAGAAGGGCCTCAATTGTTTCAAGAATATCTGCGATCTCCTCATCGTCCCCTGAATTCAATAGCTCCTGGGCTTCCTCGACCACCTTGAGCCTTATGAATTTGTCAAGTTCACTTCCAGACACAACACGCACTTGTGGGTCTCCGCCAATTTTCCTGATTATATCAGGGATTCTATCACGAACAAGCTTCTCAGGCAATATCAGCACCTAATGTCCAGATCAGAGTATAAGAGCAACCTCAACTTGATGACGAGCTACTTCAAGGAAAGCATCAATGGCTGCTCGCAAGTCATTAGGGATTTCTGTTGTCCATGGCTCATCTGAATCTCGTGCAACAGACTCTGTCATGGCACTGAAAGAAAGGAACTTCGGTGTAAGTGACATATCAAATGAAACTGTGCCAATCCATTGTCCATTATGGACGATTTCGTATGTTGGCTGGCATTTTCTTAAAGCATCAGGTACAATTGCATTCCAAAAGAAGGACATTCCATTGTACTGACCGGGCTTGCCTAATGCAATATTGTAGGTGTCCATCATGGCTTTTGCAGCAACTAAATCATAAAGAATCCCCACGCGGCAATTCAGGCACTGATTGAACTCCAGACCGTCACCGCTTGCTTTGACGTAAGCGATACCATTCTTCTCGATGTTATTGTCATTGCAGTGAACACACAAGTCCATTCCCCAACGGACTTCCAGATGATCCTCGAAAGGTCCTTCTAGGAATCGTTTGGTGGCGCCTTCAAAAGCAATCCGGACTGCTTCTTCTCCTTCATTGTCCATCTTCTTTCTTATAACGCTCCAGACCTCAAGGAGATCTTGCCACAGAACATTCAGAATTGTGTCTGCAAGCTTGTCTAATGGCCTATCCTCAAGAGAACTCATACCTTACATCTCCTGGGAGATTATGACTATAGAAACTCATTCTTCAGAGGTGGCAATTAAGTCTTGGTCGTTTTAAGTAAATCAAGGATTGGTTAACCTTCATTAGCCTAAGCTTTTTAACGGGGACAACTGCTGTTCTCAGAGAGCCCACATAGGTGATAATAGGATGGATTGCCAAATTCACTAGCACGCGTGAACCTCAAACTAGTCCATTCTCTTATTATATACTTGTTCGATTTTCTGAAGAGAATTCAACCCAATTTGAGAGCAAACTACATTCTCTATCGAACAACTATGCTGCAGTTGAAATCTGCATGAATAATCTAGACCAAGGTTGATGATGGAAATGTTCAAGCCGGTACCTAGTCAAGTTGACTTCGTCGCTCAAGAAGAAGAAATAGTCAAACTATGGGAGAATCTTCAAGCCTTTGATAAATTGAGGAATATGAGGGCAAAAGGCCCGATTTGGTCGTTTCTTGATGGCCCTATTACTGCAAATAATCCCATGGGTGTTCATCACGGATGGGGCCGGACATACAAAGATCTATACCAACGTTTCAAGGCCATGCAGGGATATCATACCCGCTATCAAAATGGCTTTGACTGCCAAGGCCTCTGGGTCGAGGTAAACGTTGAACGAGATGTGGGATTCAAGGGAAAGCAAGACATAGAAGAATTCGGATTGGAGAAATTCATCGTATTGTGCAAGCAGCGAGTTTTGGAATATGCTGCAGTGCAGACCCAGCAGAGCATTCGACTGGGGTATTGGATGGACTGGGATAATTTGGAAACTCTACAGAAACTACATGACGGCCTTGATACTGATCCTCTGGCCATCATGACTATAGAAGGTGTTTCCGGTCCAGTTACGGGCACTGTTGAACAGCTTGTTGGAAGACTCGGAATGCCCGAAGTAGGTGGTTCATACTACACATTTTCAGAGGAGAACAACTACACCATCTGGACGGTACTTAAGTCATGTCACGGCAGAGGCTGGGTTTACAAAGGTCGAGATGTGATGCCGTGGTGTGCTCGTTGTGGAACAGCTATAAGCCAACATGAGATAGTCACGGAAGGCTACCGCGAATTGACGCATCCAAGCATCACATTGAAGTTTCCGCTTGTGGATCGTCCAGGAGAGAGTCTTCTAGTATGGACAACGACTCCCTGGACTCTAAGCAGTAATGTTGCCGCCGCTGTCGGCCCGGAATTGACCTATGTTAAAGTACGTCAGGGCAAGGACACATTCTACTTGAGCCGCGGTACGCTCCACATGCTGAAAGGGGACTACGAAATAATGGAAGTGCTGGTTGGCTTCGACATGGAAGGATGGGTTTATCATGGTCCCTTTGACGAGCTCCCAGCACAAAAAGAGAGCGGAGTGGCAGGCAAGCACAAGGTGATACTGTGGGATGAAGTGGGAGAAGAGGAAGGTACTGGCATAGTGCACATCGCCCCGGGCTGTGGAGCAGAAGACTTCGAGCTATCTAAGGAATTTGACCTTGCTGCAATTGCGCCACTTACAGAAAATGGCATCTTCATTGACGGTTTCGATTGGCTGTCTGGGATGAATGTAAATTCAGTCGCTCAACCAATCTTTGATAATCTGAGTGAAAAGGGACTAACCTACAAGGTTGAGGACTACACTCACAGGTATCCAGTATGCTGGCGATGCCAAGAGGAATTAGTCTTTCGTCTAGTGGATGAGTGGTTCATCTCGATGGGGGTCAAACTCGATATTCCCTATGAAGACGTGACTGAGGATCAGAAGGAGAAGAATCTCCGATATCAGATCATGGAAGTAGTTACTAACGATACCAACTGGCACCCATCCTTTGGAAAGGAGAGAGAATTAGATTGGTTACGAAATATGGATGACTGGATGATTTCCAAGAAACGCTATTGGGGACTGGCATTGCCCATATGGGAGTGTTCGAACTGTGGTCACTTTGATGTGATAGGCAGTAGAGAAGAACTACAGAAACGTGCCGTTTCAGGATGGGACGCGTTCGAAGGTCGTTCACCTCATAGGCCATTCATCGATGAGATCGAGATAGAGTGCGATGAATGTGATAGCAGAATGAGAAGAATTCCAGATGTTGGCAATCCTTGGCTGGACGCAGGAATAGTTGCAATGAGTACATTGAGGTACAACTCAGATAGAGAGTATTGGAACACTTGGTTTCCAGCAGATCTTATCAGCGAGAGCTTTCCCGGGCAGTTCAGGAACTGGTTCTACAGCCTTCTCGCTATGAGCACTATCCTTGAGCGTAAAGCACCATTTAGAGATGTCTTTACCTATGCCACATTGACTGCCGAGGATGGAAGGGAGATGCATAAGTCATGGGGCAATATGGTGGAGTTCAACGAGGCTGCTGAGAAAATGGGCGTAGACGTGATGCGTTGGCTTTATTGTTCTCATAAGCCTGAGAAGGACCTTGCCTTCGGGTACCATGGTGCTGATGAGATACGTCGACATTTCCTCATCCCGCTCTGGAATGTCTACTCCTTCTTTGTCACATACGCTCTCATAGACGGATGGGTTCCCAGAAACGATGTGAGATTGTCACCAAGCCTATTGGACAGATGGATACTCTCAAGGATGAACGAAGTCAACCGTGAAGTAACGGACTATCTGGAATCATATGAACCAAATATGGCAACGGCAGTTGTGGACCGATTCATAGACCACCTGAGTAATTGGTATCTGAGGCGAAGTCGTCGACGCTTTTGGGCAGAAGCAGGTGCAAGCGAAGAAGGCGATGCGGATAAGAATGCAGCTTATGACACGCTTTACCGCGTACTTGTTAATCTCTCTCGACTACTTGCACCATTTGTGCCATTCGTGTCTGAAGTAATGCATCAGAATCTTTCTCGAAGTATTGATTCAGGAGCGCCTGAGAGTGTTCATCATTGCGATTGGCCTATGAGTGAGTCTATTGATGATGTACTAAACAATGAGATGGAATTGGTGCTTCGCTTGGTGTCGCTGGGTCATGCAGCAAGAAACAAAGCAAATCGCAAACTTCGTCAACCATTATCTGAAATTGCTTTTGCTGTTGGATTAGACAAGGAGCGAGATATAGTTGAGCGCTATGCTGAGTTGATTGGCAATGAATTGAATGTCAAGAGTGTTCGCTTTTTGGATGCTACTGCAGAGGTGATTAGCTATAAGCTTAAACCTCTCCCGAAGCAACTAGGTCAGAAATATGGTTCACGCTTCCCTGCAGTTAGGGATGCGATATTGAGTCTGAATCCACGTATTGCATCGATACAGCTTCAGGCTGACGAATTTGTAGAAGTGGTTGTAAATGGCGATAAGCTAGAGATTCTTCCAGAAGAAATCGAGGTGATAGTTGAAGCCAAAGAGGGTTTCTCGACAGCCTCAGAGGGATCGTACCTCGCAGCGTTGACGACAGAAGTGACACATGAGCTTGAACTGGAAGGCTTGGCACGCGAATTCGTGCGACGTGTTCAAAGCGTACGCAAGTCAGCTGATCTTAACGTCAATGAACGGATAGAAGTGCAATATTCCTCAAGTAAGCGCTTGGCTGAAGCAGTGGAGTTTCATGAAGCATATATCG
>LRSK01000156.1 GCA_001563325.1 Candidatus Thorarchaeota archaeon SMTZ1-83
TCCACTGGACGCAGCTTCGGATGTGCGCAGAGGAAGTATCCATAGTGATCAGTATTCATTTTCATCCTTCGTGCCATCTCAGGATTATCACTTTGTGGGTGCAGTGCTGTGGCTAAGACAACCATATCATAAGTAAGAGCTATGTTCATTCCTGTATAGAGGTCCTCTGCATAGACCTTGATTTTGTCAGTGGCAATTTCATGCTCCAGCTCTGCGGCTCTGCCTTTTACGATATTTACGCCCATTTCCCTAGCTCTCTGATAGAGCTCTTCATATCCTAATCCGTGAGTTCGTATGTCCATTGTGTATATGGAAACATCTGTACTAGGATATTTCTCCTTAATCTGAGTAGCTTGTTTCAAGGAGTTCTCGCAGCCTATATAGCAGCAATAGTCTCTATCAAACCTTGCATCGCGTGAACCCACGCATTGCAGAAACGCGATACTTGATGGTGTTTTGCCATCTTGGGGTCTCTTTATCTTGCCTTTAGTTGGGCCAGCGGCATTCGTCAATCGTTCGAACTGTGCATTAGTAATGATGTGAGGCAGCAATCCATAACCATACTCTCTAGTATCAAGAGGTTCGTACGACTGAGATCCAGTAGAAACAATTATTGTCCCCACATCTAATTCGACAATCTGGTCAGTCATATCATGGTCAATGGCCTTTGACTTGCACGCTTCGACACAGAGTTTACACTCGCAGCATACTGCACAGCTTAGACATCTCTCAGCCTCTGCAATGGCATTCTTCTCGCTGAACCCAAGTTCGACTTCAGCGAAATTGCTCTTTCGTTTTCCGGTGCTGAGCGCAGGCATTGCTACCCGAGGGATATGTTGAAGCCCTTCCTTGGGAATCTCGTCTTCAGATACAGCAATGCGCGTATCCTCACGACCTTCGGAGAGCTCTTGGCCTGACAAATATCTGTCAATGGAAATAGCGGCATCTTTTCCAGCACCAATTGCTTCTACTACCGTAGCTGGGCCTGAAACGACGTCCCCTCCTGCAAAAACGCCTTTCATTGATGTCTGGTAGGTGATATTATCCGCAGCGATTGTGCCCCATTCGGTTAAATCAAGTCCCTTCGCTGGACCTTTAGGATCTACAAGTTGCCCAATTGCGATGATGACATTGTCGACTTTCATATCAAACTCCGAGTCAGGAATAGGTATTGGTCGTCGCCGCCCTGATGCATCAGGTGCACCCAGACGCATCTCCATACACCTGATGCCCTGGACTCTTCCATCGGATTCGAGTATCTGTACAGGTGACGATAGAATCTTTAATTTGATGCCCTCTTTTTCAGCTTCCTCTATCTCGGTCCGTATTGCTGGCATCTCATCTCTTGAACGTCGGTAGACAATGGTCACTTGGTCTACTCCTAGTCGCTTTGCTGTTCTTGCAGCATCAACCGCAGCATTGCCTCCACCTATCACAGCAACGCTATTGCCCAGAGCGACCCTCTTCCCGCTATTGATTTGATCTAGAAATTCAAGTGCATGATGGACACCTACTGCATCTTCACCAGAAACTCTGAGCTTGCTGCTCATTGATGCGCCAGTAGCGAGGAATATGGCCTTGAATCCATCCTTCTTCAGTTCGCCTAATGACTCCACCCGTGTGCCATTCCTTATCTCAACTCCTAGAGCCTCCACGTTGGCGATTTCCTCTTGTAGTATTTCCCTAGGCAATCGGTATTCTGGAATGCCATATCGTAGGAGCCCTCCGCTCTCGGATTTCGCCTCGAATATCACGACGGGATATCCCAGTTTTGCTAGGTCATTGGCGCATGCGATTCCTGCAGGTCCTGCACCTACAATGGCCACCTTCTTCTTACTAGCAGGCTTTATTGGAGCTATGGCTTCCTCACCCAGAGTCCGCGCATTGTCAGCTAGAAAACGATGTAGGTTACGAATTGATAGGGGGGCATCTACTGATGCTCGCTCGCAGTGCTCTTCGCAAGGACTTGTGCATACTCTACCCAAAGACCCTGGAAAAGGATTGGACTCTCTGAATATCTCAAGAGCTTTCTCATAGTTCTTGTTTTGGATCAATGTGATGAACGCATGCGTATTGACTCCAGCAGGACAGGCAATTCGGCATGCAGCTATCCCTTTCTTGTCAATAGTGAAGGTGTTCGGAACTGCCTGCGGAAAAGGTCTGTATATGGCCTTACGAGTAGCCAGTCCGTATTCATATTCATTCGGAACACTAGTAGGGCAGACAGGATCGCACTCACCACAGCCATTGCAAAGCTCCGGATTGACATAGCTCGACCTCTTTCGCACATTGAGCTTGAAGTCGCCTACATGGCCATCGACATCCTCGACTTCACTATATGCTAAAAGTTCAATCTCTGGATGTCGCTCAACAGAAGCCATGATGGGACCGAGAATGCAAATGGCACAATCGTTCTGAGGGAATACTTTGTCAAGCAACGCCATTTGCCCACCTATTGTCGGTCTACGTTCTATAATGGAAACGGGATAACCAGCATTGGCCAAGTCTAAAGCAGCGGAGATTCCAGCCACACCTGCACCGACAACAGCGACCCTGGGTATCACGACTACAGATTCCATGTCCAATGCTTCGAGTTCGCGGGCACGGGCAATCGCCATCTCAATCAGATGCTTTGCCTTCTCGGTTGCTCTTTCCTTTTCATCCATATGGCACCATGATACATGTTCTCTGATATTCACCATTTCGAAAAGGAATCTATTGAGACCTGCTTCCTCGATCGTCTTCCGAAAGACTGGTTCGTGAGTCCGCGGTGTGCATGAAGCAACAATAACGCGGTTGATACGATTTTCGTCAATGCCCTCTTTGATCGAATTCAGGCCATCGGAGGAACAAGTAAACATGAGGTCACTGCAATAGGCAACATCGGGCAGAACCTTAACATGGTCTCGAACAGCTTCAACATCAACTGTACCTGCAATGTTCAAACCGCAGTGGCAAACCCAAACTCCTATCCTAACATCATCGGCTACCATGACTCTCTCATCCGAACTAGTCATTTGGGTCCAAGAGAAATGAAATCCGGATTTGCCGCATCGACCTTCGCATCTGATACCAGACGGAACTCGTTGTCAAAGTACCTCCGGATGGTGGACAATCACTGAATCTATGCGAAACCTACTGAACCTAATAGAATCGAGCTTGATTCTCCAATATATAAATCTGGCCAATTCATCATTAAGTGATTTTCATTAAACATCATCCATTCGCTTTCTGTGTGCGTTTTCGACATATAGATTGGAATTCATTTTCGGATTTGAACAGCGTATGTACGGAATAATAAGTTCCTCATCATGGATGATATTGTACCAATTGATTCCCCTTTCAAGGAACGAAGCTGCAGACTGACTAGAACTCCTTGATTGCATAGATGTATTCGTGTTTGTGCTCACCGGCAATTTCCACTTTATTCCATTTCATCATCGCAAGAAGGTTCCAGAGTACATGATGGGACTCCAAATTGGTTGCTTTTGCAATCTCCCCCACAGTCTTCGGTCCATCAGCCAACTGCTTCAATATGTAGTTCCTTGTATACTCTTCATGGATAGTCTTCTCGATTAGGTTCTTGAATTTCTCTTGCGTCAGTTCGTCATTACGGACCAGCACGTCACCCTTTCCAATGAGCCAACGCAATCTTTCATCAGCGAATGCATCAGCCATCGCTTCCACACGCTTGATATCAGCTGTTTCTTTCATCATTGGACACCTCCTTTCGCCAATGTAATACTTGCACGCATAGCAGCTGCGCTTCCTGCAGCAACACTATCGGGTATATCCTTGGGTGACTCAGCACATCCGCAGACATAGATACCTGGGATTGTTGTGTCTACGGGATATATTGATGCATGCTCAACAGAAATGAATCCGTCGCTATCGAGCTGAAGTCCCATTTGATTTGAAAGGGCCCTCAATGTTCTGGGAGGCAGAATACCAGGGCTTATTACCACTAGCTCATGCTCATTCTCCAAAAACTCGCCGCTCTCAGTATTTTCGACTCGAACACGGATGTTTCTATTCTCTGGATTCTCGTTAACTTCACCGACTCGACCCCTGATGAACTTCACTCCGAATCGAGTCTTTGCCATCTCCTTGAACTCCTCGAAGCCTTTGCCAAATGCTCGAAGGTCTGCGTAATACAGTGTAACATCCTTCACATGATCATGAGCAAGCTCGAAAGCCATTACTGCGTTCTTGATTGAATACATGCAACATATTCTTGAACAATTAGGCACTCCCTTGTGCAAATCTCTGGCTCCCACGCATTGAACGAACCCTATTGAACGTGGTATCTTTCCATCGCTTAATCGCATGAGATGTCCACCAGTTGGCCCGGCTGCATTAATGATGCGTTCATATTCCAGCGCATGTATAACGTTCCTGTACTTCCCATAGCCTAGTCGAGGATATTTCGAAACATCGTAGAGTTCATAACCAGTCGCAACCACAATTGCTCCGACAGGAATCTCCACCTCCTCATCCTGAGCATCAAGCATTACAGCCTCTCTGACACATGCTTTCTCGCACATACCGCATCTTATGCAATTCTCACTGTCTATGGTATAAACTAGAGGCGTGTTTTGTGGGAATCCGATATAGATCGCCTTTCGAAATCCGAGTCCTTGATCAAACTCGTTTGGAACCTCGATTGGACAGTGAGGAACGCAATCGCCACATCCAGAGCATTTCTCCTCGTCAATCTTCCGAGCTTTCCGCAAGACTTTGACTCGAAAATCCCCAGCTTTCCCAGTCACACCAACCACCTCAGAGTAGGTGAGAAGTTCAATATTAGGATGACGAGCTACCTCTGACAGACGTGGAGTCAGTATGCATGCACTGCAGTCAAGCGTCGGGAATGTCTTATCCAGCATAGCCATCACACCTCCAATTGAGGGGGATTTCTCAACCAGAACTACTCTATAATTCTGGTCGGCTATGTCCAACGCCGCCTGCATCCCTGCGACTCCGCCGCCTATCACCATAGCCGTTTCTGAAGGTAAGAGATGGTCGTAGGTGACCTTATCGCCAGCAATCGTCACTTCTTGGCACCTCCTTTCTTGCTTGCTCTCTTTGGCGCAGTTTTCTTAGGAGTCTTTTTGGGTGCAGCCTTCTTGGGGGTCTTTTTGGGTGTGGCTTTCTTAGTGGCCTTTTCCTTCTCTTGTGTCTTCGGCAATGGCTCTTTCTTAGTTTTCGAAATCTGCGCCAATGGACTTGGACCCAGTTTCTTTATTGTGTTGGTCATTTCAGTTATACCATCAGCCCACTGTTGCCCCTCGGAAGCACTTGCCCATAAGAG
>LRSK01000157.1 GCA_001563325.1 Candidatus Thorarchaeota archaeon SMTZ1-83
TATCCCGAAAGGTACAGGGGATTTGTGGGATCCGTAACATTGAGTATTAGTAAACCACTATTCCAATCTGCAACGTAGGCGACGTCGCCGACCACCTGTACGTCATAAACCGCACCACTGCCAGTATACCCGCCTATCTCCTCCGGATTTTTGGGGTCACTCACATTGATGATTTCTAGTCCATCAGATGTATCAGCAACGTAGACCAAATCGTCAGCCACATCCAGGGCAATTGGCAATCCGCCATCGTGAAATGAGGAGAGTTCCTTAGGATCTGTTCTGTCACTGACATTTATGAGAACGAGTCCACCTGGTGTCGGTTCGTTACGATCGATTACAAACGCGATTTCTCCCCTCACCTCGACATCCCAAGTGCTGCCTCCAGTATGAATCTGTCCAACCTTGACCAAGTCCAGATTCAACCCTTGATTCTGATTTAGTAGTATCCAAGCAACGGGTACAACAATGCAAATCACAAGCATCGCTATGGCCGCGGAAGCGAAGAAGCGCCTTCCCTTAGGCTCCATTCAATCACCTATTGCTTGTTTGAGAATATGCTATAAAACAGGCCCCAACGGAGCAAGTGCTCAGATTTGCAGTTCGTGCTCTCCTGAATATCGAAACAGAATCTGAGGTGCTTTTCAGGAACTGCACGACTTGTAGTATTCTAACCCGTCTTTCTTTGGTGGGGTTTTGTCGTGAAGAGAGGAATACTCTCTCCACGAAACTAGGGGACTATATCTGCGTTTCTTGCCCGCGAGCCAAGTAATCAGGAACTGACGTCTCATGAGGATTTGGTCATCCCGGTTGTATCGTAGTGGAGGGATAGAGCGAGTAATTGAACAGTTCTTTCATCCTTGGTGCAAGAGTCCTGAGTAGTAGTCTAGATAGTCTTTTCCGATAGACTCTATATCTAGCCGTTCTTTCGCAAACTGCTGTCCTCGAGTGGCAATCTCATGGAGTGATTCCATCTTGTTGTTTGGATGAAGAACTGCCTCAATATCTGTCCGGATGGAGTCAGGATGATCTGTTTCAATGAGAAATCCATTGATTCCATGCTCTATGTAGTCTGACGCACCGCCACGTTTGGGCGCAAATGTCAGAAACCCAGCTACCATACCCTCTAGAATCGAAATACCAAACTCCTCCTTGAAGCTACTGCAAACATACACGTTGGGCAGGTCATTCTGAATGTTCCTAATGATACTCTGCTCTAACAGGCGTACCTTGGCATTCTGAACTGCAGGAACATGACAGAAATGGTCTCTAAGTTCTGGACGATTCTCCATCAACCTCTCGATTCGCTCAATCACTGAGAGCTCTGTTGGACTCGGATCAGCAAGGTTTCCGCCGACTAGTACTAGATTGTAGGACTGATTCAGAGAAGACTCAATCCAAGCCTCCACAAGATTGTGTTGGCCTTTCAAAGGATGTAGACGGCCCACATTGAGGATGACAGGACGGTCTATTCCAGACTGACTCAATCGATAATTGCCGTCATGTGAGGTAAGCAAATCTGGGAATAATCCAGCATCCTGTTCCCCAAGTTGGATTGAAGAGCGAACTCCTTCGGCCACAATCTTCAGGGGTTTCTTCCTAATTTCACTATCAAGTAGGAGCTGTGGAAAATAGGGAAGCACTTGTGAATTCTTGCCCTCATACCCCATCAGAAGGAGTCCATCGACCCTATCAATGATTGAGTCTGCGATGAAGACCTTGTTCAAGTTGCGAAGAAGCTCAGGTTCATCCATGGTTCTGAAATCACCGTTATTCTTTGTGAAGGTCTTATGAGGGTCAGAGGTGAGCGTGAAGACCACTTTCTTCCCTAGTCTCTTGGCCAGACTCAGGACGGCCTGCGATGCATTGTCTGTGTATCGTATGTGAAGAATACTAGGATCAATTTCGTAGCGCTCAACCGTCCGTCTGACGGCCCGCATGATCTCATACTCGTTTTGTAGAAAGTCTAATGCCTCATCATACAGCTCGAACGAAACGGGAATGCGAATCAGCTTGTGCTTTTCGCTCAATCTCTCCAGTAGAGGTTCCGATTTCGCCCTATCCACTGGAAGAAGGCTAAACGTATAGATCTCCTTGATTTCATCATTCCCTGCTAGGTAGTTTCCTAACTCACGAAGGAATGTGCCCAAGCCACTCCCACTTGACAACCCTGGACGAGTCAAGTCTCCATAGAACGCACATTGGACCAGTGTGATTCCTCCAGACGCGTCGCTCTCTCCATTCTCGCCGCCCCTCTCAAGCTCCCTGACTGATGCACTAATGAACTCTGAAAGCGTAGAAGAGTCATTAGGATCGACAGTCTTCAAGACTTTGATGGATTCGGAATCGCCCATCTGTGCAATAACATCAATTAGAGTATAGAGTACAGATGCATCCGATGAGGGCTGACGAATCAGGTCATAGACGGTCTCAAGTAAGGAGGTTTCACCCAGCTCGCCGATGTATCGAAGTAGTGCACAGAGAACCGCATTATCCAATCTATGATCGGCAAGGTAGTCCTTTAGTTCTGCATTCGATAACAGACCTAGTCTGTGTTCAGCAAGCAAGTCGAAGAGGAATCTGGTCGCACGGCCATCGACCGATGCCGATTTCGACCAGCCGCGAAGAATCTCAGATAGGTCACTAGTGTCACGTGAGTTCCTAGTACGAAACAGATGGGCAATCAGTACGTCAATATATGGCGAGCTGCCAGCTTGATCGAGGAGGACTCTATCTAGGTCAGGCGTATAAACCTCCAGGAGCGCGAGAAGAGCTAGGTAGCGGTGGACCACAGTTCCGCCATTGCTCAAGAGCTCTGCCCAATCTCCTCCTCCATGAAGGAACAGTAAGTTTCGAGCCCAATGTAGACTCGCCTCATGTAGATCCTGAATCACCTCTGGTCTTGGACTGCCAGTTGCCACTGGCACTTGAAGCCTATTGACAAGAAAGAGACAGTATCGGAGTAGGGAGTAGGTGTCTGTCACACATGGTATAATCTTGGGTACAGATTCGCACAGGTGTTCTATCACATCACCTGAAACGTGTTTTTCTAGATCATTCTCTATTTCACTGAGTATCGAATCTACGTCTAACTCACTGAATGAGTCGATTACTGTCCTATAGTCGCTCGTACACGGAACCATCCTTTATGAGAAGGCAGAGTTAGACTGCCGAGTATTACCCATCCAATCGACTGGCTGTTTTTCTACGTTGTGGATTCATAGAAGAATGAGACTGGTGGCGAGCTTCCAGAGTGGCTCAAAGCGACCAACAGCCTCTCCTGAAGATGTTGCTCTGATTGCACCGGACTTCATTCTGATGCCTGTACTTCTGATTCTTGGATTCAACTCGTTCTTCAAACAGAGAGTATGAAGGGAGAAGTTATGGGGGGCCCACACCCCCCTCTTCAGATCTTAATCTTCAATCCTCTTTTAAAGCCGACATGGAGGGTATTGCTAGGTTCGTCAGCATGCGTATTGGTTACCCCTGCATCAATCTCTCGGTCGGTTGTTCCAGCGCCTCCACATTCCGACTGAAGTCATACTCTAGAGATCGTCTACGTGACACAGTCGAGGCTAACTTGGGCTGCCTTGCTCGAATACTTGCTTTCAACAGGAACAATGGAGTCCTCTTCTTCCGGATTACTTCAGATCTTGTTCCCTTTGCCAGTCATCCTGTCATGGATTTCCCTTGGCAGGACCATTTCAGAGGTATGTTTGAAGACATTGGCAAATTCATCAAGAAGTCAGGGATGCGCGTCTCAATGCATCCGGGTCAATACACGCTACTCAATTCCAATAGAGAGACTGTCTTTGATAACAGCGTAAAGGATCTTGAATACCATACGCAGGTCTTGGACCTACTAGAAACAGACTCGAAAGCGAAAGTGCAAATACACGTTGGTGGAGTCTACGGTGCGAAACTGGATGCAATGGACCGGTTTGTCCGCAGATACGAAACTCTCAGCAAGAACTTGCGGAAGAGACTCGTCATAGAGAACGACGAGCGAAACTACTCGGTCATGGATTGCATTGAAATCCACGAAGAAACGGGAATCCCAGTTGTCCTCGATACTCTTCATCATGAGGTGCTCAACAATGGAGAGTCTATACCAGAGGTTCTCGCTCAGATTTCAAAGACTTGGGAGAGTCGTGATGGTGCACCCATTGTACACTACAGCTCGCAACAACCGGGTAGCCGTCCAGGCGCTCACGCCAAGACTCTGGACGTTAGCCATTTCCGTCAGTTTCTGAAGAACGTCGAAGGAATGGATTTCGATGTTATGCTGGAAGTCAAGGACAAGAATCACTCTGCAGTGAAAGCTATTGGCATTGCGGGGGCTGAGTTTCAGTGACTGATGTGTTCAAGAAAGATGTGGATGGAAAGTACTTCGAAATAGAGGCATTCAACACGATGTCGAGCTGTTTGACCTGAAAGAAGGGGTCTGGAAGTTGAACCCGTCATCTTATGACGCGCGATCCGTTGATGATATCTAGGCGTTGCTTCATAATAGCGACCACACTGTACCTGACAATGACACTCCACCCACAAGACGTGACCTACTCTACATCGCACTCCTCCTCGGAATGGACACTGTGCACTATCCTCCATGATTATTCCGAAAAGTATAATATGGAGCAGAAGACGTAAGGAAGATACACGATACACAATCTTAAATACAGATTGAACATATTACAACTCGGGTTAGTTCCAGTGCCTGAAAAGAAGGAGAAACCAAAACGGACCACTCTGCGAGAGAGAGTGTTGAAGAACATCTCTGCAGCAGGATTTGAAGGAGAGGAACGGGACATTCCTGTTGTAGCTAGAATGAACAAACGGGTCGTCGAAACCCTGGATTCAATGGTTGCCATTGGGATTTTCAAAAGTCGTTCCGAGGCTGCGGCCGCACTTGTGGAGGGGGCAATATCTTCAAGGGAGGATCTCTTTGCTAACATTCGCAAACAAGCAGAGAGTCTTAACAAGCGACAGGATGCCGCAATTGAAGAGGCGCAAGACGCCATTCTTGGAGAACTGAAATGACCGCATGCAAACATTATTGTCAATTCTAAGGAGATAACTCATCAACCATCAATCGATCAATATCTTGCATCCTGTCTGAAATTCTCTTCCGAAGCGTCGCGACCCCTCTAGAATCGCTAATCTCCAATGCGTCCTCTAGAATCGCCCGGGCATCCTTGAGTTGACCATTATTCTGATAGAACTCAGATTTCAGCATAGCAGCCTGCATTCTGATTCCAGGCAGGTCACGTTCAGTTGCATACTTTTCAAGCTTGGAGAGCCACCTTCCTGGCTTGCGAGACCAAGAAGCGCCACATTCTGCTCACCATGAACCTGACCCACTCGTTCGAAGATATCCCAAGTCTTCTCGAAGAAGTCCATGGCAGATAGGTAATCACACTTCGCTAGTTCAACCAATCCTGCAACGTGGTAAAACCTTCCCAAGTATCGATCTAACCCACTCTTGATGACCAGCTTGTATGCCTCAGCAAGATTCTCTTCAGCTTCATCCACTCTATTGAGGAGGGCCAGGGCAGCTGCCTTCTGTAAATATGGAATCAGAAACCCAAGATCTCCAGAGTCCTCAGTATAAGAGTCAATCAGTTCCAGAGCCTTTTCACCATCACCAAGAGAAATGTAGACTCTACCGATTGGCGCAAGTTGGTACCCTTCAGCATCGAATTGGTATACTTTTGCTGATTCTAGATAGCATGAGATTGCTAGGTCGTACTCACCTGCGACTTCAAACACGAGACCTGAGTCATGCAAGACTTCCTGCTCTAGATAGGGCACTTCAAGCTCGCGAATAAGCTGATAGGACTCTTCGAACCGGTCAATCGCCTTCTTAATACTGATGTTCTTGAAAGCCTCGCCTTGACATGCGAGGTTCATACACTTGTGTATGGATTCATCATAGGCTTCTGCTAGTTCTATGCCTTCTTGGAAGACAGCAACTGCGTCCTCCTTTTCGCCTTCAATCCTTCTTGCCCATCCCTCGTAGAAACAGGCCTGAGCTTCAAAACATCTCAGAAGAGGGTTCTTTGCTATAAGTTCCCTAGCCTTTTCAACTGGTTCAAGTTGACTCGGGATGTCACCGAAAGCGGGCCAGTGGAAGTGGGCATGCAGAAGGTGAAGCTCGGTAAGAATCCAATCCTCTGTAGACTCTTCCATCAGATTCTCTATGGCTTGGACAACAATGTCATGAAATCGTATCTGATCTCTCTCAAAAGAAGCATGAATGTGTCCCCATGGAACTATGTAAGGAACGTCCTTGAATTTCTGATTTATGAGCCCTATTTCATCCTCAAGTCTACACCACCAGGCCTGAACTGCTGCTATGTAAGCCAGATTGGTTGGAACGTCACTCTCAAGGACAACATGACATAGACTATGCACTAGATCGTAGTAGCTGCTCGATTCATCCATGAGGGAGTTCAAAATGGACTGTGCTTCATCATCGATGAACGGATAGTACTTCGTGATGGTCCCCATTGGTTTCATGAAGCCAACTCCTTCTCTCGCAGAAGATGATCAATCTCCTGAATTCGGCTTGTAATCCTCTTCCTCAAGGTCGCAACCCCGCGGGAGTCACTAGATTCCAAGGCGTCAACGAGGACCGCATTAGCATCTTTGAGTTGGCCATGATTCTGGTAGAACTCAGACTTGAGGAGTGCAGCGTACATTCTGATACCAGACAAGCCACGCTCTAATGCATGTGTTTCAAGCTTGGAGAGCCACTTTCCTGGAACAACAACTTTTGTTTTTTCTATTGATTGATTGTCAATCAAAATCTCAACTCGAGCTAAATCAAGGAGCAGACGGTTCTTGGCCGTAACTTTTGGACGCCGTCCAGCAATTTCCCAAGCCTTTTCAAAAAGACCCAAGGCATCTAGTAGATTGCCCTTCTTCAACTCGACAACACCTGAAAAATGATAGTGGTTTTGCAAATGAATTTCCAAGCCAGATTTGATTGTCAATGAATGTGCAATTTCTAGAGTTTGTTCGGCTTCCTCTAATCTGTTTAGCAATGCCAATGCCCAAGCATTTACATTATACATTGTTGGAGTGTCAAGAGAACCGCAAGTTTCGAATCCTCTGTTGATCCATTCAAGAGCGTGTGGACCATCACCCAGTGTTGCGTAACTCCGAGCAAGTAGTATGAAAAGAGTGTCACTTGGAATTTGGGTAGCACGAATATTCATGCTTTCAAATTGACTTGAAATAGCCAGATCAAACTCACCTGTTGCTTCAAGCAGGATTGAATAATCGTTCAAAACTTCACCTAGAAGATACGGCACTTCCAAGTCCTGAACCAAGTCATAGAGATCTTCAAAAACCGGCGTTGCATTATGAACATCAAGAGCGCACAGGATGTTTCCCTCTTGGAGCATGTTCATGTACTTGTATAGCGAATCATCATACGATTCAGCAAGTTCTCTGCCTCCTCGAAGGTCGACAAGGGATCCCTTCATATCGCCCTCTCTCGCTTTTGCTAAGCCCTCGAATGCATAGATGAGGGATTCAAAGCATTTCAATTGAGGATTTGCATCAATCAATGTCTTTGCTTTCTCAAGTGGCTCCAACAGACCTTCCACATCACCAAACGGATGATGAAAGAACGCGTGAAGCAAGTGAAGCTCTGTTTTTATCCACTCCTCAGGAGAACCTTCGAGTGCCTTATCAACTGAGCCAACGAGTGCGTCATGTTGCTGTAGTTGGTCCCTCTCCATGGACCCATGATAATAGCCCCAGGGTCTGATCCATGATATCTCATTGTATCTCTCTTGAATCAGTTTCATAGATTTTTCAGTTCTACACCACCAAGCCTGAACTGCGGCAATGTAGGCCAGTTTGATTGGGACGTCATTCGTTAGGACTACATCACACATCTTCTGTACAAAATCATAGTAGCTGCTCGATTCATCCATGAGGGAGTTCAAAATGGACTGTGCTTCATCATCGATGAACGGATAATACTTCGTAATGGTCCCGAGTGGTTCCACCAGACTGCACTCCCTCCATGGATTACAGCAGGCCAAATGGTCTAGTGACTCTTTTAGAGCGACTAGAAGAGCTAGAGAAGTCGGGGGCGTTTGAGTTAGGAGGAGATAGATGTGAGGAAACACAAGAATAGACGTTCTATTTCTTTGCTGCTATTGATATCTGTTTGTTTCATAATTCTTCTGGGCTGTTCAGTTCCGGAAGCAACAAGAGATGCCACGACAATCGAATCCGCCAAAAATGAGTTCGTGCCTTCATATACACTGGGGACTCATGATATAGATATACTATACTACTCAGCCTTCATCTCTGATGACTATGACCACACTATTCTCGAACCTCTTTTTCCTGATCCTGGAGAATGGAAATTTGGACTTGGTTCGTCCGGGACCTCAATCAGCGTGTACACTGGTTTAATTACTAGAGATGGCCCATGCTATGTTTCTCCTAACCTAGAATATTCAAGAACAACTCATGGTTCGACTCATTTTCAATTCGGTGTTTATGCAGGGGAATGGGATCAATTTTGGCCGTTCCCTTGGACTGAGGACTCCGCATCGGTATCGAGATACACATTTGCCG
>LRSK01000158.1 GCA_001563325.1 Candidatus Thorarchaeota archaeon SMTZ1-83
CGAGAGCACGCCCGATACACTCCAGATTCCATCCTCGTCGACTGCGACAATTCGGTAGGTGACATAGGTGCCGTCGAGTTGTGCCGGGATAGTACCATGATAGAGGTTTCCCACCAAGCTCATAGTAACGTTGTACCAAGTGACGTTGTTTATGCTGTACTGAAGCGTGACATCCGTGATAGCTACTCCAGCCGTCACGTTTGCAGTGACAACAACATCCTGATCTTCAAGAGGTATATCTGGAGTCCCGTTGATGTTTGTGATAAGTGGTCCGGGTCCTGCTGGAATGGCATTGACAGTTATGTCGGCGCTTGCACTATGCCCGTTGTTCCCAGCACCGTAGACACGCAATGTGTAGGTCCCGGCTACTACAGGTGCGACAATTGAGTAGTCAACCTCAATCAGTAGACTGCCGCCATCCAAATCTGCAGCATCTCCGTCATTTACTGTCCCGCTGGCATCTAGTCCGACATAGGTGAAGTCGGCGTTATCTTCCACGTTTGTTGGAAACCTGACCAGGAGTACAGTAGGTCCTCCCGTCCCGTCCACACGCACATTGAGTGAAAACGTGTCTCCTGGTTCAGTGTCCACAGAAGCAACCGTGGTGACACTGATTCCACTTGGGGAGGCAGTATGGCACAAAGAGCATTCATTCTGTTCTGTCGACCACCCGATAGCAAGCTGAGAAGCAGCAATAACCAAGACAGCCGTGCAAACAAGGACAATGACTCCAATCCGGACTTTCATCTTCACCGTGTTCACCCTGATATACACTCAAGGGACGCCCTTCTCTACAGCGTGAGCAGACCGAAACCGTTTGCCTTTAAAGTCTTACCAGAGTGGCATGATGAACTGCTGTATCTTGGTCCACAAGTTTCAGTACTCTCATTATCACTGACCTTTGCTTTCAAATGGAAACTCATACATCTGGATTCTTCCAGCGATAGAATTGAATGCCTCTCCAGTATAGAACCACCCTGGGAGTTATTCTGATAGCAATTCTGTTTCCTAGAGGGTATCCAGCGTCGAGAAACTTGATGTATTTCTCCATGAACTCCAGGGTAATCATCTCATCTACGAGTTCCATCTCAATCATCATCGCTCGACCTTGAATCATTACACCCCTATTGGCTGCAGGCGAAACAGCATTCCGTTCATCTACAGTCAAGGACACCCTCGTGTTTCTTCGTATGTTTGATATCTTGCGACTGCCCTTGGTTGTGAATAGATAGAGTGACTTGGACGAGTCGTGCCATACATAGAACATGGCAGTAAGGTGCGGAAGACATCCGGGTTCGGACGTACCAAGGTAAGAGAAGAAAGAAGACTTCAGGATGCGCAGAGCCTCTTCAGGAATCTCCTTAGTCCTGATGGTGCGGGCCTTGTGAGTTCTTGCTACGAACACGATCTACACCCTCAGAACTTGTGGTCTAGCCTCTCTCCAGTACGTTATCCGCTCAGGCTCAACACGGACCATGACTCGTGACACAAATGGCTTGTTCTGCCAGGCCAAAGGGAGTTCACTCACTTGAGTGTCGTAATACTTCATATAGCGGGGGTACTTCCTAGAGAACATGGACCTTACCCGTAGCATCCATAGACCGTGGAGGTAGAGCCTGAAGAGCCCGATGGGAGTAATCTCTCCAAGTATCAAGGCCTTCCCCCTCAACATCACTGCCCTGTTGTTCATTATGTTGTTCCTGTCCCTCAGATCCACCAAAACTGCGATGTTCGGGTTCTTCTTGATCTTCCGGTATTTTGCAGAGGCCAGTGAGATGCCGAAGTACAGGTACTTCCCATCGTAGACGAAGATTACGGGAGTCACATGAGCTTGACGCTTCTCACATAAAGAAACATACGCAAACCTCTCATTATCAAGGATGCTCTCAACGTCTGGTGGGAACCAAGGAACAGTTTCCATCGCCAGCAGACTGATGGCTGAGAGTGCAAGAACCAGACCAAGAAAGGCGGCAAGCCCGTACAGGAGAAGCGGAGCTACACTTGCCAACGGTAGAAGAAGCACTGCCGAAGCTGCCCAATATAGGTTCACCGAGTCCAATGACTTTAGGGTACGTACCTCCGAGTATGCCGTGTACTTGAGCCCTCTTCTCTTCCTAGCCGCTTGGCTAAGCTCGATGGATCTTTTGGCGGCAAAGAATGTCGTGACAAGTGATAGGCCAATACGGTAGCAGACGTCCCATGCAAGGACTGCGAGGAGAAGAACAAGTAGTGGATTCCCAAAACCTGCACCGAGTAATGGTTGCAATATATCGGCGTTGAGCACCAAGTATACATAAACGCCAGCAAAGCAAGCGAATCCAGCGGCGAGTTCATACCTCCGATCCATGAGAAGTCTGTTCTTGTAGGCTCTTAGAACCTTCCTTTCTTCCTCATTCGTCGGATCTCTCAAACGCCTCAGCCAGGGTATCACATAGAGACAACCTGCTGACCACACTACAGTGTAGAGAATCGCCAGAGTCCCGTATATTGCAGACTCGATTGGCATCTCAAAATACAGAAATGCCGCAATGCCTATGGTTTCAACAAGCATAAGCTGGGCCAAGACGTCAAAGGTAGGAGGGAGCCAGCTGAATGGAGGAACCCTGTCTACAATCTCCTCGTAGATCCACTTCCTCTCTGTATGTTTCACGCTACTCTTTGCCCCTTGCATTTCTCGACATCTGTCACGCAATCTTATTTGCGTGTCGAAACTGGCTCTTTCCAAGTGTAACTTCTAGAGTGTATGAACAGAAGAAGAATCGCTACTGTCTGCAAGCCCATGCTGTTACAGACTAGCCATAGATCTCTTCAAGACCATCCCATTCTAGTCCCAAAGCTTCAGCGGTGAGAACTGCCAGGTCCTTGACAACCTTGCTAGAACCAAATTGAGGCAACTGGTCCTGCATGAAGTCTACACATGAAGGACATCCAGATGCAACGACTGACGCACTTGTCTGTTCGATGTCATCGACCTTGAGCTTGCTGATCTGGTTCGCAAACTCTGCGTCTATTGCTCTGAGCACTCCACCTGAGCCACAGCAATAGCAGTTGTTCTTGTTATGGGGCAGCTCCTCGAACGTGACCCCTGGAAGGTATTCAAGGACTTTCCTTGGTTCTTCAAAGAAGCCTACGTTCCTGCCCGCATCACACCCGTCATGATACGTCACTGTCAAACCCAAAGGATTCTTGAACTCCATTCGGTTGGCATCAATGAGTTCTTCAAAGAACTTGTATCCATAGAGAATCTCGAATGGTGGGTCTATGTCCAGAAACTCATGGTACTCATGTGCCCACATTTTGTAGCAACCAGGACAGTTAGTGATAATCCGTTCGACGCCCAGCTCCTGATATTTCTCGATGTTGTGCTCAGCAAATTGGCGAGCCGTTTCAAAGTCACCGCTCATGATCATAGGTGCCCCACAACACCATTCATCTTCCCCAAGAATGGTATATGGCTCGTCAACCTTGTCCAATATCAGCGTCGTGGCGATTGTGGCCTGAATGGAAACCGCTCGATAGGATGAGGCACAGCCGAAGAAGAAGGCCGTCTTTGCCTCCTGCCCCATCCTATCAAGTAGGGCATCTTCGTCGGGGTGCCAGTATGACCATCCTTCTACCCGGTCCATCTGGCTCTGCCCCTGGATGTTGAAGCTATTCAGCAGTGTGTCCCTAGTCATTTGCAGCGACTCTGGCCACATACCTCTACGCAGGAACTCCGCTCGCATGAGCTGATAGATTTTGACGAACGGAATGTCAACCTGACAAATCTCCTCACAACCTCCACAGAGAGTGCAGCCGAAGATTGCGTCTCTGAGTCCCTCTAGACCTTCAGAAGCTTTGAGGCGACCCTGCATGAGAGTTCTGGCAATAATCATCTTGCCCTTCCCAGAATAGCTGTCGCGGCGCTTCACCTTGTAGGTTGGACAAGCACCGTTCCCCACTTGGCAGAAACTGCACTGAGCGCAGGTAAAGGGCATATCTTGAAGTCCGTGTTTCTCGAGTAGTGGGAAGTCCATTGCCTAGATACATCCTTCCTGTTGTTTGGACAAGGTCCACCGGATGCTGTCCGAGTTGGTTATGGCGTACATCAGCTCCATATATTTGTGCACGTTGCTGACCGGCCTCTTGTCCTCACTTTTCAGAACTAGTTAAGTGAGTTGTGTTTCCGGCTCGCTAGGTTTTTATGGGGCGTGCGCCCGACCGTGACCCGAGAGCAGCTTCAACCTCTCATCCGGAGAGAGCTCCATGACTCTGAAGCGTAAGCTAGCTGAACAACTCAAAGAGGTCTTCGAGGACCGAGTCATCACAGAGAAGCACGAGCTTGTCATTCATGCGATGGATGTGGGTTCTCTTCCAAAGCAAGTCGGATGGCTCATGAACCCAAATCCCGATGCAATGGTACAACCATTTACGTCTGAAGAAGTGAAGTTTCTCTATGAGTTTGCCACTGAGCACAAGATTCCCCTGGTGCCAAGAGGCGCAGGCACCTCGGGCTATGGCGGCGCGATTCCACGCAAGGGGGGAATCGTTGTCGATATGCGAGGGATGGATAACATCGTTGAAATCGATGAGGAGAACTTGACTGTCACAGTGGAGCCAGGTTTGTCGTGGGCAAACTTGCAGTTTGAGCTAAATCGCAAGAACTTGGACACTCGGTGCTATCCTTCATCTGGTCTTTCGGCTACAATTGGCGGATGGATTGCTCAGGGTGGAGATGGGATCGGTTCTCTCAAGTATGGTACCATCAATGAGAACGTCGTTGAACTAGAGGTTGTGCTACCCACTGGAAAGATAGTCAAGACAACGGACACTGACCTCTTCTGCGATACAGAGGGCATCCTTGGAATAGTCACGAAGGCCACGCTGAAGATCAAGCCTCTAACTCCAATCAAGGTGATAGTGTCAAGCTTCCCTGAGAACTACCTGATGGTACACGCAATCGAGAAGATACTCGAAGACGGTCCGCTCCCGTTCACAATCAAGTTCGAAGAATCGAAGTATACCGACCTGAAGAAACAAGTCTGGGACAGCGACGAGGACTTCCCATTCCCAGTTCATCATGGCACCATCATGGTTGCCTATGACGGACCGGAGGATGAGATTGCAGAGGGCTTCAGGGTAGTAGAAGAAGTCACCCAGATGTACAAAGGCGTCGTCTATGACGAGCATGTTGCTGAGCACGAATGGCATGATCGCTACTACCCAATGAGAGTGAAGAAAGCTGGACCTACACTGGTTGTTGGCCAGGCTTTCGCCCCGCTGGAGAACCTTGATGCGATGCTTGATGACTGGCAGTTCGAAC
>LRSK01000159.1 GCA_001563325.1 Candidatus Thorarchaeota archaeon SMTZ1-83
AACACCAACTTTGATCAGGTTTCCATTGAAACAGACAATTCAGGTCCTGCCCTGTCCGTGAGCTCTCCCGGGAATGAAACGATCTACGATGCACCAGCCACAGTATATGTCGAGGTATCAGCAGGTGATCCAAGAGGTCTCTCTCATATCCTGATTCTGTATTCCACAGGGGCTGCATGGATGATTGAGCCAATGGTACACAATGAGTCGAGATTCCTCTGGAGTTCTTTGCCGCTCTCATCGGGGACTGTGCTTAGGTTCATGGTCTTCGCCAACGATAGTCTGGGAAACGAGAGATCGGCCCAGACCTACATATGCCCCGTGCTTGACCAGTCGGGCCCAACTATCGGAATACCCAACATGATTCCAGAGGTGGCGACTCCACTTGACACAGTGTTGATTTCTGTGAGTATATCAGACCACTCAAACGTTGACAGTGCACTTCTCTCCTACAGAGTAGATTCTGGACCATGGACCAATCTCAGCATGGAACTTGACACCCGTTACTGGGCACATCTGCCAGCTCTTAGTGAAGATAGTCAGGTCCAGTACCGCATCTCCGCCAACGACTCGTACGACCAATGGTCGCAGAGTCCAGTCTACCAGTACACAGTCGTTTCATTTGACACACTTCCACCCATTGTCACCTCGTGGATTCTCGACCCACTTGCCCCCAACGAGACAAACACTGTGACGGTGACGATAAACGCCACCGATCCCTCCTCGATTGCTGAGGGGATACTCGCGTATCATGACGGGACAGGATGGCACAATTCTACGCTAGTTCTTGCTGAGGGTTTCTACGTTGGAAATGTGCCGGCTCTACCAGTTGGAACAACCGTGACTCTGAAACTGTACTTGTGTGATGGACAGGACAACTGGGGCATCACCCCGTTGGGGCAGTATGTCGTGCAGTCAAGTGATAGAGAAGGCCCCAGCTTTGCTCTCGTTGTCCAGACTCCTGGACAGCCGACAGAGGAGGATACTGTGGAAATCTTTGCTCTCGTTGAAGATCCTAGTAACGTCGGCCAAGTAGTACTCAGCTATAGTACAGGTGGCACTTGGGCAAACAAGTCTATGGTCTTCAACGGCACAGGATATGTGGTAGACATTTCGCCAAACAACCCAGGCACCTTCGTCACATTTCGGTTGTACGCATGCGATACGAGAAACAACTGGCAGTCTAGCAGTTACTATGAGTATCATGTGGTCTTATCAGACCCGAATCCTCCTGTAGTATCTGACGTTGCATGGTCACCCGTAAGTCCATATGATAACGAGTCAATCTATGTGACCGCACAGATCTCTGACGAGAATCCCATTGTATTGGCTCTGGTGCAATACTCGGCTGGAGGTATCTGGCGCAACCTCACCATGGAGGTTGCCCAAGCCATCTATGCAGTCTATGTACCAGCCATTGGCATAGGGACCACGATTCAGATGCGCATTCTTGCAATGGACTCCAAGGGCAATTGGGGATTCTCTGAATACTTCAGCGTGGATGTTGCAGCGAGGCCTCCTCCAGCTGTCCAGCCCACCGATCTCTCGGGTGTGATCGTCGGAGGTTTTGCAGGAGCATCTGTTGTGGGTGCAGTCGTGGCCATTAGTTTCCTCCTCAGTCGGCGAAGATCTTCGACACCCTAATCACGTGACACATCAGGGTCTTATGTCTAGACTCCTAGCATCATCTCAATAGTCAACACTCACGAAATGATTCTTCAGTTCTCGTGCTGTTCTAGGCCAATATGATGTAGCTCTTGGACTTGGTCAGCTTGTAGTCAAAGGGATTGACGCCTGTCCCTGTGGATGGAAAGTCATAATGATAGAGTCCGAAACGTACCGTCGAATGGTCCGCTTCCGTTTCGGCCGACCAGTCTAGCAGCAACCCGCTGGAGAGCTTATCAGTCTGTGACCTCACATGAATGAGTGGCCGGACCAAGTGATGAATGCTGAAGCCCGACAACGGAGTCTGATACGACGACTGCCTTGCCGCAAGAACCACAATGTGCCGTTCCGATTCCAAGTAGCCATCGGCCTCGGCCACCGCATCAAGAGGAAATGTCTGTCCAAGTATCTTCAGCTCCCCCTTGGTTCTTGCCTCTAACCGGCCACCCAGCGTGAAGCTCTCAAAGGGGGAGAAACACTCACTGAGAAACGACTGTAGCACGCCCACGCTCCATGCCAAGTTTACTCCATCTTCTCCATTAACAAAGCCGCTCGCTCCCTTCCTTAGGTAATCATGTCTTGGTAAGGTGTAGAAGGGCATACCGACATACTGCTCAGTGGGCTCTTCCAGTTTGGGAAACAGAGTGGGAAGCACCGTGTCCTTCCTCTTTATGAGAACATAACCCCCCGTCAGATTCCCGAACGGCTCGACACCCAGTTTGTTCAATGTTGCCGGCAGCTCGACTGCAGAGTAGTCTAGAGTCATCTTTCCTGGTTGCTGACCAGCTTCGGAGAAGTCTGACATTGTGAGTTGCAGCACCTTCGATGAGTCATCAGCCAGCCAATCTTGGACCTTCTTGGTGGCAACTACCTTCTCCCAACCATATTCCAGCCTGCTCATCTCAGTCCTCACTGTGTAGAAATCGTGAGATAAAAAGAACGCTCTGGTCGATCTGCTTGTGGAAGAAACGCCAATAACATGCATGCTTCGATAATCAGACGTAGCAAAAACCCATAGGTCAGATCCGATGGACTCTCCGCTAGAAGGCCGAAAGGATAAACATCAGGAATCGCCATGTTCTACTCGGGAAGAGCATGGAAAAAGTGAATGACGAAGAGGAGGAACTCTCAACTGCTGAGGCATTGTGCTCTATTGGCATCCTTCTAATCGTTTGTGTCCTCACGTACTATACATTTGCAGTGCTCTCTGAGACTTCCCTGGGATGGGCGATGCTCATCGCCTTGGGTGTGGTTGGCTGGGTACTCTTCGTATCACTAAACAGGAAGTACAGATGGGTTGTTCTGCGCAGACGGCCGCCGGAAGAAGGTGAATACTCTACTTTCTGAGCATTCTTCATTCTATCTGCCGAGCCCTCTCCTGAGCCCGAAGATGGCCACCAGCAAGACTACCCCGGCTCCTATACCCATCAAAAGAATCACTGTGGAACCAGTTTCTCCGTTTCCAGTCCCTGTTGTGCCTCCTGTCGTCGTAGTTGTGGTCGTGGTTGGTTGCGGTCCTGCTTCAACTATGACGATGACCACGTCGTTTGCACTATTCCCGCCTCGATCGAAGACTGTACAATTGAATGTATAGAGCCCCTCAGGTAGAAGGTCAACGTTCAGAGTGATCTCGTCACCGAGCCACGCCCCGGAGATCACCATGACTCCATTTCTGGTGATGTAGAACGAGGCCGGATTCGTGTCGGCCGGTGTCCAACTGATGAAATGGCCCAGATCCCCCTCAGTGTACGAGATGTCCTGAGGCTGGTCTATTGTGGGCGGTGTCAGGTCGGGGACGTTGACGGTGACCTCATTCGATACGAAGCTCTCGCCGTAGCTGTTCACCGCAGTGACAACATAGTGGTAGGTGGTGTCAGGAAGTGCACTCGTGTCCACGAGATACTCGTAGGTTGTTTCCTCAAGCACGATGTCGAAGTTACCGCTGGTGGTGTTTCGATACACTCGGTAGCCCGATACATCCGAGTTGCCGTCGTGCTCTGGTATCTCCCAGAGCAGAACCACATTCCCATCTTCAGACTCAATGGCTGATAGACTCAAGGGTGGACTAGGTGCCGAATAGACAATGAACGATGTCACGAACAGGTCGTCCATACCGCTAGCGCTTTTGTTGAATGCATTCTCAGTTGTTGGGAAGTCAGTGGAACGTGTTTTGCCAGCAATCCATGCATGCCCTGAGGAATCCAAGGCCAATCTAGAGAACACTTCCGAGTCAGAACCGCCGAGAAATGTTGAGTAGTAGAGGGCGGTGCCGTTCGGTGCAATGGATAGGAGAAAGGCATCCCGAACCCCACTGTAAGTCTGATTATAGGCATCGGGCGTTGTCGGAAATGTGTCCGTGCTTGTATCACCGGAGATCCAGACGGCGTTGTTTCTGTCAATGGCAATAGATCGCCCGTAGTCCTGGTCTGAACCGCCGAGATATGTCGAGTATAGCAGACTGCCGTTGTCCGCAAATTGGAAGACAATGCAGTCGTAGCTACCTCCATAGGAGGAGTCGTACGCGTTAGGTGTGGTAGGAAAGATACCTGAAGTGGTTGATCCTGTTCCCCAGACGTTTCCTGAGTTATCAGACGTGATAGACATCACGTCCTCATTTCCTGAGCCGCCGAAGAATGTGGAATAAAGTAGTGTATTTCCATCTCCAGCGAGTTTGAGCAAGAATATGTCACGGCCACCAGATGTCTCGTTGTTGTAGGCGTCGGAAGTGACTGGGAAAACTACAGAATTAGTTGTTCCTGATACCCAGACGTCGTCTGAGGAGTCAACCATGACTTTGTGGCCACGGTCATCGTCAGTTCCACCAAAAAATGTTGAGTACAACATTGTGGTTCCGTTCTTCGATAGTTGGAAGAGCACTGCATCAAAAGACCCGTTGTATACCGGGTATAAAGAAGATGGACTCATAGGGAAATCATCTGAGTCCGTGATGCCCGTCGCCCATACGTTACCTTCACTATCCACGTCCAAGGAGAGAGCAGACTCAACTCCAGAGCCTCCCACGTAGGAGGAGTAGAGGAGAGAACCATTCTTGCCCGAGAGGCTGAAGATGAACATGTCAATCGACCCCCACATGGTCGAATTGTAGGCATTCACCGTAGTTGGGAAATTGCTTGAGCCGGTTTCTCCACATATCCAGACATTGTCCTCGGAGTCTATCTTGATGTCCATAGGCACTTCATAGAAGGAACCTCCAAGATAGGTAGAGTATAGCACACTGCCATTCCTACCATCAAGCTTGATTACGAAGATATCAGTTGACCCGCTATAGGTATCGTTGAAAGCATTAGGAGATGTGTCGAGATTATCTGAACTGGTGCTGAGCGCAATCCAGACGTTTCCTTCGGAGTCTGTTGCGATGTGCGGGTCTTCGTCATATTCTGGGCCTCCGAAATACGTAGAATAAGTCATTTCAGCTGTCAATCCAAGAAGAAGGTCCGAGGATTGTGTTGCCGTCGTGTCGACGGGCTCTCGGAATGCGGCATTTGAGCCCAGATCCATCGCAACGACCATTGAAGAACCCGTGCAAACCAAGGCTGCGCAACCTAACGTCAGAATCAACATTACGAGTGTCTTGTACCTGAGCATAGTGCCTTCTCTCCTCCGGGG
>LRSK01000160.1 GCA_001563325.1 Candidatus Thorarchaeota archaeon SMTZ1-83
CCATCATCGAGAGGCCATAGCCCTTATGTCCGCCATGCAACTCGCCCTCTCCCCCAAGCGGTAGGATCCCACCCCCATAGCTATGTAGCACATTGTTGAGTACCCGACTCGGATCTTCAGTACTTCGACCTGTTTCATCAGTTGCCCATCCGTGTGGGATCCTCTCGCCTAGTCGTTCATACACCTCCAGCTTGCCTCGTGGAACTACACTCGTTGCAAGATCCATAACCCAAGGTCTGTTTCTTGAACCCGGCGTCGCTATGGATATCGGGTTTGTACCCAAGATGGCATCTTTTCCGAAAGTAGGCACGACCAGCGGCTCTGAGTTTGTCAGCGAGATTCCTATGAAGTCGTACTCCAGTGCTCTCATTGCGTAGTAGCCGGCAAAGCCATAGTGATTTGAATTAGAAACGGTCACAAGACCGATGCCCTGCATCCGGGCTTTGTCGATGGCCAAGTCCATTCCGTAGACACCTGCGAACTGGCCAACGCCGTTATCAGCATCCACGTTCGCCATGACGCTGTTCTCTCGTATCACCTTTGGACGAGCGTCTGGTACAATATATCCATCTTTGATTCCGCCTACATAGCGTTTCACTCGTCCCACGCCATGTGAGTCAATACCCCGTAGATTCGAAAGCACAAGGTTGTCAGCAACGTAATGGGCGGCATCTTCTGGTACGTCACACTTAAGCAGCACTTGCTTGACGAAACTATACAGACTCTCATGACTGATGGTTCTTTCACTCACGATAATTCCCAGCTATGTGTTGGTGTCCCAGTCAGCGAAACTGCCTGCTAAAAGACTCTTGCTCTCTCAGGTTATAGAAGACTGGTGGCAACTAGTCAATTGGAGGAATCCAGGGAGTCGTTCTCGGAATCCAGCGAGGTACATTCTCACAGTAACGTTTGAAGTCCTCTCCGAATCTCGCGACCAGACTGGGCTCCTCCCATCTAATGAAGTAGAAGTGATTTCCAACAAAGAAAAAGGCAAACCAGAGAAACAGGACGAGTGAAGTAAGCAGAATAGACTCCCCCAGCAGAACAAGGAGTACTCCTGAGATCATGGGATTGCGTACATAACGATAAGGCCCTTGAACCACCAGACGCTGGATGGGGCTCCACGGAGCAAGGGTTCCCTGTCCGACTGACGCAAAGAGACTGATTGTCGTGTACATAAGTCCAATGCCTGCGATGACTGATGCCGCTCCTGAGATCATGAAGGCTAGAAAGAACGGGCCTTGCAAGAGCGAACTGAACTCCCAATCATTTGTCAAGAAGAGGATTATGAGCGGAACGATGATTGCCACCAAGATTGGCAGCATGAATGACTCTGCGTGTTCTCGTCTGCTCATGTTTCCAACACATCGCTCTAGTCACTGATGGGAAAGTATCCCTTCTTCATAACAGTGTCTACGGCTTCATGAGACTGATTAGGTAGGTCCTTGTTGTAGTGTGTGCCTCGACTCTCTTTTCTCATCCTTGCCATTCGCACTATCAACTCTGCGACCTGTGCGATATTCCGTAGCTCAACGAGGTCAGGTACTAGATGGAAGTCCCAGTAGAATGTGTTAATCTCCTTGTTGAGAAACTCCAGACGGTCACGAGCCCTCATGAGTCTCTTGTTAGTCCTGACAATCCCCACATAGTTTACCATCAGCCTGCGAACCTCATCCCAGAGGTGTGAGATTACAACGAGTTCGTCTGGATCTGTGGCCTCACCCGGATCCCAGGGAGGAATCTCCACTTGAGTTATGTCCTTCTTGATTTCCTCTGCGGAAACCTCGGAGGCATTATGAGCAAGGACAGCTGCCTCAAGAAGAGAGTTCGATGCAAGCCTGTTCGCACCATGAAAACCAGTGCCAGCAGTTTCTCCTATGGCGTAAAGCCCGTCGACATCGGTTTTACCATCGACGTCAACCTTCACTCCACCACATACATAGTGAACAGCAGGCACCACTGGAATCGGCTCTTTCGTTATATCAACCCCAGCCTGCAGACAGGTTTCGTAGATGGCGGGGAATCGGTCTTTGATGAACTCAGCATCCTTGAATGAGATGTCCAGATACACGTGATCAGCACCAGTTCGCTTCAACTCATTGTCAATTGCCCTGGCAACTACATCTCTCGGTGCCAACTCTGCGTCTTCGTGATATTTGTCCATGAATCTCTCGCCGTCTGGCCCGACTAGGAGGGCGCCCTCTCCACGCAATGCCTCAGAGATTAGAAAGGAGCGAATTCGGGGATTGAACAGGAGAGTAGGATGGAACTGAATGAATTCTAGGTTGGTTACGCTTGCACCGGCTCTATACGCCATTGCGATACCGTCTCCGGTGGCCACGTCAGGATTACTCGTGTAGAGAAAGACCCTACCTGCTCCTCCAGTTGCTAGAACAGTGACCTTGGCGGAAAACCGTTTGACCTCTCCGGTATTCTTGTCGAGTACGTATGCCCCGTAGACCCGGTTCTGGTGTGCAAACAGATTGACAGCCATATGCTGCTCGAATATCCCAACATTAGACCTGGCCTTCACTCTGTGGATGAGAGCTTCCTCGATGTCCTTCCCTGTATGATCCTTGACGTGCAGAACCCTGCGATAGCTATGACCGCCCTCCAACGTCAAATCAAACTCGTCATCGCCTGCATTCTGGGTGAACTCAACTCCGAGCTCGATTAGTTCTTGAATTCGATTGGGACCAGACCTAACGAAACGCTGGACAACTTCTGGATGACATAAACCAGCTCCGACCCGAATCGTGTCTTCGATATGTGACTCGAATGAGTCATCTGGGGAAACAACCGCCGCTATTCCTCCCTGAGCGTCGGTCGTTGCGGCATCCGAAACTGACGCCTTTGTGACTAGATTCACCTTGCCGTTGTTTGATGCTTTCAGAGCGAATAGCAGACCAGAGAGCCCCGTTCCGATGACCAGATAATCAGATGAATAGATGACACTCAAACCTCTATCTCCATGAGCCCTGATTTGCGTTGATTGATGCGCTCTCTGTTGCTCTAGACCCGGTTAAGACATTTCCGAATCTCTGACAGAAGGAACGGTACTTCTACCTGTGAATTGTGACCACGACTGTGCTAGACAGAGGTACTACTCTGATGAAAGGAGATTCTGAGTCCTTGACCCTTTCCACGATGCCCCCGCCGAAGGCCTTCATCATGGGCAAGGAGAAGAGCGTCGTCAAGTGAATCAGAATCTCTTCTGGCAGGTTCTTCATTTTGACCTCAATCTGATGTTGATTGGGAGATGCACCTACCTCAATGTCAACCGGACCAAACTCAGTCGGCAGGTCCTCCAATGTCAACGGGGTAGTAGACGTATACCAAGGATCAGGGATGGCTGGGAGTATGACAAGATTCTCACCAGACTTTGAGATAGTCATCTCTCTGATGAGCAGAAGGATATCTGCTGCGGCTCTTATGCTGGATCCGCTCCCCGAACTTCCGCCTCCACCTCTGATATCCACGAAATCTGGTAGATTGTAGAACAGATCTTGGAACTCAAGAGCTCGTTTCAGGAGTAGCTCCACGTCATATTCGGCCTTTAGCTGTGCCCTGTACTGGGCAAGCCTGAGTCCTAGATATCCGGAGACTCTTGTGCTGGGTTCAAGCACTCTCACTAAATTGCTCGAAACAAGGTTCGCGTTGACTGATTCCAACGCCTTCTCTAGAAGACCAGAATCGACAACATCGGCCCTAAGGAAGGATGCAGTTGTGATGAGCTCGAATGCCTGCATTTGTTTCTTCGGCGTTGAGAACAAGTCGGCATCTTTCAACATGGATTCCGTTGTTTCCCTAATGAGCGCCTCGTATCCCTGCATTGTTTCTCTCAGGGCATCAAGTTCTCTATCATCGCCAATAACTTTGCAGGCTTCAATGCCCAATCCAAGAGCCGAGAGATTCCACAGGGCTGTGATATACTCCTCGAGACCCCAAGGTTCAGGTGGTGGGGTCTCATCTTCTACTGGGGAAGGTTCCTCTACCGCTCCCATGGATGCTGCAAGTATTTCATTGACTCCAACGTAGGAAGGTGATTCCTCAGCAGGCGCATGGTCCAAACCCGCAGCTTCAGGAGGAGGGGGCTCTGACATGACAAGCTGTGATTCGATACCTTTTCCCAAGGCACGAACAAGGTGACCCACCAAGGGCCCAATCTCCTGCAAGTATGAATCATCCTGAGAGAGCAGACGATAATGCAATAGGCTCCACAGTATTGGGCTGAGCTGGAGAGGGTCGTAGTTCTCAACGTTATCGGCGACCATACTCGCAGTGGTCGATAACAGGGACTTTACCAGGTCGAAACTTCCAACGGCAGACAAAGCCGAGAGAACTCGCGATTTCTCCCGCCAGCTGGCACCTGTGAGTAGGTTGTTTCCAGGTAGTACGAAGGATGCCGCTTGGGCAGCCAGAGTCGCCTTGGCCTGTATCACGGTCGAATCAAGACCTCTATCTGGAAACCTGAGTTTGGTCGTGCTTTGCGAAAAATCGAACCAGCTACCCACGGTCTTGTCTCGTGCGCGCGGATTTGGTTGAAATACTGGACCTTCCGCACTCTCCTCAACAGGAGAGAGAGGGCTAGTGAAGAAGAACCTCTTTGATGCAGCAGGAGCGAGTTTCACGTTATATCTCAGAACGGCGGTTGCCAGTCCTTTCGTAGCACTGAATTCTTGGTCAAGACGAGTGGCTGGTCCTGACAATAACACACGAAGATTAGTGTTGTCCGCCGTTGTCATAACAACTGAATCGGGATCCTTGTCCAGCACAACTGCCAAGAGACCATTCGCATACAGATGTCGCTTCTCAGGCTGAAACGCCAAGTTCTCTATCGGCTCTACCCCTCTCACAGAGAGAGGTCGAACTGCCACATAAAACGTGATTAGGGCATCCTTCAGAGAGTTATTCTTTACCAGTATCTCGTTGTAGATGTACTCATGTTCACCGTTGTATGAGTGGTAGATTAGGCGCGTGAACTCTACCGGACTCTGCACGTGTTTCCATTCAAGGACTTGGTCTTCTGGGGATATCAGTACAAGCCTGGGACCATCGCTATCTGCGAGAGCAGGAAATACTATCTCCGACCCGTTCTGAACCCAAAAGTCAAGAGAACCACATTCCGGCAACACTGTCAACAGTCCTGATGGATCGGCCACTCCATACTTCTTGGTTCCAACTCCTCCGACAAATGTCCAATTTCTATTGGTATCATTGGCGAATCCAGTTTCATCAATGGGTTGTTTCTGGGACTTCTTGATCGCCCATTGGGGCAACATCCA
>LRSK01000161.1 GCA_001563325.1 Candidatus Thorarchaeota archaeon SMTZ1-83
CGACGATAGGAAGGGAGGCTTTGGAAGTGCTCCCAAGTTCCCGAGCCCTCACAATCTGATGTTCCTCCTCAGGTACTGGAAGAGGACAGGCGATGATTGGGCGCTTCATATGGTCGAAAGGACTCTTCGAGCAATGAGAGATGGCGGCATCTTTGACCACATAGGATACGGTTTCCACAGATACTCGACTGACGCGAATTGGCTGTTGCCACATTTCGAGAAGATGCTGTACGACCAAGCCTTGCTGCTTTTTGCGTACCTAGAAGCATTTGAGGCAACGAGGAAGCCAGAGTATGCACGGGTCTGTACTGAGATAATCGAGTATGTTCTGCGAGACATGACAAGCAAGGATGGTGCCTTCTTTTCTGCCGAAGATGCTGATAGTGAAGGCGTTGAAGGGAAGTTCTACGTGTGGTCAAGCAAAGAGATCGAGGATGCTCTCTCCAAGAAGGAAGCGGCTGCTTTCCGTAAGATGTACAATATCAGGCCGGAGGGGAACTTTCGAGAAGAGGCCACCGGCGAGGAAACAAAACAGAATATCCCTCACGTAACTCGGACAACAGATGACCTAGCAGAGGAGATGGGAGAAGACAAAGAAACCTTGATGCAGACTCTTGAATCTGCTAGACAGAAGCTCTTCTCAGTCAGAGAGAAGAGAATAAGACCGCACCTTGATGATAAGATACTAACAGACTGGAATGGCCTCTTGATCGCGGCACTGGCCAAGGCCGGAAGAGTTCTTGATAATTCGGACTTCGTTACTGCTGCTGAAAGAGCTACTGAGTTTGTCCGCTCTAGTCTTACAGACGACCAGGGGCGTTTGCTTCACCGATTTCGAGATGGAGAGTCAATAGTGACTGCGTTTCTGGATGACTACGCCTTCTTTGTCTGGGGTCTATTGGAGCTCTATGAATCAACCTTCGACCCGAAGTACCTCGAGATGGCCAGAAACATGACCAACGATCAAATCACCTACTTCTGGGATGAGTCTGGAGGCGCTTTCTTCTTCACGGCCCATGACTCAGAAGACCTCCTTGTCAGGAAGAAGGAGGCGTACGACGGAGCCATTCCATCAGGGAACTCGGTGTCAATGCTCAATCTGATTCGCCTTGCCAGACTTCTAGGAGATAACGAGCTTGAAAGCAAGGCCGGCATCATTGGGGAGACTTTCTCTAGCGAGGTTTCCAGAATGCAGACGGCGTACTCATTCATGCTTGTTGCGTTAGACTACGCCCTAGGTCCCTCCCATGAAATCGTGATAGCCGGGGAAGCAAGTAGTGATTACACTATGGAAATGCTAAGGTCCCTTAGAGAGAGATTCCTGCCTTCCACAGTGGTGCTCCTCAGGCCAGGCGGAGATGTTTCAAAACAGCTGAACAGTCTTGCTCCATTCTCCAAGTTCATGGATACCATCAATGATGAAGCAACAGCCCACGTCTGCACGAATCACAACTGCAAACTACCAACCAATAACATTAAACAGATGCTAGAACTCCTTGGTGAAGAGGAAACGGTAGCTGAGTGAGGGATGATTCTCTACAGTGTTATTGGGACGGTGTTCTCCGAATCCAGACTATCGCGGCTACTACCAAGGCACCCACTCCGAATGAGGCGACAGCAATCCATGGACCATAGATGACAAACAGGTTATTCGGCCAGATCTCGGCTAAGGCATTCCCTGCTGCAAGCCACGAGTCTGCGATTCCTAGGAGATGAGTTGTGATTGTGGACAGTTCGTCCTCGTATTGATTCATCACAGACTCTATGTCGCCTGTTGAGTTGAATTCATCAGCCATTGCCCGAAATGTTGAGGAAACAAACCCATCATAGACAGTCAAGTTCCCGGGGTACAAGAGGGTGTCATTGTCTGCTAGCTCCTCGAAATGAAGGAGAGATGAAGCGCCCGCTGATACAAAACCTTCCAGGTCGATTTCAGGCATGAGGTCGGGCAGGCGGTACAGTGCAGCTCGGAAAGACAGATACTGAAGAGTGACCTGCGCCTCGAGACCCAACCCTAAGAACAGAATAAGAGAGGCCTTGAATTCTCGTTCTCCGTCCATTCCGGTAAAGATGTCGAGGTAGTTGGTCAAACCTTGTCGAGAGTAGTCAGCGCCGAGTGCTCTAAATGCTGCCTCGCCAAAGCTCCATAGCACAACTGTGTCAGGAGATGCTTCGTAGGCCGCAGGTGCACCTAGAATACGGTCTCGGACATATGGGCCCAGCAGTGCACTTCTATCAGTTGGTGCGTCGCCGCCAGGCTTGAACAGCATGCTGATGAAGTATCGCCCAGACCACGCATTGGCGAGGGCTGTGTATGATATGGGTGTGTAGTTACCGCGACCATCCACAGGATAGCCGTATTCGTCACCAAAAGAACCTACTCCAGGATCGATTATGGTTGCATTTCCTGCCGCATCATCGTAGCCTACCACAAGTATGCCATGACCTCCTCCAGACAGCCCCTGAGCTCGCAAGAAGTCATAATCTCTAGCAGGAAGCCACGCAGGGTCCACACTCAGGAGAAGAGGATATCCCTCATCGATCGTAGATCGCATCAAGTCAAAGGCGTCTGCCTCTCCGTCAAGAAGGTGCACGCTAATGCCTCGGCCCTCCCATACCTCAACCAGCTGATCAACTCCTGGTGTAGAGATGTCCATGTAGACAGTCATGTTCAGCCCGTACAGATCTGCTGCGAATTGGCTGGGCTCTGCCTGCATGTAGATAGCTCCAGGATACATCAGCATCGTGTCATTGTAGTTCAAGTAAGCGAACGAGTATCCCACGCTTGTGACGGCCAGAATGTCGTGAAGGTCAAGTGGCACACCAGCGGACTGAAAGGCAACTGATGTCGCGGCCCATGCGCATAGCCCGTTAACCTCTTGCCAGACATAAGGTACACCAGCAACGAGCCCTTCTGTTGCAGCAGGCACGTACGAGAATGAGCCAGTATCTGCAGCTGAGGCGCTGCCCGGGCTGACCACGGCAGTAAGCAACAGAATGACTGAGATAAGAAGAGCGAGGCGTTTCATGGTGACTTCATATTGGTCTGAGATACGACGGTCATAAGGGTGTCGTTGTGGCGACTATGTTGCGAAACAGAATCAGTGTATCAGCAGCTGCATGACTGTCTACAGGCCTTGTGCTTCAAGCTCAAGCTCCTCGACATCTACTCTTGGTTCGATGCTCTTCGTTATCAACACAGCAAGGATAATGACATTCAGTATCACCACGGAATAGAGCAATGGAAGACCCTGCCAAGCATCATAGATGAATCCTGCCGGAATTGGACCTGTTGAAATAAAGAGGAACACCACAACCATTGTCAAGCTCAGCATCTTTCCAAGGTCTGGGCGAGGCAATGATTTCAAGATGTAGGTTCCAAGTATTGAAAACCAGAGGGTGTCATTGATTGACTTTAACGCAGTCGCGATGAATGCAAGAGAGAACAAGATGCTAAGTCCCGGATATAGGGCATCAAGCCCAGCTAGCCAGTCTCCTGGAGCTACGTACGGAATCTGTTCAGCTAAGATGAGAAGCCCAACAGCAACTGGCATCACGGCATAGACAGCGATAGTGAGACCCCTCCCACCTCTCTTATCGAATACTCTTCCAAGAAAGAGAGTCAACGGAACTGAGAACATGAGGGTAACCAGAATCATGAGATTAATCTCACCGATTGTGAACGCCAGGGTCTCGTTGACGTAGTACAGACTCGCGAACCTGTAGAAGGCGTCGCTGAAGGCATCTAGGCTGATCACCGCCACAAAGACTGGGAAGACTCTGAGTAGAAGCTTGAGACCGCGGAGATTCTCTCCGAGAAAGTCTCTTAGGACGTTCCCATGCCGATTTACTCTGTCTGGTTGAGGGAGAGATTTCAGGACTGTCAGTCTAATGGCGGCAGCAATCAAATAGAGTATTCCTGCGATGAAGAGGAGCAACTGCATAGTTTCGATGAAGCCGGCACCCATTCCCAGTAGGATTGAAACGAGGAAGAGAGGAACTAGCCCCCAAGTTGTTCCAAGAGTGAATAGACTGTTGGCAACGCCGCCAAGTCTTCGGTCGACCTGTTCCATGGCATAGGCTTGTCCCGCAATGGCGGTGAAGGACGATAATCCGAAGACGACCATGGAAACGGCAATGGCAATCATATCGGTTGAAACGGCTAACATCAGGAAGGCAATTCCATTTACTATCATCGTGACAGCCGAAAGCTTGCGTCGGTCATAGTTGTCTGCTAGGTATCCAGAAAATGCTGTACCAATCATGTTGACGACGAACATCAGTGAGATGAGAACTCCTACCATGACATATGATACGCCGATGTCGCGGAAGTAGAGCGTGAAGTACTGGTTCAACACACCCATGCTGCTATAGATCCATACTGTACCCAAGTAGATGGCCCAGTTACGATTGCTGAGTACACGCCGAACGGACTGGAACCACGAAAGCTCGGATACGTCCTCATCAGACTCCGGAACTGGCGTTGTTGCTAGTTTTTCCAATCCCTCTCTATGGTCTGACACACTCATTCACCGTTGGAGTCGCGTCGTTCAATTGTGAGCATAAAGGTGTATCTCAATAGGCCATCTTCGACATTGAACATACACATCGGAAATAGATACTAATTCGAAAATGAACAGCGAAGAGTGAGGAAAATGAGAAGAAGATCGATGGGTATCCTCTTTGTCGTGTTATTGGCTTCTGCTATAGTTATCGGAGGGTTGTACGTCTTAGCCACCCTAGAGCCAATAGTTGAGTATGATGAATCAGTGGTAGTCTACGAGAGCACGTATTCCGAAGCTGAGAACATCTCAATCTACTATGATGTTTGCTTCCACAATGCGACCTTCAACGTAATTGATGATCCAGGGTTTATGATCAAGATTGACTACAAACTCGAGGTCTTGGTCGAGGGAGCGATGGGGAAGAACACCAATCTTCAAGTGACACAGAGTGCATATGGCAGATACGTGACCATTCAGATATTGAAGGAGAATCCCGCTGACATCTGTGCCTTGAACAAGGGAGATGCAAGGGCAATCGTGAATGTCACAATCAATAGCGCCTACACCATTGATATCGAAGCGTTGGCAGGACACGGCAATATCAACTTGACTGCCAGCAATGCAAGTTTCGATACGATCTACTTCCATCACGGTCTAAACTGTCCAGGCAACAATGGTATCAACATAACGAACTCAGTGGTCTACGAGGATTTGAGATGTGAAGTCTCAACAGGCAATTTCTGGGTCAGATTGGAGAACGTGACTGTTGCAGGTTCAGT
>LRSK01000162.1 GCA_001563325.1 Candidatus Thorarchaeota archaeon SMTZ1-83
AGAATCAAGAAGTCCGACGTTGAACGGCTTCACAGGACAACCGGCGCAACGATAGTTTCCAAGATTCAGAATCTGACCAAGGAAGATCTTGGCAAGGCCAAGCTCGTTGAGCAGAGAAAAGTTGCCGATGACAAGATGCTGTTTGTGGAAGGAACACCCAAGTCCTCTGCTGTCACTCTCCTTGTGAGAGGCGGCACTGACCATATTGTAGACGAGGTTGATAGAGCACTCAACGACGCATTGTATGTTGTGAGAGATGTGGTTATGCATCCATACGTCACTTATGGTGGTGGATCACTGGCTGCAGAGATTGCCAGGCAGCTGCGTGGCTTTGCTGATACACTAGAGGGCAGAGAGCAGTATGCAGTCAATGCCTTCGCAGACGCGATAGAGTCGCTACCTTCAACACTTGCAGAGAATGCAGGACTGGATCCCATCGATGTGCTTGTCAGCCTAAGGTCGGCCCATACTGAAGGCAAAGTCACTCACGGAATCAACATTGATAAGGGCAAAGTAGATGACATGAAGAAGGCCCGTGTAGTTGAGTCAGCTCTCGTCAATAGACAGATTGTTATGTCTGCAGCCGAAGCAGCCCAAATGATACTGAAGATCGATGACGTCATCAGTTCGAAGGGAGCCGGTCTAGGTGGTCCTGGCGGCGGTCCAGACGGCGATTTCGATAGCGACGAAGACTAGTAGCAGTCAAACGCAACGGACAGCAGGTGTGCATATGCCAGAAGGCTCGAAGAAAGAGAAGACCGAACCAGAGGAAACCGACGATGCTGTGGACAACGTCGAGATACTGACGAACATCCCAGGAGTTGGCCCAAAGACTGCGGAGAAGCTTGTTGAGGCAGGATTCAGTGACCTCGGCAATGTTTCCTCAGCAGAACCTGAGAAATTGGCCGCATCGGTTCCAGGACTGAGTCCAGCCAAAGCTGAGGACGTAGTGAAAGCAGCGACCAAGCTGAAGGAAGATGTGGAAGCCGGAGTCATTGACCTGGCAACGAAGGGCAAGAAGGCCAAGAGAAAGAAGGCTCCAGAGCCTGAGCCCGATGTCCATCAGCTCCCTCCGGCAAAAGAGATAGCTAGGGCGGAAATCAGGTCAAGTCTAAAGACGGGCCTCGAAGAAGACAAGATCAAGAAAGGGATACCTGTTGGCCCGAAGTGGTTGACCAAATTCGAGAAGGCCCGGATTATCGGAGCGAGAGCTCTTCAGATATCCATGGGGGCACCTGTCCTCATAGGGAAGAAGTCAGCCCCAACTGGACTCTTTGCGCTGGCTGAAGCCGAGTTGCGCGCCAAGGCGCTGCCGATGACGGTTCGTAGGACCTTGCCAACTGGAGAGCATTTTGACATCCCCCTGTCCATATTGTTGGAGAGTACGAGGCTAGACTGATTCTTGCCTCATCTCCCTCATTCTTTCTTTTTTCCTGTGCAAGGATACAACGCCTTAAATGGGCTGCAGACTGCTCTTCTAGGCGCTGTCAAGGAGGTAGGATTCGACAATGCAGGAACTACTAAGCCCAGACGTCGTCGTCAGATTCTTGATTGGATTCGCGGTTGGAGCACTAATAGGGCTCGAGCGTCAGAAGAGAATGGTACAGGAATCAACAGGGGGCGTGAGGTCATTTGGGCTATTGAGTCTCTTCGGCACCATCACTGCTTACACCTACACTGTGACAGGGAACATGATAGTACTCGTATATGCAGTGGCTGTTTCGACTATCCTGATCGGCGTTCAGATTACCTACAAGATGTTCAAGACGATGAGAAAAGGAATGACCACCTCTATCGTCCTGGCGATAGCTTTCATGTTGGGTGTTCTTGTAGGCCTTGATGAATCTCCGGCCCCTGGACAAATAATCGGACCTCTCCAAGTACTAGCAATGACTGTTGCATTCTTGGTCTTCTTGGTTCTCGGTTTCAAACGGGAGTTCCAAGCCGTAGTAGCGGTCATCAGTCGAGAGGAGATGATTAGTGCGGCTGAATTGGGCGTCTTGATTCTGTTCTTCTGGCCGCTCATTCCTGAAACTGTACAGGTTGGGTCCGTTGTCGTTCCCGCGCTTCAGATCTACTTTCTTGTCATCCTGCTCTTGTCGATTAGCTTTGTTAATTACATCATTGTCAAAAAGCTTGGAAGTCGAGGACCCTTGGTCTTTGGATTCTTCGGAGGTCTCGCCAACAGCGAAGCAACCGTTTCTAGTCTTGCCGAGTTTCATATTAAGACCAGTAGGCGATTCCCGGGAAGAATCGCTTTGTCGACAATTCTTGCAAATGTTGGGATGATACTAAGAAACGGAGTAATTGTAGTCATACTGGATCCAACATTGCAGATCTTCCGATACTATACGATTCCGCTGGTGATTCTCGTCGTCGGAGCTATATACAGATCGGCCAGAGAAAGTAAGCGTCGGGTCGAGGTAGAAGAAGGAGAGATTGAGTCAGCCCTAGGGTCTCCCTTTGAGTTCGGCGCAGCGATCAGATTCGCTGTCGTGTTCACCGCAGTATCATTTCTCTCGCTCTTTCTACAGAGTGTGTATGCTGATGCAGGAGTCATCGCAGCCGCTCTACTAGGAGGGTTTGCCTCTGCAGGGGCAATCGTAGCGACAGTTGGAATCGGCTTTGCAGGTGCTAGTATTGGGCTCTCCACAGCAGTCTTGGCGGTCATCATCGCGACAACCACATCTGTCTTGAACAAAGTGGTATACGTGTACCTATCTGATCGCGAAACAGGCCTGGTGAAGATTGTAGTCAAGGACTCGTTGATCATGGCTGTGGGAGTAGTGCTTTTCATAATCGCGCTCGTTCTCGGAGTAGTCCCTGTTGTCTGACACATAGCGTGCATTCGGAGCCTCGGAAGCACAAGACTTAAAGTAGTACTCGAAAGACTCGATGTCGGTGACAAAGGTGAATGTTGGTGGCCTAGTTCATCTGCAAGGATGACTCAGTCAGTGGATTCTATGCCGCCGTTCCCTTTGACCCTTCTATTGACGTATTCTGGAGGACTTCACAATGTCAAACTTGAGAACAGTACGAGGTATGAGGGACCTGATGGGTCCTGAGATGAGAATCAAGGAGTACTTGATGGCGACCGCTGCTGAAGTCTTCCGTCATTTCGGATATGAGCCACTTGACTCTCCGGTAATGGAACTCTGGGAAACCTTGTCCGCCAAAGGTGGAGAAGAGATAGAAGCGGAAACCTTCAAGTTCAAGGACAAGGGTGATCGAGAGGTCGGATTGAGATTTGACCTGACCGTTCCTCTGGCCAGAATCTCGGCGTCTAATCCCCATCTCCCTAAGCCGTTCAGACGGTATGCGCTCGGCAAAGCCTGGAGATACGATAGGCCGCAGCCGGGAAGGTACAGAGAGTTTGCCCAGGCCGATGTGGACATCTTGGGGTCAAGTAGTCCAGCGGCTGATGCCGAAGTTGTCCTCGTAGCAATCGAATACCTTAGGAAGGTACTGGGTGGCGACTATCTCATCAGAATCAACAGCCGCAAAGTGCTTAGAGGTCTAACGGAGAGGGCAGGAGTTCCAGATGAGCTTGCCTTTGAGTGCTTCAGAGCCATCGACAAGCTCGACAAGATTGGGCGGGATGGAGTAAAAGAAGAACTTCAGACACGCGGCATCGGAGCAGAGGAGAGTGAATTCCTATTGGATGCGATTGAGCTCCGAGGAAGCGGCATCAGTATCCTAGGGAAATTCGCAGATCTCTTGGACGGTTCAGAAACCGGCCTTGAAGGAGTGGATGAGCTCAAAATGATGGCTGAGATCTTCGAACAGAGCAGCGCAGAGGAATTCACTGAGTTTGATATGTCTCTCGCACGTGGGCTTGACTACTATACTGGCCCTGTCTTCGAAGTTGAGTTCTTAGGCAGACCCAAGGTCGGGTCCCTTGGAGGCGGAGGTCGCTATGATCTTCTCATAGAGAAATTCGGTGGACCGCCAACTGCAGCCACGGGAATCTCGATAGGGATTGATAGACTCATAGACGTCCTCGCTGCACGTGGAGCAGTTGAACAGCTAGAGATTGGTCTGGATGTCTTTGTAGCGCCTGTCAAGAGACCTATGGTGAAATACGCCATGGCCATTCAGAACGAACTCGTAAGAGCTGGCGTTTCATCAGTCGTTGATGTAATGGACAGACCTCTCAAGAAGCTCCTAGAACAGGCTGATAGCATGAAGACGAAGTATGTGATCATTGTTGGTCAACGAGACCAAGAGAAAGGCGAGGTCAGCCTTAGGGACATGTCCACGAAGAAGACTACACAGCTGAAGATGGACGAAGTAGCTTCCACGGTGAGTCGGCTAGTCAAGCGCGGTTGAGGAAAGCCAGCCAAGCAAAGGCTTTTCTCACACCGTGCAAGAGAGCAGTCCGGGATTCATATGGTTCGGATGCCAGTAGTAGCTGGAAGATTCTATGAAGGAGAGGTGAAGCTGCTCAACGATCGCATCAAGAACTGCTTTCTTAAAGGGCTTGGACCGGGTAGACTTCCTGAAGGGGACTTCGGGACTTCAAGATTCCTGAGAGCGGTCATAGCCCCTCATGCCGGGTACGTGTACTCCGGGATGCCTGCAGCTCACAGCTATCTAAGGATCTACGAGGATGGAAAACCAGATCACATCATAATCTTGGGGCCGAATCATTACGGAACTGGTTCGAGAGTTGCTGTCTGCAATGACAATTGGGAAACACCATTGGGGACCGTCCGCTATGATACAGAACTTGGGTCTGCAATAGTAGAGGCCAACGAGTACGCAACGAATGATTGTGTGGCTCACAGTAGCGAACATTCCATCGAGGTTCAACTCCCGTTCCTTCAATTCATCTTTGGAGAGGACTTCAGTTTCGTTCCAATTAGCATCAGAGACCCGACCTACGATATATCTGCATCATTGGGCCAAACGCTTGCCAAGCTTGCAGATGAAATGGACATCCTAGTCATTGCCAGTTCTGACTTCACTCACTTCGAAACTGCCGACAGCGCTAGGATAAAGGACAACCAGGCAATGGAGTACTTGGAGTTCCTAGATGCCAGGGGCTTCATCGAGTTCGTGAGAGGTCATAGATTCAGTATCTGTGGAGCAGGCCCCATAGCTACAGCAATGATTTTCGCAAAGGAACGGGGTGCTACACAATTCAACGTGCTAAAGTACACCAATTCCGGTGATATCACGGGCAACTACAATGATGTCGTGGCCTATGTTGCCGCCGAGATACTATGAAAAAGCAGGTCAATCTGGCTCATCTTCA
>LRSK01000163.1 GCA_001563325.1 Candidatus Thorarchaeota archaeon SMTZ1-83
GGAATTGAGAAGGTGCCTTTCAACACCCCAAGGGTCAAGACAGTTGTGGTGATGTATGGAGTTCTGGTCACGCTGATGGCTATTACAGGCTTGTATATCTGGTATCTGGTGGATCTGAACTTCCTAGCCCCAATCACAGCACTGCATGCTTCGTTGCGTCTGTTTGGGCTGGCACTCGGCGGATTCATGGTTGCCCTTCTTGTACAGGTAATAGTGGCCGGAGTGGGACGAAGCGCCACTCGTATCATCATTGAAGTACTAGACGCAGATGACGATGATGAGTTTATGAGGTAGACTGCTCGGACTCATCTTTCCCGGGGAGGTCAAACTCCTCATACAGCTCCTCAGGTGGTGGTGAAAATGTCCGCTTGCCCTTCACCTTATGTTCTATTCTATCGTAGTAACCAATTGTGACGTAGACACTGTAGACACCGAAGACAAACCCAACCAAGGCACCGATAATGGCACCTGTTGTCGCTCCTCCTGGCCCCCACAACGATGATCCTAGGAAGCTGCCAACATATAGAAGAATGATGACAGAGCAAGGCAGCTCAGAACCTACAGCAAGCCATCTTCCCATTCCCGCAAGACCAGACTGTTTGCTCCCGTCCGACCGACTCATCTACAGCACACTCATCAGAGACGCACACCGGCAATCTCTGACTTAAACATGTTGAAGTGCAGCTGGGTCAACGCTTTTGTGCTATAGTTTCAATGACACCGTGAAGTGGTCACAATGAAAGTCAGTCTGACCTATGGCGAATCCAAGATTGAACTCGACATCCCTGAAGAGAATCTTGCCGGGAAAGTAGTTCCCAGGCAGGTCGCGGCCAAGTCAGACACCCAAGAGGAGCTCAGTCGTGTGCTCACTAACCCTCATGGTCCCCTTCTCACAGATCTTGCGAGAAGTAAGAATGTCTGTGTTTTGGTGGAGGACCATACCAGAGATGAACCACACTGGGAGCTCATCAGTGCGGTAGTACCCCTTCTTGTCGACGCAAGTAGAGTACAGTTCATCATCACCACAGGCTCTCACGAAGTAGAACACCCCGGAAACCTTGAGATCGTGGATATGATCAGACGGGCTGCTGACGACACAGGCATCGGAACCTATGATGTGTCAATCAATGACTGCCATGCAGAGGACTTTGTGAATCTCGGAGATACCAGTAGAGGAACTCCTCTGTTTGTAAACTCTGCAGCCGTGGGCCACGACGTCTACGTGCCCATATCAGACATGAAGGCACACTACTTCGCAGGCTACTCAAATGCCCTCAAGGACTTTCTCCCGGGCATCTGCGCGTTCCCTACAATAGAGGCAAACCACTCTATGGCTCTTGATCCAAAGTCTACCTTCGGGAGGCATCCGTATCATCCTGACCCTGCCAGAAGGGACAATCCGCTTGCTGACGACATGAGAGAAGGAGCTGAAATAGTCACCAGAGATGCTAAAGTCTTCACTCTCTCAGTCATCTCGAGTGATGGGAAACTTGTGTGGGCCGACGCGGGGCATCTGGAGCCAGTGATTGCCGGAGGAATCGAAATGCTAGATGAAACTGCAAGTTTCTTCGTGAAGCCTGTGTCTAACGCTGTCATCTCCCCAGGAGGATATCCTCAGGACATCAGCCTGTACCACGCCCAGAGAGGGCTGGAGCTTACCAAGAATGCAGTGGAGAATCTGGGGGAAGTGTTGTTTGTAGCTGAATGCAGAGAGGGGGTGGCACCTCCAGAGGCTATCGAGAACTTCTACAACAGACTCAGAGCGCCTCTAGAAGAGGTGATTAGCTCAATCAGTGGTGAGTATCACCTGTATGAACACAAGGCATACAAATTCGCCGAACTGCTGAAACGTATATCCGGGGTCAAGATGTACACTGAGCTTGACAGGGAGACTGTTGAGTCAGCACACATCACTAAGGTGGAGAATCCTCAGGGCGTGATTGATGATTGGATATCCGCGAACCCGAAGACACAGATTCTAGTGCTGGACAAGGCCAACAAGATAGCGGTGTATGCACATTAGTCCCAAGTCATCCCTGATAATGCATTGTAGAGCTTCTTGTATCTCTCGAATGCTCTATCATAGACTGCGCGATTCTCCTTCGTAGGCTTGAGAGTCTTGGACGGTCTGACCATCTCTTCGGCGGCATGCGCAAGCGACTTGAATAATCCGACACCATTACACGCGAGAATTGCGGCGCCAAGCGCTGTAGCCTCTTCCATCTTCGTTCTGATTACAGGGATTCCTAGGACATCAGCCTGAATCTGCATCCAAAACTCACTTCTAGCGGCCCCACCTGTGACCCTGACTTCTTCAGTAGGAAGCTTCAGCTCGCGCATGACATCTAGGTTTGTGCGCATCTCATAGGAAACGCCCTCAAGAATCGACCTAACCAGGTGAGCCCTCGTATGGCCCAAGGCCAAGCCAGCAAAGACCCCTCGAGCATGGGGATTCCAGTAGGGTGCGCCAGCGCCAACGAGATGAGGTATGTGGATTATGCCCTCAGAACCGGGCGGCACCGCGGCGGCTCCCTCCGTCAGAATCTCATAGGGGTCAACGCCAAGATCCTTGGCAATCCCAACCTCAGCGCTTCCAAGTTGATCGCGGAACCATCGCAAGGCAGATCCTGTTGTGAACATGCTCGCCTCTACAACAAAGGCACCTGGAACCACATGTCTGCTGCAGAGAACTCTTCTTTCTGAGTCCAATCGTAGGCTGTTTGAGAATGCCAACATGAAGGTGCCAGTTCCTGTAGTCGACTTGATTCTACCTCGACGAACAACGCCCACGCCAAGGGCCGCACACTGCTGGTCACCACCACCTGCCACCACAGCAGTCGCCTCACTCAGCCCAGACTCCTTCGCCGCCTTCGCAGAAACCATGTCTACATGGCTCCCGGAGATTAGAGGTTCTGGCAACTTGTCATCGGGGATGCCAAAGGAGTCAAGGAGTCTGTTGGACCATTCAGCCTTGGAGATATCAAACAACATCGTTCTACTCGCGTTCGAATGGTCAGTTATCGCACGACCTGTTAGCCGAAAGACTATGTAGTCATGGACTAGGAGAAACTTGTGGGTGCTCCTGAACGTTTCGGGTTCGTTCTGCTTTATCCAGAGTATCTTTGGCGCAGTGAAATAAGGATCAACGGTTAGTCCGGTAGTGGAGTAGATTTCTTCTACAGGAACCTGTTCTCGAATCCAGCTACATTGATCAATGGTCCGGCGGTCTTGCCAGACAATGGCCCTCCGCACAGGATGACCACTCTCGTCAACCGGTACAACTGTTTCTCTCTGGTTGGTGACACTCAACCCAATAATGTCATCAGGGTTCACGCCGGTCTTGAGGCATTGTGCAAGGGTCTGGCATGTTGCACTCCACCAGCTATCAGCATCCTGCTCCACCCATGAGGGATTTGGATAATGGGTCTGAAACTCTTGGTAGGCCTTCGCCACGACTTCTCCATCCGGCCTGAATATCATGGACCGAACACCAGTCGTGCCGGCATCAATGGCTAATACAAGCTGCTTCATCCTGGACTCACAAAGCAGCTGGGAGCCAATCTACGATAAGAAGCCTTCGCGAAGATGGGAATCACAGATTGAGTCTAGCGATAGCTTGCTTCCGACTCTATGACTTCCAGCAGGTGCCTCCTAGGACCAACAAGTCGCATTTTCAGCTGGCGGTTTCGCTGGATCTGACGCTCACGCTTCATAGCTTCAACTCTGGTGGAACACTCTTCAAGATAGACAAGATATTCCGGCCTGTGCATCCTAAGATAGGCAGCGGACTTTGAGGAATTCGAGAGATGTTCTGTGAATCGTCGATAAAGGTCGTTTGTTTGGCCTGTGTAGTATGTTCCATCCTCGGTTTCGATTATGTAGACGAAGTACATGTTAGAGCGTCCTTGGAAGCTGGGTATCTCGATTGTGATAAAGGCCTTTCTAATAGCTAGCCAACACCTGCAGAATACAATGTCAAGTTGCGTGTTCTTGAGAGACCATGTTTTAGAGAAAGCCTATAACAAGCCAGTAGCTCATCCTCAGCTGAGCTAGAATGACGAAGGCCACCGCTCTAGTCACTGGTTGTGCAGGGTTCATAGGGAGCAGTTTGGTTGAACATCTTCTCGAAAGAAACTACACTGTGATTGGTGTAGATAATCTCAGGACAGGGATTCTGAATAACATGAGCGCGGCTGTGGACAACCCGCGCTTCCAGTTCATTGAGAGGGATGTCTGCGAACAAGATTGGGGCTCAAGTATAAAATCGGACGTTGATATCATCTATCATCTTGCCGCCATTTCTTCGGTCAAGCTGTCAATCGAGAATCCTCTTCTGGTCCACAGGAACAATGTAGAAGCAACAATGAATGTTCTAGAGATGGCTCGGAATGAGAAGGTGCAGAGAGTCGTGTTCAGTTCCAGCGCCGCAGTATACGGGAACCCTCAGAACACTCCAATCAGTGAGGACACTCCCTTGTCCCCTCTCAGTCCATACGCGGCGTCCAAGATTGCAGCTGAACAGTACATGCAGGCATATAGCATGACATACAACCTAGAATCGGTTGTACTCCGATACTTCAACATATACGGTCCAAGACAGGCGTATTCGGAGTATAGCGGGGTAATCTCGATCTTCATTAATCAGGCTCTGAACGGAATGCCAATCATAGTGGATGGAGACGGTTCTCAGACACGCAGTTTCCTCCATGTGGACGACGTTGTGAGAGCAACCTGTCTTGCCGGAGACGTCGCTGCCGCAGCCGGAGTGACTATGAATATCTGTGCTGAAGAGTCAGTTTCCATCAACAGGATAGCAGAGCAAGTACTCAAGTCTGTTGAAGACACCGAGTCGGAGATTGTGCATGGTCCCAAGAGAATCGGAGATGTCAGGCACAGCAAGGGAACAACGGCCCGGGCGCATGAAGTTCTCGGCTTCACACCAAGTGTGTCATTGGATGCCGGATTGGCCAATACAGTCGAGTGGTATAGAAATCTCCTGAAATCATAGCTCTGCTGCTTCATGTCACAGTCAATATTAGACTCACTGTGTCGACAACGCCTTCCTCGGTCTTGAGAATCAGCTGTACCAGATACTGAGCCACAACCAACCCCGAAGGTAGATAGGCTGTAACAAGTGGTGAGGTGCCATAAAGGTCGCCAGGTCCAACTGTTCCTACGCTGAGTGTGAACGTTGTGTTGGTGGGATTCTCGACAGGAACAACATCTCCGCCGTGCCAATTTACTGAGAA
>LRSK01000164.1 GCA_001563325.1 Candidatus Thorarchaeota archaeon SMTZ1-83
ACGCTGCGGTTTCGGTCATAAAGTCTTCGTCTAGGATACTTGAGAAGCTCTCCAAGAATGACATCACATGAAGCCCAGAATAATCAGGATTCCGAAGGCAATGAAGACAATTCCTGTGCCTTTTCTCACCATGGTCACTGGTATTCTATCGGCAAGTTGGTCGCCAGAATAAGCACCAACTAGGTTCACAAGAAAGAACCCGGCAATGGCACCTGCAAATACCAACAGAGGAAACAAGGATTGAGCTGCAAGCGCCAGTATTGCTAGTTGGCTTTTGTCACCGAGTTCTGAGAGGAGAACCAGAGATACCATGCTGAGGAACGTTGTTGGTTGCTTGCAGTCTTCCGCATCTGGACTGTTCCTGATTAAGGCATGAACGCCCATTCCAATGAATAGCGCCCCGGATAGATAGAGAATGAAGTCGATTGGAAGAGTTGCAGCCAGTACGACACCAACGAATACCGCGATAACAGATGCGAATGCAAGCGCCAGCATTGCTGCAAGAAGCACTATGTGGGGGCGTCTGTATTGTGCACTTAGACATAGCGTCGCCAGCATCGTCTTGTCCCCTATCTCTGTCAGAAAGACAAGACCAAACGATGACAGCAGTGCTTGCAAAGGCATCTTTACACTTCCCGGAGTTCACTCTCAGTCAAGGTACTTCTCTTGCATCTCTGTGGGGATTCAACGAAAGTTGGAGATTCTATCGTACAAGTTGTGCTCACAATTCACTGATATTTCCGATACTACCGCGATTGTTTCCCCCCGATAAAAGTATCTCAATGTCACTTCCCAGAATGAGATGGTGCGGAAGGTGGGATTTGAACCCACGAACTGCTTCCAGACCAGATGTCCTATTCGTATGACCCGCATGAATCTGTAGGTGTAAATCGGGTTCTTCAGTTCTTTTGTGATTTGTTGTGGGAGAGAAGTGGTGGGGCGGGCCGGATTTGAACCAGCGACCCTCGAGTGCCAAGGGGGAATTTCCCTTAGTCTTCTCGGTGTAAGCGAGACATCATAGCCGGGCTAGACTACCGCCCCTAGCCAGTTCGGGTTGTCCAATCCGAATAAAAGAATTACTCACTGACGGGCTGCAACTATGTGGAACTCATGGAGGGTGTCATCAAGGACGATGCTTCGGACAATGGTGAATCCAAGGCTTGCGACCGAATCGCAGAGGTCGGAGATTGCTGCTGAAGTTGTTTTTGATTTAAAGGCAGCAATAAGCCACCCTTCGTTCTTCAATAGTACAGAGAATCTGTTGACAAGCATAAGTGTCCCTTGAGGATCAGTTGTGACGTCGACAAGCAATAGGTCGATTCTTTCATCTTCGCCAAGGATCATTGGGTCCATTGTGAAGGCGTCATCAAATAGGACTGAGATGTTTGGGTATTCGTTTACAAGCCTCTCGAGAAACTGGGCGAATTCCTCCGAAACCTCGACACCAACTGCAGTTACACCGCACTCAGCCAAATACGTCAGAAAACCTCCTGCTGAGCTGCCAATGTCAAGAGCCAGTTTGGCTGAAGTGACAATGTTTCCTATAGCATCATCAATCTGCTTCAATTTCAGGTACCCAACAGGTGTGTCTTTCGATTCCTTGGAAACAGATACGAAATCTGAACCTTTGATTTGCTTCGAGGCCTTTGCCAGTTCGCCGTTTACCCTCACATGACCTGCTCTAACCGCGCGTTTGGCAGCTTGACGAGATGAGAAGTAGCCTTGTTCTACCAACCAGGTGTCAAGCCTTGGCATTATACCTCTCTCCAACCTCTTCTGGGATGAATAGATGCATTGGCACCCCTTTCAGTCTAGGGCCTATTGCGGCAAGAATGCCTGATGCACGAGTACTCCTCTTGCACCTTAGAGAGAACTCGAAGTGACCGAGTTTCTCTATTTGATAGATATCCTGAGAGTGTCCAGACTTTGTCAAAGCGTCTTCAATGATGTTCTTGGTGCATCCTAGAACTAGCAATCGTTGGTGATCATCCCCTGCCCACCTCTTGATTCGGGAGAGCGTTGACTCTGCAAGCTCTCCTGTGGTCTTATGATGGGCACTGTCTATTTCCGTGATACGTACTTCAACGGGAAGATGATCTACTAGCACCAGGGTGCTAGAGATTGTCCTCAATGAAGACTTCGGCATTGATAGCTGACTTCGAAGGTTGTGAAGTGGAACGAGCACATCCATTTTGGGCGGCCCCATGATTCCAATGTCGCAGTACAATCCGTATCCTACCTTTCCGACATCGACTAACTGACCCCTGAATGTTGAATCAGTGGAAAGCGCGCCAAACTCAGAAACACCCCCATATCGTTGCAGCAGTACATTGCCGACAAACTCCTCGTCCTCACCCTCAATATCAACCGTTATGTGATTCCTCTTGTCCGTTCCCAGCTTCACCAGAGATGCACTCAGTTCTCTGACTATCTCAGTAACATCTATTCTCATATGATTGAGTAGTTGCCTACGGTATGGACCATATGCTTGAGCGTGAAGGATGAGGTGCCTCAATGGCCTGCCACCTGATAGAGGCTGTACTTCTCGTGCTAAGTAGGTTTCCTTAAACGAGTGATTGAGTCCCTATGTTGTAGAGGTTGCCGATAGGTCAGCTTTCAGTTCTTCCACTCTCTTGCGGAGGAAACTGATTGCCTTCGTGTTGTCCACATACTCCAATTGCTCGTTACAGATTGGACAACGGAATGAGAGATTCATGGCCTCCTCAAAGGGAACCGGTGAGGAATCGCGACTTACGCAGGCATAAAGGTCATTGTTGCTCTCATGTTCTAGTCTCTGTTCAAGTAGATTCAGAACTAGTCGTTTCTTTCGGTTGACAAGGGCTTGTGCTTTCTTTGGGTCTATCTTCCAGTAGTATAGGAACCAACCCGTGTTGGTATCGCGGATTCTTCGATAAGAGGCTAAGTGATTGTCGTGGAGTTTGTACAGGATTCTTCGAACAATGTTCAGCTTAAGATCGGTCTTGGTGGCAATCTCTTCATCTGTGGTTTCCTCTGCATTGACAAGAACAGTTGCTATGTCCACTCCCTCTTTGCCTGCTATCTCCTCGACTACAAGGCGGAAAAGGTCATGGTTGATATTCGCATGTACCATTTTGAAGTGATCACCTGAGCGTATCCGGAGGCTGGTCAGTCCACTGATTTCTAACGTAACCAAAAGCCCTGCGATTGAGAACTTGCACTTACTATACTATTATTACCTAAGAGAGTATATATTCACTTCGTTTAGACCGTTTCTGAGTCTGACTTCTGCGACTTCTTTCGCTTCACAATGACTCGGTCTCCCAATGTAGGTCCGCTGCGAGATACTCCTTTGCTAGTTCGAACTGGAGTGGAGCTTATTGGTTCCAGAAGGGAAATGTCTAGCTCTCTTTCCAAGCCTCTAATTGTCTTCCCAGTGGGTTTCAGTCGTCCTGCCTCTATTGATTGAAGGGTCGAGATTCGTTCACCTACCTTCTGAGCAAGCTCTTCCTGACTTAGCTGCTTCTTCTGTCTAGCCATCCGGATTGTGCTTGCATAGTTCTCGATGAGGATCATATCCTCCAAGCGTGTTCCAGTCGTTGCACGAGGTTTTGATCTACGGGATGTGACCCGTCGAGGAACTTGTGGGGCTGGTTCTTTTGGCTCACCAATCCAAGAAGGTCGTATTCCGGATGCTGAAGAGCTCCTTCGATCTGTACCTGATGGTGATTTTCCGAATCTCGCCGCGCATTGAGGACAGACGTTCATCTTGGCTCCTTCGATTTCGACGTTTCTTCCGTGGCCCTTCATGTTTCGGCCGCATAACTCACAGCTGGGCACAAATAATCCCTCTTCAGGGCACCTCTGAACCTGAAGTGTTGATAAAAGTTGTCGACTGGCGCAGAATCATTGGGCCTCAAAGGAATCCTTAAATCAGTAGCAGAGGATGGGGTTTCGAGGTGCAGTGATTGCCAGGGACTACTGATGCAAAGAAAGACAGCATCGATAATTCTACCTACACTGAGACCTACACTAGACATCTAGAACGTCGTCTTCGTGCACTTGAAACAGAGAAGCAGATACTGCAAGCTGAACGTTCTAGACTTGAGAAGGAAACTCAGACTCTGAGAACTGAGCTCGAGAAACTGAGGCAGTCTCCGCTTATCACAGCAACCGTCATCGAGATACTTGATGATGGAAGAGCGGTCGTGAAGAGTTCAACAGGCCCCAATTTCGTGGTGCATATCTCGTCATCCATCCCCAAGGACAAGCTGCAACCCGGCATGAGAGTTGCGCTCAATCAACGATCCTTTGCAGTAACACAGGAATTGCCACCACCAAGAGATCCGATGATTAGGGCAATGGAGATTGAAGAGGCTCCTGATGTTTCCTATGCCGACATCGGTGGACTCAAGGAACAGCTTCGCGAGATAAAGGAAACAGTAGAATTGCCACTCCTGAAACCTGATCTGTTCGACCAGGTTGGTATCGAGCCTCCTAAAGGTGTCTTGCTGACTGGTTTCCCAGGTACTGGGAAGACCCTGTGCGCAAGAGCTGTGGCTCATGAAACAAATGCGACTTTCATCAGGGTCATTGGTTCTGAGTTGGTTCAGAAGTTCATTGGTGAAGGCGCCAGACTTGTAAGGGAGATTTTCTTGCTTGCCAAGGAGAAGGCACCAGCTATTGTTTTTGTCGATGAGCTTGACGCAGTAGGTTCACATAGACTGGACATTGCTACCTCAGGTGATAGGGAGGTCCAGCGCACACTGATGCAACTGCTCAGCGAGCTGGATGGTTTTGAGAATCGTGGACAGGTGGCGGTCCTTGGAGCTACCAACAGACCAGACATCTTGGATCCAGCTCTTCTAAGACCAGGGCGTTTTGATCGGATAATCGATTTTCCTGTTCCAGATGAGGAGAGTCGAAAGGAGATTTTCAAGATTCATACGCGCGGAATGAATGTTGATTCTGAGCTTGACTATGATAGGCTGGTATCTGCAACGTCGGAACTAACAGGTGCTGCCATCAAGGTAATCTGTATTGAAGCGGGCATGTTTGCTATTCGTGACAACAGAACCTTTGTGGTACAAAATGACTTCATCAAGGCCATTTCGAAGATTCGGGATAGAGGAAAGGGTGATGGTGCACCAAGTACCCTATATGCTTAGTACGCCTTCAAGTAATAGAGCTACTACGTCCTGTGGGTTGCGATGAGATATAGAGAGTTTCTTAGGACTAGACTGAAGGACCAGATTCCGTCTGGCATTCCGTTTCCCAGTGGTTATCACCTCGTAGGACATGTTGCCCTACTGCATGCTGATTCTAGGATGCAGCCGTATTTGGAGCTAATTGGGGAAACCACTCTTCAGTATGACTTGCGGATTGCCTCAGTTGCAGTGAGGGTTGGAGCTACGGCAGGAGTCACGAGATTACCTGACTACATTGTCATTGCTGGCGAGAGTCAGACCACTACAACACATGTTGAGAATGGCGTTCGGTTTAGACTCGATCCCACACGGATTACTTTCTCGGGTGGAAACAAGGCCGAAAGACTTCGCATGGGATCTGTTGTCAGATCCGGAGAAACTGTTCTTGACATGTTCGCCTGTGTCGGTCAATTTGCCCTACATATGGCAAAGAACAGACAGACAAGAGTGAAGGCAATCGAGTTGAATCCGGAAGCGTACGAGTTTCTTGTTTCCAATGTTCGGCTGAATGATTTAGAAGACATGGTTGAAGCAGTCCTTGGTGACTGCAGAGAGATTCATCCTGTGCGTGCGTTCAATAGAGTGGTGATGGGGTATCTGCATGATACACATCTTTTCCTTCCATACGCCCTGAAATCACTGGTAGCCAAAGGAGGAACTGTTCACATGCATATCGCCCTGCCAGAAGGAGAATTAGAGCCGTTGACCTGTACTGTCAAAGAGTTGTGTCTAGAACAGAAACTCACCCCCCATGTTTCCATACGGCGGATCAAGACGTATGCGCTCTAGAGATACAACTAACAGAGCACAACCATTTTATCCCTATCACAGAGTATCAGGATGAAAGAACCTCATTTACCTCGGGTGGGCTTCATGACACGTAGACGTGGTATGTCACCAAGGGCAATTGCTCGAATGATGAAACAGATGGGAATAGAACAGAAAGATGTTAGTGGGGTAAGGAGTGGCTAATTACCGACCCCCAGGTCGTAATGATCAAGCAGGCTGGCAGCGAATCATACCAAGTGTCGGGTACCAAGTCCGAGAGGGGACCGACCACAGAAACGGGTGTTTCAGAAGGGGTAGAGCCAGAACCTAAGAGAGAGCTCGAGATACCTATGGAAGACGCTGCGCTTGTGGCCAGTCAGACCGGGGTCGATATCGAAACTGCAAAGGAAGCGCTGCGGAGTAGTGAAGGCGATTTGGCAGCTGCTATCCTGAAACTAAGACAGACGTAACGTAATACAAATAATACACGCACTGAAACGCTATTGTGCTTCCATTCGCTCCTTCAGAAACTTGAGTCTGAAGAAATCCTCGCGCTCTCTCTCTTCGAGGGCTTGCTTCACATATCTTGCCGTAGCATCGAGCCTAGGGATCACTATTGTTTCGAGGGCTGACACTCGCCTCTTGGTGCGTTCAACTTCAATCGCAAGTCTCTTGACCGTCGAGTCGATTTCAGCAAGGCGCACCACTGCGTTCAATGCATCCTTGAACTTGGATGCCATCACATCGAGCTGGACACTTGAGTCTGGCAGTGAGTACGGGAGCTCTGGTACGTGTTGCTCAACAGATAGGACGGGGACCAGGACACCCATCATGGACCGCGTGGAGATCTTCAAGTCTGCTAGAACTCTGCTCGAGTTGGCAAACTCCACCACTTCAGAGGGCCCCATTATCATCTTCGTCTTCGTCAGAGCGGAGAATGCTTCAGACAAGGCAGTTTCGACCTTATCGCGGGTCTCTTTCACTTCAGCAAGAACATTGAACAGTTCCATGATTAGAGAGTCGCGCTTCTCCTTCAATAGATCATGACCTCGTTCTGCCAGCCTCATCCGATTCTTCAATCGAAGGAGTTCCATCCTTGTTGTCTTGGTTCCTGGAAGAATCTTACTCATGTCAATCACTCTGAAGGGCTGAATCTAAGACTCGGACGTGGAGTCGTGTCACATCGTGAGGTCCTAAAACTCTTGTGATGAGCATCATGCAAAGGTCACTACCAGTGCACTCACAAGTACTAGGAAGGCGCAGACAATGAGCCAGTCACGAAGATACTTCTTTACAAGCCTAGGTCGGTCATTGATCTGTCCGGTTACAATGAGTGTCATGAAGGAGATGGATAGAAAGGCAAACGGAAGAGCGACTGTTGAACCGGTAAGTGATGTGTCGGTAATCAGGATAATTGCGGACAACGCACCAAAGACGAGAAAACTGAGTATCATTAGCGAGTTCAGCACGTGTTGGATCCGGTCAACATCCATCGGAAGCTTCTCCTTTCCTTGTGGTGGGGCCATTCCCTGGCTTGTCCCCTCGCTGCTGCATCCTGTTCAAAAAGGTTGCGTCTCAGTCGCAGGCATGAATCAGCCGTGGCGGATTCACCGCGATACTTATTAGGGGTGTAAGGTGAAACAAGCAGTTGTATTACAAGAAGTACATGTGATACCATGGGGTACACATCATGACAATTGCGATTCACGAGAGTGCATTGATTCGCCACTTCAATACTCGCAAGGAAGTCTTGCGAGCGTGGGAAGAACGAATTGGTGCCCGCTTCTCTCCTTTTCGCGGCTACAAGATGCCAGACTCTCGTCTGTATATTGAATGGCCAGAATTCCTAGATCAGCTCGTGGACTTGATTCTCACCAATGAACGCCACATCTTTCTCAGGGGTCCGGTTGGTTCCGGGAAAAGCACGCTGATGTTGCTTGCATTGAGAGACCTGCCGACCCTGGCGGACCGCAGGGGAAACAAGTTTGTGACTGGCTATGTTGGAATGACAGGACTCTATGAGAAACAGATGGCCGCCGCCATTTCGGACTCTCTGAGAATCAAGTACCGGAGGTCATGGGAGTCGAGTCAGATTGTGGAGGCTGTTGCTCAGGAGTCGGTCAGAAGGTACATCCAGGAGAATTCCCGCACTGCGCTCTTTCTCGAGGATGTTGCGGACAATCAGGAGTCAGCGTTCCACAAACTGAGATATCTGGCAGACCTTCCAACGCAGGAGATGAAGAACGATTATCCTGAAGTGCTTGATGAACCCATTATCACATTGATAATGTCTGGAACTGCAATCTATTGGAATGCCATGCTTTCCTTCCTTCCGCAGATTGCAGACCGAACTGAACCCCTTGATGTTCCTCCGTTTGATGACCAGAAGGCAAAGGAGTTCATTGGGAGAAGAATCTACTACGCACAGGGACGCATTGATAACTTCAACCCCGATGACTTTGAGATATACCCGTTTGATGATGCCGCCATTGAGATCATCAACGAAGCTGCCAAGGGTAATCCACGAGACATCCGAATGTTGGCACGGGGGTGCCAACAGGTAGCGGCTGAGAACTTCAGGCGGAGGGATGATCCAGTGGTGGATAGAGAAATCGCCAGACTAGTTTCAGAGGCATATGCTGAATTGCTTAGAGAGGTGCGTTAGGTTTGAGTGTTCTTAAGAAGTATCGAGATGCTGAGGAAGATAGGGATGCAAGACCATCTACTGTGGAAAGACACAGAGTAGCAGAGTCGACGAGTAGATCTGTAGTTGCTGTGCCCAATAAGGAACGGAAGAGTCCAATCGTGTCGTTCTCATTTACGACCGAGCTTAGGTCCTGCCTCCAGAATGTTAGAAACGAAAAAGCGAT
>LRSK01000165.1 GCA_001563325.1 Candidatus Thorarchaeota archaeon SMTZ1-83
CATAGTGATTCTGGTTCTGGAACCGCGCGTTTCACTATCGATTTCTCGTCAGCCTGTTCGTATTTTGGTCCGTCTCACAATCCTATATTAGATGTATTTGTCAATTCACTCAGGTCCGCCGGGAGGACAGGCACCCTTGACACAACAAGATGACACGACGAACATTGGACCTACCATGGGCAGTGCGGTGGCGACGAAAACGACTGCTTATGAGGATGATTTACGAAGACGCCTATCCGCCTTCCCGCGTGACCCCCAGTCGTGGTACAACCTAGGGCGCTATCTCCATTCTATCGGTCGGCTCAAGGAGGCTGAAGCTGCTCTGAGAAAGGCCATATCTCTCAACCCTCAGCCACCTCATTTCTGGAGAGAACTGGAAGGCGTAATGACATCGCTTGGACGACCAACAAAGGCCAGACCTGGTGACTCAATTCGTGACAGGATTGCGAACCTTAGAATGATGGAGAAGAGAGTCGACGTAACTACCGACGATGTTTCACCATGTGTTTCATGCAAAGAGTACACCTATTATGGGTGCTCTAGAGGTAAGGCCTGTGACCTGCTTCTGAGATGGCGCCGAAGGCAAGGATGAAACCTGAACATCACTGAACATAATGGCACCTTCCGAATCACTGATTTGTGATGTTCTTATGAGTGAGGCTACATACACTCAAGGATGAATCAGGATGTCCGACTTGGCCAAGCTCGTAGATGACCTACCAGATCTTCCCGGAGTATACCTCTGGAAGGATGAGTCGGGCAACATCCTGTACATAGGCAAGGCCAAGGCGCTAAGAAAGAGGGTTCTCTCTTACCTCCGTAGTGGTCTTCTGCACAGGACAGCCGAGATGATGTTCGCCGCACGTGATCTCGACACGATTGTCACCAATACAGAGAGGGAAGCACTGGTTCTCGAGGCCTCTTTGATCAAGAAGCACAAGCCTCCTTACAATCTTGGACTGAAGGACGATAAGAAACATGCTTGGATCAGAGTGGACCTAGAGCAGGAAGTTCCTGTCTTTGAAATCACCAGAGATGCGGAGAAAGACGGTGCGAAGTACTACGGCCCTTACGGGGGAACTAAGCGACTTGGAAGGTTCATGGATACAATCCGGAAGTTCATTCCGATTGCCACGTGCAAAGAGCCCGCTAGAGTAAGGCGAGAATGCATGGACTATCACCTAGACAGATGCGCTGGTCCCTGCAAGCAGCATGTGACACTCGAAGAGTATAGATCATTCGTTGAGCAGATGTGCCTGTATCTTGAGGGTCGGACCGAAGAACTAACCCAGATTCTGCAGGACCAGATGGACCTGGCCTCCGAGAATATGGACTTCGAAGAGGCCGCAGAGATCCGAGATCGGCTGACTGACATAGAGATAATCATGAGTCGACAGAAGGTAGTTGAGATACACGGAGCCAACAGGGACGTGTTGGGTATCTCAAGAACAGAACAGGCCGCCCTTGTAGAGATGCTTATTGTCAGAAATGGGAGGCTAATCGGCCAAGACAACTTCTACTTCGAGGTAGACCTTGACGTTACCGATACTGAGGTATTGACGGCCTTCGTTGAGCAATTCTATTTCACAATCCCACGGCTTCCTGACGAGATTCTCCTCCCAACGGAGGTCCCGGAGATGGACCAACTAAGCCAGTGGCTCGCTGAGTCCAACGGGCATCCGGTGTTGCTCAGAGTTCCAGCTGATGAGAGGGAGCGCGACTTGGTGGAGATGGCCAACAAGAACGCACACAGGGCGCTTCGCAAAATCCTGATTCTGGGGGAGAGTGATGAGGAGATCGTACATGATGGCGTAAGAGAGCTGAAGGAAGCTCTTGGCCTGGCTCATGCACCTATGCTCATTGAAGGGTTCGATGTAGCGAACATACAAGGCACAGATCCAACAGGTTCGTGTGTTGTCTTTGCGAATGGCCTGTCCGATAACAAGAGGTACAGGATGTTCAAGATACGAGTGAAGGAAACTCCTGACGACTACGCTATGATGGAGGAGATCATCTACCGGAGGTATCTCGGGACTCTTGAGAGAGGCGATGCACTTCCGGATCTTATCTTAGTTGACGGAGGGAAAGGGCAGCTCAGTTCTGCACAGAAGGCTTTGAAGCAATTAGGTCTTGAGTATCTGCATGTAGCTGCACTGGCAAAGCGCGATGAGATTCTGTATTCGAGAGACTACCCTGATGGTCTGGAGTTGGAACCAGATTCGGCGGCATTGTGTTTAGTTCAGAATGTTCGAGATGAGGCGCACAGGTTTGCTCAACGATACCATCACAAGCTGCGAGAGAGGAGATTCACGGGATCGATACTCGAAGAGGCTCCCGGAATAGGTCCTAAAAGGCGAGCAGCATTGCTCGAGAGATTCGGTAGCTTCGATGGGGTCAAGAGTGCAACTGTGGAGGAGTTGACGCAAGTCGAATCGATGACAGCTAAGTCTGCCAAGACGCTCAAGAATTGGCTGGAAACTGAGGGTGGCTGAGTACTTCGCGATCCTAACGTTAGTCGTCTTCATCCAGATGAGAATCTTGTCGCGAGGGCTTGACGATTGTGTTAGGTTCAGTTTCCGTAATCGGTGTTGTCTTTCCTACGGTATTGTCCATAGTGAGCTTGAGTTCAAAGACTCGTAGGGTGGCAGCAGTCCTTACAGGCCGCATCTCTTCTAGATGCCTTCTGTTACGACTCCGCCCGTAGGCGAGAAAGATGACCAATCCAACGGCAGCAATCCAAAACCCCATCTGAAGAGCCTCAAGAGACTGGTTGGCTATGAACGCTAGACATATGGCAACGCCAAGGATTGGGAACGCGGGATAGAACCGCGCCTTGAATGTACCTGGCACGATGAGCTCGTGTTCTCTCAACCTGATTACCGAAGAGTTCACAATGGTCTGTCCTACTAGGTATGCAAGTCCGGCTAGAGATGCCACCAAATCGACTCTTCCAGTTAGGGCGAATGCACTTACTGCGACCAGTGATACGAACAAGGCGGGAATTGGAGTCTTGAATCTCGAACTCACACCCTCGAGGAACTTCGGCAAATATCTGTCTCTTCCGAGAGCATATGCGACCCTCGCTGTTGAGAGGAACGTGGCATTGAGAGCGGCGTAGTTCGATGCGGCCATCCCTGCAAGACCGAAATAGAAAGCTCCAGACCCCAGCATAGCGCTGAAGACGTGGGCTACCGGCACAGGGGATTCAAGTCCGGCAACCTCTAGGTATGGGACCACGCCCACAATAACGAAAGCGGTCGCTACATAGATGCCCGTTGCTATGAGTAGAGTAAGGAGGATTGCTCTTGGGATGTTCTTGGCGGGCTCCTTGATTTCCTCAGAGGCTGTGGTTATGAGTTCGTAGCCGATGAAGCTGATGTAGATGAAGGAAACTGTGGCCATAAACTCCATGATTCCTGTCCCCGGAGCAAAGAGCGGGTCGAGATTCGTCGGTTGGATGGAGAGCAGTCCAATTCCAATGAAAGAGAAGAGCACCAACGATTGCGCGATGTTGAAGACACCAAGCACTCCACTCACGCTCTTCACACTGACTATGTTCGTTATGAAAGTGAACGCGATAATTACGACCGCGATGAATCCCGCGGTTTCGGGTCCTGATCCTGGAATCAGAATAGCTATGGTGTGGGCCACTGCCAAGGAGTATAGACCACATGCAACGATGTTGCCAACTAGGAGAAACCAACCAGTGAGGAATCCAGGGAATCCTCCATACGTTTCCTGGGCAAATGTATAGCCACCACCTTGCTTTGGGATTGATGATGCGAGTTCCGCGTAGTTAACAGCGGTGAAAACTGTTAGCAGTCCAGTCGCTAAGTATGCGAAGACCAGCGCCGGCCCAATCATGCCGGCTGCGATGCCTGAGATTACGTAGATTCCGCCGCCAAGCATTGCCCCTAGACCGAGATTCGTGGCTCCTGTGAGACCAAGACGCCTGGCAAACTTCTCCTCTGGAGTCTTCTGGCCAGACGTTTCTGTCATATGGGTCACCTGCTGGAGTATCTGGTTTTGCCCCCATACTCTCCATTTGGTTGTTTTCTGGGCGGCCTGGCAGACCTCTTTTCAAACTTTCGAACTGGCACAGGTGGTGAAACCGTCTGCGTAGTAACGAAGGTTTATTAGACTACAAAGAACTTTGCAATTCAAAGTACTTTGTTACGTGACAATAAATGAATGAAGAACAAGACTTGAAGTCTATCGAACAGGTGTCGTTTCGTGAATTGATGCAGGATGGCTTCACTGAGCTGCTAATGGGTCTGGTATTGGCTGCAATGCCGCTATTCGTCTTGCGGCCAAGCCTCATCTCCATCTTTGTGGTCTTCTATATCATCTTCCTTCCTCCTTTCTTTGAGATGATTAGAAAGAAGTACATCTATCCTAGAATTGGATACGTGAAGATGTATGAAGATGAACCGCCAAGGGTGACCCTCAGACTGGTAGCTGTATTGGCGTTGCTTATTGTTTCAGTGGCCACGATAATCTACTTGGTGGGAACTGGGACCATCGAAGAAGACTTGGTCTACAGATGGATTCCTGCTGCCTTCGGTCTGATAATGTGTGCTCCCTCCATTTACTTCAAAGAGAAGAGTGGGCAGAATCGTTACTACCTATTCGGTGCAGCGATGACCATCACTGGAGTTGTAGTTGGGGTGACTCCTGTGTTAGATCCAAACATCGTATCGCCTCTCTACTTCATCGTGTGGGGGCTCTTCTTCATGATACTGGGTCTTGTCAAGTATTCTCTCTTTGTCCGGAAGTTTCCAATAGTCGATATGCCGGAGGACGGCCGCGTTGACCTCTGAGGACAAGCGACGGCCAGTCAAGATCAACAAGCTCATCCACGAGCCCGCACGATTGCAGATAATGACTCAGCTATATGTTGTTGAGGAGGCGGATTTCCTCTTCCTGATGCGCCGAACTAGGCTGACCTGGGGGAATCTCTCTTCACACATAAGCAAGCTTGAAGATGCAGGGTATCTCGAAGTAACAAAGGAGTTCCTAGGAAAGAAACCCCACACGGTTCTGAAGATATCTGCAAGTGGTAGGAAAGCTCTCGAAGACTATCGAAAAGTAATCAACAATATCTTCGAGGGTGCACCAGGGTAGAGCGATGAGCCAATGCCAGTTCGTTCTCACCATTGCTCTCCCTGCCACTTTCTTACCCAACGCCTAAGTTTAAATGTGAGAGTGA
>LRSK01000166.1 GCA_001563325.1 Candidatus Thorarchaeota archaeon SMTZ1-83
GAGTAGTGATGAGCAAATAGCAATGGGGGCCATAGAACGTCTGGGGTCACTTCAGGACAAACGTGCCACAGGAATACTTGTGGAAGCACTTGACGATCCAAGATATATGGTACGGATACATGTAGCTGCACAACTTGGTGAGCGTAGGGATAAGACATCAGTAGGTCCACTGATTGATGCACTGAAAGATAAGTCGTTGTTTGTTAGACAAACAGTAGCAGGAGCTTTGGAGAACATTGGTGGCAAAAAAGCCACTGATGCAGTAAGGAATGCTGAGTCAAAAGGTATGCTACTAGACGAATTGCCAGAAGGCGTTCGCCTCTAGTATCGAATTAGGGGTTTGACCGAATTTCGCTTATATTGAATAGTCGCTTTTGGAAAGATGCGCATAAAAAGGAGCGAATTAGGAAATGAGTGATCCTGATGACATCAAGAGGATTGAGGCTGCAATCAAGGACATGAATCTAGACTATATGCGTGGATTGCTATCAGAGGAAGAATACAACCGAAAGATCACCGATTTGAGGTCACAGTTGAGAGATGCAGGAGGAGTACCATCAGGTCTATCAGAAGCTCGTGAAGCGCTCACTCCCACACCCTCTGCAAAAACAGTGATGACAGACCCGGTTACTGCAGTTAAGAAGACGGTTCAGGCTATGCGTCGAATTTCAATAGAACGAATCGCTCAGGATTCCGGAGTTAGCGCAATGAATGTCACACGTATTCTTAGTGACCTCTTGGATGGGCGAGAACTCTCTGGTAGAATCGACCACGACGCAGGAGATTTCATCCTAGGAACAGGAACTGGTCCACCTCCCAAGACGATTGGTGCGTGTCCATACTGCAAGAGCGATTTAGAACGAATTGCAGTGAAGGGAGAAACGATTACATGCACGGTGTGTCGAGAGTCTTTCATTGTGTCCTGAATGATTGATGTCAGGAACATGATTGGTTTTCTGAAGAGATAAGTGCGTTAGAGCTATACGCAATTCTGGTGTATCTAAATGACTCTCTTTAAGGCATGCTTGAATGGTGACGAACCAGGAGCAGCATCTCTTGTCAGCGAGATGGTGTCGAAGAGCCAACCATCAGCCATATGGGCAATTTTAATGCATGCTGCCGCCTGGAATGAAGAACGTGATTTCGACACGCCGCACTCTACGATTATAATTCACTCCATACATCAAATGATTCAGGAGCTTGGTCCTAATCTTGATATTCTATCGGTTAAACCTCCTACTTCCAAGCTTAAGACACCGAAAGACCTGAGTGAGCCTCTTCAAAAAGCACTCCTCGAACGCCTTGCTTTGCATCTTGCAGCAATTGATCACTGGATAAATGAGCGTGGACCTAGGTACAATGTTGATACCAGACTGGACTCTCTGGATATGACTATGCGCAACTACACCCAGTCGATCAGGAAACAGACACACATGAGTGCACTAAGTTTCGCGCTACGACTTGGGAGCCGAGATGATCCTGTCAGACTTCGACGAATGACAGCCTCGCTAGCATCGGAGGACCCTGATAACCTTGGCCACGCCTTCATCATGCCGATATCTCTTGTTAGTGAACTCCCACAGGCTAGCTACAAGCTCCCACATCAGGCCGCTCTCTGGCATCTAACAGAATATCTTGTCAGAAAGGTGCCACAAAAGCAACCCGATGGTTTCAGAGTAGATGACCAAATGGACAAGATGGCAGTATCAACAAACCTGTCTAAGCACAAGAACCTCATTGGCACAGCCATAGTGGAGTATGGAGTTCTTGGGCATAATGGTATCTTCGCACAAAGAATAGCTGCTGCCGCAAAGACAGGACTTGTGCATAGTCACACAGTTGATTGGTTGCTGGATAGACTGAAGCAGAACATTAGAGTGAAGCCTCTGACCACTCAGCAATTGGTTGCTGATAGGCTCATAAAGACGAAGAAAGGGACTGACTGGGACCAGCTGCCAAGCGGCATAGACCTTCCAAACTCAGGAAAAGTCAGGCTTTGGCTTGTCAAGAACGCTACTGACTATTGGGACAAAATGATGGATTTAAAGTCAGACGTTTTCGAGGAGGTAATCCCCGATATTTCAAAGAAGGACTGGCCTGTTGTGAGGGCAGCACAGTATGCCATGTCAGCCCTCAATGGAGCACCGAGAGCGTCACATGTAATCATCTTCACGCAAGCAATCTGGTCACTAGCCGAGCAGGGATTGATCGAAAACTCTCTAGCCGCCCTTCAGGTTCACAGGATGCTCAAACAATATCTCAAGGGAAGGTGATTTTGTCAAATCTTCTCATATCTGAGCAAATTGTCCTCCTGAAAGACGAGTTTGAACAGACCTGAATCCTCAACCGCGGCCTTACATCCCTCAGGGGAAACATGATCAATGAGAAATACTAGTTCTCCTGAAGGTCGCAATATCCTGTGAATCTCCTCTAGAAGTCCAATCTTATCATCTACCCAAGTGTACACATCTATGAGAAGCGCAAAGTCAAGATGGTTCTCAGGAAGACCGGTTGCCAAATCGGATTGAATTGTTACAATGTTTGAGAGGCCTTCGTTCTTGGCTCGTTTCATGACACGTTTTATGGCAAGGGGATGAATATCTAGTGCATAGACCCTCCCGGCTTCTCCTATGAGTCTTGCTGCAGGAATAGTGTAGCTTCCAATGCCACATCCATAATCCAGGACGTTGTGACCTTCCTTAATACCAAGTGTGCTTACAAATTCCGAAGGTTTTCTGAAACGTTCACGAAAACGGAGATACCAAGCCATCACTCGATAACTTGTGTCAGACGTATGCGATCTATTTGTGGTTGCACTCATTTATTTCACGGTATTACTTCGAAATTTAAAGTATTTAAGTTTCAAAGTGTGAAGTTGGAAAGTCACTTCCCAATGATGAAGTAACGAAATTCGTTTTGAAATCGAAAAAGAGGCAGGCGTTTTGCCTCTCCATTATTGATTATGCTTCAGCATCACCCAATCTGTAAGACTCTGCAAGGAGGTCCGGAATATAACGGACTTTCATCCCGGTAGAGCTGTCCTTCATCATGTCATTGATCTGGATGGTACAGAATGGGCACTCAGTGGTGACCATGTCAGCACCAGTGGCCTCGATGTACTCCTTTCTTGTATTGGCGATTTTCTGAGAGAGCTCGCGTTGACCAGCACGAAGACCACCACCAGCACCACAGCATCTGTTCTTGTATGGGTCTTCGATGTATTCCACACCTGGAATCAATTTGAGAACCTCGATAGGCTCATCAAAGACATGCTGACCCCTGCCTAGGTGACAGGGTTCATGGTAGGTGACCTTCATCTTGATCTCGCCTTTTGGTCGGATGATATTCTCCTTGCCAATTACTTGAATCATATACTCAGCCATGTCGTAGACTTGGTACCTCGGAGGCTCACCACGTTCATCCTCAATGAAGGGTCGATGGTCCTCACGGAGGGTCTTGCCGCAGCCCGCACAGGCAACTACCACTGTGTCGCACTTGTACTTCTCGCAGGCCGCCTCGAATATCTCGGTGACCCTTCGTGCTGCAGCATGGGCAGTGTTGAGATCTCCAGTTCTGAAGGCCGGACTAGCGCAACACCATTGTTCCTTTGGAACAATCACATCTATGTTATTTCGATTGAGAACATCAATCAGTGCCTTCCCGGTGCTCTGCATCCGATAATCAATCAGACACCCTGTGAAGAAGGCAACTCTACCACGTGGGTTGTCAACCAGAAACTCTTCGGTTCCTATATTCTTTAGTAGTGGAAGGTCCTTCTCAGGGACCGCCCTACCAGTCTGATTTATCTGATCGACAAAGCCCTGCTGACCCTCAGCCAATGGATACCCTGCCTCAACAGCCTTCGCTCGTAGAAGCTCAACTGCCAAGGAGGGGATTTTGATCTTCTTTGGACAAATGTCTTCACACATCTTGCAAGTCGTACAGCTATAGACCATCTCATTCATTGCCATAGCGACACGGTCTTCCACGTCTCGTGGGTCCAACTCAAGCCTTGCAAGCTGACGAATTATCATTGGTCCTGGATAATCCCATGTTTCATGAACGATTGGGCAATTCGATAGACAGGCACTGCACTCGATGCACTTGCGTATCTCTCGCACCTTCTCGATCTCCTCAGCATGGATTATCTCCGGTCTCTGAGGCTTCTTGTCACGTGCCACGTATGGTCGTATACGCCTAAGACGATAGGTGGTCTGCGCCAAGTCAACTACTAGATCCTTAATGACAGGCATCTTCTCCATAGGTTCTAGAATTAGCTCCTCGTCGCGTTCAACCTTGGTCCTGCATGCGATTCTAGCTATGCTGTTCACTTTGACCGCGCAGGAACCACATTGCCCACCCCTGCACTCCCATCGGAAGGCTAAGCTAGAGTCATACTTGTCTTGGATGTGGAGTAGAGCATCAAGTACTGTCATCCCAGGCTCGTACTCGACATCGAAGTCTTGGAAGTAAGGCTCATTGTCAAAATCTGGGTTGTATCTGAGGACCTTTGCCTTGATTGTCTTTGCCATTCTATATGCCTCCTATGGGGGTGTAATCTTGGTGATGAGGAGCTCTTCCTTTCGAAGCTCCATCTTGCCGTCTTCGCCTTTCCGGATGACGATATTGTAATAGCCCTTATCATTGGGGTCAGCATCTACACGGTAGTGTGCACCCCTGCTGCCCTTTCGCATTACTGCAGCTTCAGCCACCATTCTGGCAGTCATGACCATGTGCTCGAACTCAATGGCTTGATGCCAACCGGGGTTGAACCGTTTAACTGGCACATCCACCTTTATATTTGGAACAACTTCCTTCTCGATTCTGACAAGCTCCTTGACAGCATCCTGCATTTCGTCCTCTTTTCTGAAGATTTGGACCTTCTCCCACATTAGCTTCCTGAGTTCATCCCTCGCGTCAGCCGGTGACATGCCTTCCTTGCGTTCTAGCATAGCCTCTAGCTTTTCAAACTCTTTAACGATGACGTCTCGATTGATGCCAGTGTGGGTGTTCTTCTTAGCAAACTTAGCTGCACTCTCACCTGAAAGAGCACCATAGACCTGGGTGTCAGCCAAGGCGTTACCACCTAGTCTGTTCCCGCCATGAACCCCACCGGTACACTCTCCCGAGGCGTAGAGTCCGGGGATGTTGGTGCCCGACTCCTCGTCTATCTTGATGCCACCC
>LRSK01000167.1 GCA_001563325.1 Candidatus Thorarchaeota archaeon SMTZ1-83
TCAGCCGTGGTCCACGTCAGAATACTACTCCATACGAGGGGAGTTTGAAGAAGCCACAGATAGACAACAAGAGGCACTAGCCCTATGAGAGTCATGACAGCAAGCGAAGGTCCCAGTCGGTATGTTCTACCCCTACTGACCTCAAAGAGAATATCTCTTGCCTCAGCTGCCACAATGATCTCGTCATCATCAGGCTGAGGCTCTCTTTTTATTTGACGTACTAATTTCCAGAAGTATTTCATTGTGTCATCGGACACATCTTCAGGGTCTTGTCTGACTTCATCACGAATCCGTTCGAGTTCCTGCTGCCTCTCAGTCATATCGACGCACGTCAAATCTAAGGGCATACCTCCCACATGAATCCTCTTGCCGACAAGAGTAGTCTAAAAGGTGCTGTCAGGTCCAGTAACACAAGCGAGTTGCAGGACATGACTAAGATAGAGATCAATCCTGGAGTAGCTCCATTTCCAAAGCCAATCATTCTGGTTGGTGCCATGGTTGAGGGAAATCCTAACTTCATCACAATAGCTTGGTTCAACCGAATGAATGGGACTCCGAACATATGGGGGCTTGCAATGGGCAAGAAGCATTACACCCTCGAGGGCATTCGAAAGAACGGCAAGTTCAGTGTCAATTTTCCAAGCGTCGAACTTGTGGAAAAGACTGACTTCTGTGGAATCTACTCCGGAAGAGAGGTTGACAAATCGAATACTTTCGAAGTCTTCTATGGAGAACTGGGAGATGTTCCTATGATCAAGGAATGTCCGGTGACTGCAGAATGTTCAGTCCATGAGATCATAGAACTTCCCAAGACGGCATTAGTTTTGGGAGAAGTGAGGCATGCATACAGCGAAGAACGTTTCATGACGGATGGTGCGCTTGATGCGAGAAAGACTAGACCCTTCGTCTTCATTCGGCCCGGTGACCAATATTGGTCACTTGGTGATGCAATTGGAGATGCTTGGTCCATAGGCAAGGTACACAAGGAATAATCCTGATGGTATCTATTAAGGCATGAAGCTGCAGTGGTCTTGTGTCTTATATTCAACAAGGCCGTCTGAAATCTATGGCAGATTGGAAACGCTACTTCTTTACCGGCCTTCTAGTGGTCGGAGTCATTTTTCTATCCATGGAGGTTATTGAACTGATAACAGGCATCCCCTATTTTGGTGGCTATGGCATCTTGGGCTGGCCCTGTTTCCTGGGGTGGATCGCCGAAAGGGAGAGAGGTCGAAACTAACTAGTTCTCTCCTCCCTTCCCGAAGTGTTTGCTCAGCTCCCAGAATGGCGGTACAAGTCCTAACTCTGTGAACATATCGTAGAAGCAAAACGCTCCCCATCGGTCCACCACTTTTCCCTCTGGACTGATATAGAGAATGGTGGCACCCTCATACTCGAACTCCTTCAGAGTTGGTTCAAAACCCCAAGCGTTTCCCCTGTGTGTTGCTTTCCCCTTGTAACGTATCCAGACTTTCTCTTCGCTGCCGATGAGGTCTACTATTTCGTATTTCAGGTCAGGAAAAACAGACCTGAAGTACTCTATTTCGTGCTTAATTTGGTCAGGACCAACTGCATCTATTGACACCCAACTTGGATTGTAGTCTTTGTCAATTAGGTCATCAGCCAGGGCGAGGTCCGGCTTACTCCACATCTCTAGGAACCACCTTCTCCCTATTTCCTCGTTCCTCTGTTTCAACTCATCACCAGCCTTGAGCGGCAATATTCGACTTCGTGATATTTCAACTCATTCGCCCGGGCATGAAACAGGAACGTATTTAAGTAGTTAACTATAGTTTATTCCAGTGGTTACAATGGCAATCTACATGCTATATCGGACAAAATCGAAAGACGAGAAAAGTGGTGAACTCAACGAACTGAGAGAAGAGTTCGAGGGAATCTACAAGAAATACAAAGTGAACATCATTGGTTTCTGGGAAACCGCTGATGATCCAAGTGAGGTCTACTATATCTCAAAGTACGAGGATGAAGCTGACTACAAGAGTACGACTGACCAACTGCGTAGTGATGAGCGCTATGCGGAGCTGACCAAGAAACTTGAAGAGGTTCGCTTAGACTTTCAAGCTGTCAAATTGACCCCTCTATGGATTCCAGAGTGAACTGAAATCAAAGGCTAAAGGTCCAATCAGAATGGACTAGCCCATATGCTCGAGCAATTTAGTTGGAATGCTGTGCAACAACAGGCCGCATATGGTCAATAAATTCGGAGAATCCGCCATATCTTTATCCTACCAACCCACCAATCAAAAGGCGTGGTTCCAATGGAGATAAAGATACCATCTGAAGAAGAGATGAAACGATTCATGGCCAAAGCCATGGTTGAGGCTCAGATCGGACTAGCCACAGGAGGAATCCCAATTGGATCCGTCCTTGTAATAGATGGCAAAATTGTTGGTAGAGGTCATAATCAACGAATGCAGAAAGGTAGCGCAATTCTCCATGCTGAAATGGACGCCATTGAGAATGCAGGTCGTCTCTCTCCTTCTGAATACAGTAAAGCAACTCTGTACTCTACACTCTCACCATGTGACATGTGCAGTGGTGCCGCATTGCTTTACGGAATCCCTGTGATAATAGTCGGAGAGAATAAGACCTTTCAAGGTCCAGAAGACTACGTACGAAGTCGCGGAGTTCACGTTGTTGTGCTGCAGGATGAACGTTGCATTGAGATGATGGAAGAGTTTACCAAGGACAATCCAGGAATTTGGAACGAGGACATTGGAGAAAAGGACTGACTCCTTCTCAGAGCTTTCCAAATGGTTTTCGCTTTAGAAATCTACCATGTCCAACTTCGCCAACGAACTTACCATCCTCAGCAACCACCTTCCCTCTGGAAATGGTCACTGCAGGATATCCGACCAGCTTCCAGCCTTCAAACGGGCTCCAATCACAATTTGTCTGCAAGTTCTCGGCACTGATTGTGACCTTCTTCTCTGGGTCAAAAACCACCAAGTCTGCGTCACTTCCGATAGCAATTGTACCCTTCTCGGGATACATTCCGAACAGCTTGGCTGGATTTGTGCTTACCAATGCAACCAACTGATTCACAGTGAATCCGCGTCTTCCTACTCCCTCTGTAAACATGAGCGGCACCATGGTTTCAACACCAGGCATTCCAAATGGTATCTTTGTGAAATCCCCCTTCCAGGCAGCTTTCTGTTCCGTTGTGAATGTACAAGTGTCGGTTGCAACAACCTGAACATCTCCATTCATCAGCCCCTGCCAGAGACGCTCACTGTCATGAGGCTTCTTGATCTGAGGACAGGTGGCAAATAGATGTCCATTTTTCCTTTTGAAGACTTCATCATCCAAGAGCAGATACTGAGGACAGGTTTCGGCAAAGACCTTTACACCTCTCTGCTTGGCTAGATGTACTGCATCCGCACCCTCCCCTGTGGACATATGCACGATGTACAGTTGGCCGCCTGTGACCTCTGCCCATTTAATTGCCCGAATGATTGCCTCCTCTTCAGTATAGCATGGTCTGGAGAGAGTATGTCCGTATGCTCCCCACTTTTCTTTCTCCTTTGCATACCTGTCTATGAGCATATCGAGTACGTCCACACTCTCGGCGTGGACTCCGATGTGCCCTCCAAGTTTTGCGGTTTCTTCAAGAGCATTGAACAGCATTCCATCATCAGCCATCCAACCCTCATTCTTGTAAATCATGAACATCTTGAATGTAGGTATCCCGTAGTCTATGACCTTCTTGATTTCTTTCTGAGTCTTGTCGTTCCAATCAGTAATTGCAGCATGTAGACCATAATCCACACACACCTTTGGGTCTGCTTCGGCTCTCCTAGCTTCAACAGCTTCCATGATTGAGCTTCCCTTAGTCTGAATGGCGAAATCGAGCACAGCAGTCACTCCGCCGCAAGCTGCAGCTTTTGTCCCGTTCTCAAAGTCATCTGCAGAAATGGTTCCTGAAAATGGGAGCTGCAGATGGACATGCACATCTATGCACCCTGGGAAGACGTACTTCCCCTTGGCATCAATGACCTTTGTGCCGTTGCCTATGCTGAGATCCTGCGCGATGGTCACAATCTTTCCATCACTCACTCCAATGTCTGCAGTATATCTGTCAGAGGCGGTCACTATTTCACCATTTTTAACAATTAGATCCAACTCAACCATGGAAAGGCCTCCTTAAACTAATGGAGCAGCCGACATAAATCGATTTAGGAAAGTCCTATTAGGTGAATAGATTAGTGGTCAATTTACTAAAGCCATTGGAGTGACGACAATGAGAAATGTGCGTATAGGTCTAGTTCAAGCTCAATGGGAAGGCGACGTCGAGGACGAAGGCAAGATTGAAGAAAACATCGAGAAGATGATACGGAAGCACGAGGGCTTTGCAGATATTGCTGTGCAGCAAAAAGTCCAAGTTCTGTGTTTCCAAGAGTTGTTCTATGGACCATACTTTTGTGCTGAACAAGACAAAAAGTGGTACAAGTATGCAGAGTCAATCCCTGGTCCTCTATGCGCGCGAATGGGTGAACTGGCAAAAGAGCATGGCTTTATTTTAATCGCTCCAATGTATGAAGAGCAAGATGTTGGTGTCTACTACAATACTGCCATCGTCATTGATTCTGACGGGTCTCTTCTGGGCAAAATGAGGAAGATGCACATTCCTCAGATTGAACCAGGGTTTCAAGAGAAGTTCTATTTTCGACCTGGAAATCTTGGATACCCGGTCTTTGAGACCTCACTTGCCAAAATTGGTGTCTATATCTGCTATGATCGGCATTTCCCAGAGGGAGCGCGTGCACTCGGCTTGAATGGAGCAGAGATTGTGTTCAATCCTTCGGCAACCGTTGCAGGCTTGTCTGAACATTTGTGGACAATTGAACAGCCTGCACATGCAGTAGCCAATGGGTACTTCATTGCAGCTATCAATAGAGTCGGAGAAGAACCCTGGAAGACAGGGACTTTCTATGGTAGTTCATATGTTGCTGATCCCCGTGGACAAATTGTGATACAGGGGTCGCGAGATAAGGAGGAACTAGTTGTAGCTGATATAGACTTGGACATGATTCGGGAGGTCCGTAATGTCTGGCAGTTCTATCGGGACAGAAGACCTGATAGCTACGGGAGTCTTACCGACCTTTGATGCCTTTCACATCTTCTTCTCAATCTCTGAGATGATGTCATCGAGGATTGCGCAGG
>LRSK01000168.1 GCA_001563325.1 Candidatus Thorarchaeota archaeon SMTZ1-83
TAGAGTAGCTTCTACGGAATGACTGGCGGCGGATAATATGTTGTCCTTCTTTCCGGCGAGCAGGAATGTCGGCCTTATTCCAACGTGGTTGAAATCGGGTAGCAGGATGATTCGCCCCTTCTTGACCAGAGAGTCGATTCTCTGGGGTGACCCTATCAGAGTGTTCGAGAGCACACTCAGATCGCCGTGCATCAATCGCTCCAAGACCGCACCTTCCCCAGCTTCCAAATTGGTTTCAGTGAACTCAATGCCGCTCTCAAAGGTCCTATCATCTTTCCTGCCGACACCAAGTCTGTGAAGAATCCATGCCAAGACGGACACTCCGTGAGCTTCAATGCCCCCAGGTTTGGGGAAGATGTCTCCAATGTCTAGGTGGTAGTCAACAGACTTGAGCACATCTCCCCTATTCTCACTTAGCACCAGTTTGCGAATCTCTGAACCTTTTGCGTACTCCACCCTCAACCAGCTGTCTGATTCACCGTCTGTATCAGACTCGTTGAAGTATAGTCTGACTCCTAGCGGCGTTGGATCGCAAATTGCTCTGGGAGCAAGATGAATCTTCTCCAGCAGATAACGGCGCGATGCAAGTTTCCGGGGTCTGGAGAGTGTACTGCAGAAACCCTTGATCACGAAGTGTTCTTCTGTTCCAAGTGGAACCTCAACTGCATCGTGAAGCTGTCTGAGGGCCTCAAGGTGTTCGTCAAGCTCCAGTGAAGCAGGAAGTGCCCGCAAAAGGTCAAGTATCAGACTGAATCCTCGCCAAGAATAGCAGTCTATGTGTTTCTTCAGATGTCCAACCAGAGACTGTATCGGCAAATCCTTGGAAAGCTCCGACCAAGCTTCCCACCATTCCTTCCTGAGTTTAGAAGGGATTAGGGCCAACGCAATGGCATTGCCCACGGCTTGGCTTATTTCCAAAGACTGGAGGTTTCTGTCAAGTAGCTGCAAGAACGCTGCACGGGTGATGACACCACGCCCACATACGGACTCAAGAGTCGCCCGTTCAAACACCATCGCTCCGTCTTCGGATATCTCGAGCCCAAATCCCTGGCTTGTTGATTCCAGCCTTCCTTTTGTGACGAAGACTGTGGGGAATTCGGGTTCCTTGCTCCCCAATCCTCTTACTACTCTCTTCATTTCTCGGGCTAGGTCATTTCTGAGTTCCTCTGTCGCCTCGATTCTGAGTTCTTCTTCAGTGGGTGGTTTAACCTTCTCGAACTTTGCTAGAAGGCGCGAGTTCTTCCTTATCTTATCGTACTGTGAGTGCACAACATTCTCTCCAACAAGCATCACTCCACCTGCGTCAAAGAAGTAGACCCTCGCAATGTCGAGACTGACCACACCAACGAGATATGTGATTCCCCGAAGCTTTGAGAAGTGCTTTCTCATGGTGGCGGCTTTGACCCGCAGTATCTCGACCTTCTCAGCTCCCGTTTCTTGAAACTGTCGTTCCCCAAAGGAAGCGATTTCCTTGGGAACATCACGAGTCTTACGAGGCATGGCCGGGATCACACACCAAGACAGTTGATTATTCTACCTGATAAGAATGATTGCAGATTGAAAACACATTGTCCAAGAGGAATTGAACCAAGATGAATCCATAGACGGACTCCAAAAAGCGGTTGCAGGTGTGGAACTGCCTACATAGCCTCGATTGGTTCCATGTGGACTTCGTATGCTGGCATGAGTATGTCCCTAGTGGGCGTGGTGTTCATTACAACATCAAGTACCTCTTCATTCCTCATCAGAATGCATCCGAGAAAATCATACAGGAACTTGTCCAGTCTGATGTTGACTCCACGACGCGGTACTTGGGTCAGTAGGAGCACGATACTGAAGTCTCCTCGAGGCAGCTGGTTCAGAATCCCACGCTTCATGTCTGGCTCGAGTTCATCTTCCAGTTGTCGTGTCATTACTCCTCGTTCCATGAAATTGTAGCGAATCCGTTCGAAGTCCCCAGATGAACTCTTCTTCGGACGTATGAACGAGATAGAGTATCCGAGGCGCTTCAAGGAGTTGTAACCAATATAGGTCCTGAACAAAGGAGGGCTTAGTGATTCAAGCTCAACTTTGCGTAGCTCCACAGTTTCTCCATTTCTGCGAACTTTGAGGTTCAAGCACACACACTTCCGTAGAGGTCCCGCAATTAGAACTATTAGTACCTATTTAAAGCGTTATGATACATTAGTCCGCGAAGGCGCCTTCCAGGGTCAGAATCTCCATCTTTTTCCCAAGTCCGAGGCCATATCCACCTAGTCCTTTGCTGGCAACGACCCTATGGCATGGCACAATTGGGGCGAGCCGGTTGCTGGCCATCACGTTGCCTACAAACCTGGCGCCACTAGGAACTCCCGCACGTTTCGCCACATCTCCGTAGGTTGCTGTCGAACCTCTCGGAATTCTGAGGGTCTCTTCCATCACCCTCCGTTGCTTCTCAGTCAAATCTGAGAGATCCAGATTAACACTCTTGAGAGCAGGATGGTCTTTACCCTTAGTCACAGCGTAGGCGGCTTTGACGATCTCGATGAGCTCTGGCTCATTACTCTCCTCCAAGTCTACCCCGTCCACTGCTCGAATCGCCTCCTTGCGCGACTTCCGGGGCAAGGACGTTGCATAGAGACCTGAGGGCGTAAAGACGCCTGCCACCCATTCCCCTCCGGTCTCCACTACTGCGAGTTTCTTGAGTGTCATGAATCGCCGAAGGAGGAACCCTATTTGTACTTGGCGCATTTCTTAAGCACAAATCCGAGTATCGAGCTCAACTCTGGGTCGCTTTTCTTTGTACCCAACTGCGACCATCCGCCGTCCTTATTCTGCGTTTCGAGAATGAGTTCAATACCGCTTCTGACAACTTCCCTCTCTTTCTCTGTTTCGGGTGGGCAAACCGCAGTCAAGTCAATCATATCATATGTGGACTTGTTCTCCAGCGCGTCTTGAAGGTGATGAAAGAGTGCCGCACGAGCTCCTTGATAGACCTCGCTATCTGCCTTGATGTCCATGGCTCTAAGTCCCGAGAGGACATTGCCTGTAGCCATGGGGTCTGACTCATCCATGTTCTGAAAATCGGGCCAATTCCCGTCCTCATACTGAGTATGAAGCAGGAAATCCCGCGATCTTCGAAGGCGTTCCTCGTCATCGAAGTCGGCAAGACATAGGGCCTCAAGGGCTTTGCCAGTGAGCCATGTTATGCTCTTCCCTACAGGATACCATCTCCTGCCCCACGTCATCCCATACCTATCATCAATGAATGGGTCTAGGTTCAGAGCCTCAGCGAACCCGCCATCTGCCTTCTGCCGTGATACAAGGAACTTGACCATCTTCTGGATGAGTTCGGTGTGGGTCTTCTTGAATGCCCCCAGAAGAGGAAGCATCTCAGCGGTTTCCTTCACAGAACTAGGATTCCCCTTTTTTAGGTCGATTGGAACTCCGCCGTCTCTATTCAGAACCTCTTCCAGAGATGCAAGCGTCCTGTCGACAACGTCCTGAGGCAGTCTGTAGCCAGCCGAGATGAGGCGCATCTTGTCTGCGATGTTCCCGTGTTCCACTATGTATCCCTGTAGGTCGTAGAAATGACTATCACCAGAATCAGTCATGAGAACTCCACCTGTGCTTGAGAAGGTCGACTTGAGAAGGGCACTTCCGACAAAATGTGCGAAGCAACCACTCTTCCACCCAATTGCAGCTTCCCATCGTATCCTGCCATATTAAAGATTGTTCGAAGTGATTCAATCATCAGACTCGAAATGCTCCAAGATTGCCTTTCTTCGTTCTCTGCGTTCGTCCTCAGAAACCTCTTCACTCGTGCGGCCCTCTTCCTCCAGCACGACAATCTTCTCTCGAGGACTGTGTTTGATTCTGTATTCCACCTTGTATTCAGGCTTCGATTTGACGTTCTTCTCGTGACCACACTCGCGACATTTCAGAATCAGCTTCTTCTCGAGCTTCTTCGGAAGCATCAGTGCACCACACTTCTCGCAGAACTCCATATTGCACTCCCCGACTTTGGTTATGGTCCGCGTGCACGTGGATGATACTCATTTAAGTTTGACTGTTAAGCGACTAGGCATCTTCTCATCAGTACATCGTATTGTGCCTGAAAGAAAAACTTATGATGTAGTGGCGACGGCGACCGGGTCATTCCCGCTCGCACCCTAGTTCCCTAGGGGAGTAATGAAAGATGGTCCGAGTCATTCCCTTCAAAGCATTCAGATACGATGAGTCGAAGGTGGGGGCCCTAGGCAAGGTTGTCGCCCCGCCCTACGACATAATCAAGGGCGCAAAGGTGGACGAACTACAGTTTCAGTCTGAGTACAACATGTCATGGATCATCAAGAACAAGCCACAGGACGGAGACACCTCTGAGAACAACCAATACACAAGGGCACGTGACCTTCTAGTGGATTGGATTGACAAAGGTGTCCTGAAACAAGACGAGAAGGATGCTTTCTATGTCTATGGGCAGAACTTCAATGTGAACGACCAAGAGTTGTTCAGATTCGGATTCATTGGACTAATCCGTCTCGAGGACTTTGCATCATCTGCTTCTGACGAAGGTTCGTTCGCTGGTGTCCTGCAGCACGAGGAAACTCTGCCAAAAGATATCCAAGACCGGCTGAGTCTCTGCCATGCATGCATGGCGCAGTTTGGCCAGATATTCGTGATTTATCCGGACCATGAAGGTTATGTTGACCAACTGCTTGATAGATGCATGAAGAACGCGCCAGTGATTGACATTACTGATCAAGACGATGTGCGACATCGACTTTGGATAATTGACGACCGTGAGGACACGAAACTTGTCACAAAGCATATGGAAGATAAATACGTCATTATCGCTGATGGTCACCATAGGTACAAGACGGCTCTTGCACTCTCCAAGGAGAATCCAGAGCTGGAGAGTGCGAAATACAGGATGTTGACGTTCGTGAACATTCGCAACCCGGGCTTGGTAATCCTCCCTACCCACCGTGTCGTACAGAATCTGGACGAGTTCTCAAGGGAGGAGCTTCTGACGAAACTGGAAGAGCATTTTGATCTAATTGCTTTTGACAGCAAAGACGAAATGTTCTCTCTAATCAATGAGAAGTTCCGCAATGGCGAGCATTCATTTGGATTGTATGTTGATGACGAGAAATTCTATTCATTGACGCTGAAGGATCGCACAGTCATGGAGGCTTGATGTTGCTATCCTCCATTCGCTTGTTCTAGATCGTATTCTAGGGATTGACAAGGAGAAACTGGCACAGGGGACAATGAAGGGCGGGGGGTATGTAGTTTACGTGAAAGGAATTGGCGACGCAGTGGAAGAGGCCATCAAATCCGTAGAAGGTGATGCTCAGGCAGTATTCTTCATGAATCCTACGCGAATCGAAGAGGTCGAGTCAGTTTCCAGGAATATTGAGGTCATGCCACAGAAGAGCACGTTCTTCTATCCCAAGGTCTGGACGGGATTTACAATCAATAAACTGTAGGTGTTTAACATGTCAAAGAGGGTTTTCAACTTCTATGCGGGCCCTGCGACACTACCGTTGCCGGCCCTTGAAAAGGCACAGAAGGAGCTTCTGAACTTCGCAGGTACAGGTATGTCAATACTCGAGATTTCACATCGATCGAAAGAATATGAGAAGGTGCACAACGATGCTACGGAGCTTGTACGGGAACTCATGGAGATTCCCAACGAATACAAGGTCATCTGGCTTCAGGGAGGCGCCTCGACGCAGTTCTTCATGGCACCAGTGAACCTCCAGATACCGGGGCGACCCATGCAGTACGTGGACACTGGGACTTGGTCATCAAAGGCATTGAAGGAAGCGAAGCTTTACGGGGATGTCGAAGTCGTGGCATCCTCCAAGGACGAGAATTACTCCTATATTCCCAAAGGAGTTGCCTTCAGTGAGAACGCTGCTTTCGCGCACATCACCAGCAACAATACAATCTACGGCACTCAGTGGCAAGAATGGCCAGTTGTACCTGACTCAGTGCCGCTAGTGTGTGACATGTCCTCAGACCTCCTGGCCCGTAGAATAGAGGTGAAGGATTTTGGGGTCATCTACGCGGGAGCTCAAAAGAATCTTGGACCTGCAGGTGTCACGCTTGTGGTTGTAAGAGAAGACCTGCTTGATCGGGTTCCGGATGACGTTCCCACTCTGATGAAGTGGAAGACCGAGGTCGAGAAGAACTCATTGTACCACACGCCCCCGTGCTTTGCGATATACATCTGCAAACTGGCGCTTGAATACTGGAAGGAGTCTGGTGGCATCGAGAAGATTGAGAAGCAAAACCGAGAGAAGGCCAAGATTCTCTATGATGTGATTGACTCGTCTGAGGGCTTCTACAGAGGTCATGCCCGTTCAGACTCTAGGTCTCTAATGAACGTC
>LRSK01000169.1 GCA_001563325.1 Candidatus Thorarchaeota archaeon SMTZ1-83
CAATTCGATGGTCAGATAGAACTAGTCCACATCCCCCGCAGACACGCTCGCCTCGAGTTATGTCTTCAACAACACTTGTTGATCCGCACTCTGGGCATGTCTGGTTTTCAGGTTCACTTCTACTCTGACTAGCCCTCTCTTGAGCATCGCCACGCGCACGATCCAAAACTGCTCCTCCGGCTCAATCAGGATGGATAAGAGCCTGCCAGAATTCATAGCAATATCATTGCTGTAGAAGACAGTCTCCCGGGACCACCTTTTATCCAGATGGAAAAATGCACTTTTAATTGTATGGAAATTCTGTTGGCGGATTATGTAGTCGCTTCTGATGGCACATACAACAGGATGAGCCGCTAAGTCGTTTGTTCCGTGCCATCTTCTGTAACAATCACAGTGTGCTCGGCCTGAGACACTAGTTCGCCCTCTTCTTCGGTCAAAATATGATGGGCAATTAGAGCGCCATTCTTTTGAAGTTCTCTAATACCAAGCTCCAAGTCCGCCTTACGAAGCTTCTCAGCCATCCACCTCTTGGCAAAGGGGAACTCCTTGAACTCCTTTCTAGCAATTCCCAGAAACATCCTTGTGCCCTTGAATCTAACAGGAACTCTAATGGGGAGCATCTGGAAAATCAAGGGATCTGGTAAGTCAGTCACATTCCCGGAACCTGTGCTAGCAAAAGTTTCGATAGCATAGACTTCGCCTTCCTCAACCAATACTTCTGACTTGCCTGATATACATGGAACTTGTTTTTCAGCATGCAGCTCGTACTCTTTCAGCTGATGACCTGAGAGTTGCTTTACAGGTTCGAAACCAGCACTCTTGATTGTGTCTTCAATCAGTGCTCCAATTGTGTTCAGCTTGGCACCGGGTCGCATCATTCGGATTGCCACCTTTGTTGCATCTTCAGATGCCTTTACGATGCTCTGGTGTTCTGGATTGAGGGCAATGGTGAATGCACTATCGGAAATGCATCCATCAACATGAGCTCCACAGTCTACGGTCACAAGGTCACCCTCGGCGATGACAGTATCATCATTTAGTGGAGAAGTATAGTGCGCGGCGATGTTATTGATTGCAACATTGCACGGAAACGAGATACCACTGGCCTTCTCCCTTATGTAAGACTCGACTGCTTCCACTATGTCGAGGACTTTAGTTCCAGGTTTCACCATTGGACGCGCTATATCTAGAGCCTCGCGAGCCACTACTCCAGCTTGCCGCCATTTGGCCCATTCATCCTCTGGTTCTACTGATTCCTCGGTTTTCTCTGACTTCTCCTCAGACAATCCAATCACCTAGATGATGCACTTCCAGATGCTCTTGCTGATGAATAAAAGAGTGACGGAATGATGCACTATCCGCCAAGAATATTGGCAATGCGTTTAGAATGTCTTGCCATCATGAAGAACATATAGCCAACATTGGCGCCTTTGGTTGTCAGGACTGCAAGAATGGCATCCTCGCCAGCATCGCAGACAATGACATAGCCAGACTCACCCTCTATAAGCATCCTCACAAAAGGGCCTCTCTTGAGCTGCTTGAAGACCTTGATTGTCTGAGACTCGATCTGTATGGCCCTACCGGCAATTACATCCTCTTCAGGTACCATTCCAACATCCTCAGAAGGAGGAAAATGAGAGCATATTGGGAGTCCTTGCGAACGTGAGATGATAACGCTGGCTTGCACATTACCTTGGGAGGCTCGACTTAGATCTTCGAGAAGTTCGGTGAGCATTTCAGTCTTTGAGGACACGGTGCTGGACCTCCCATAGGGGACTCTTCGTCAAAAAACCCTTCGGAGTATTTAAACTTAGGGCGAATCTCTATACTATAGTTTCTTGGCACCTGCCACCTTGAGTGCCTCTATTATCCTCTTCAATCCCGCGCCATTGTCAGCCTGCAAATGCTTCTCAAGGTATGTTCCCTGAACCACAATAGATGCACCAGCCTCAACCGCTCCAACAACCGACTCAACGCTGTTGAACCCTCCACCTGTGATGAGAGGAATGTCACAATATTGCGAAACTGCGGCAATTATCTCCGTTGGGACACCTCCGCCCTCAGCTCCGCTCCCAGCCTCAAGATACACCAGTTTGAAACCAAGGAGTTCAGCTGCAAGCGCGTACATTAGAACCAGTTTTGGTTTATCCCGAGGAAAACACTTGGCCTCACCAACCCATGCGGCGCTCTTCCCTGGCTCAATCAGTAGATATGCCATTGGGATAGGTTCAATGTTGGAGAATTTCACCCTTGCCGCTGCAAGAGCTTGGGCACCAATGATGTAGTACGGATTCGTGCTATTAAGAAGGCTCATGAAGAACATGGCATCGGCATGCTCACTCACGCCGGTTATGTCACCTGGAAACAGAATTGTTGGAATATCTACTGCATCTGTGATAGCCTTAACTGAGTCATCAATATCACCAAAGATTGTACTGCCACCAATCATAATGGCATCTGAACCAGCTTTCTCAGCAATCTTTGCAAGCTCCACAACCGTGTCCTTTCTAGTGGCCAGAGGATCTGGGTCAAGTAGTGAAAAATGGCAGGCTCCCTCTCTCTCTAGTTTCTCAGTGATGTATTTCCATACCTTATCAGGCATGAGTGTGCCTCCTTGAAACGGACCCTCGACGTTTAGACCTGCTTTTTACGGTTTTGGTGCATTGATACTTGCGTTTGAAAGCTGGTCTAAAACGAATTCTCATCCCTTACTCTTGATCATCAAATGCATGTCGAATCCAATCAAGAGGCATTCTAATTGCCAATCGTGGACCTGAGAAGCGCATCACCTGACGAATCTTCTCTCTCATGGTTGGCCTATAACAATGTACAGAACATTTCCTGCAGGTAGGCTTCAATTCGCCAAATTGACAATGATCCAGTCTATGTATTGAGTAGTCCAATAATTCTGCACAGTCCACACAGAGAGTCCTATCTTTTGACTTATGCTTCCGCTCACAATGGAATCGAATCATCTTTTCCACAGTGCGTTTCTCTCTTGCTATTCTTGGGCCACCTGCGCTCTCTGTCATAGACTTCGAGTTTCTGTGCCCACAGAACAGCCTTATCATGTCTTGGATGTCGGATATGAGATTATTAATTAATCAAAATGTCTTATGGTGTTTGGTTCTGAACTATATTGAACGATATTGCTTACGATTCTCAACCTTTATTTAGCCTACATAGGTCCAGACTAGAAATAGACCAGAAATCTATTGTCTGCATAATGGACAAGGGAGTGGCTTGATGACCACAAGCGATCCAAAACCCCAAAACGAAACTGCTAAGGAGAGCATGATTGTTTCTGCAGATGGCGAAATCAGAATTGGAGTCTTCCCGTGCGCATGCGGGAAGAATATTGGTGCTGTCGTAGACATTGATGAAGTTGCGAGGTTCGCAGAAACCTTGCCAGGGGTGGTATTTGTTCAGACTAATAGATACACCTGCGCAGATCCAGGTCAGAATGAGATTCAGCAGGCCATCAAAGAGCGCGGTCTCAATAGAGTTGTTGTGGCTTCGTGCTCACCCACCATGCATGAGGATACATTCAGAAAAACCGTGAAAGCAGGCGGCTTGAACCCATACCTCTGCATAATGGCGAACATCCGTGAACACGTGTCTTGGGTCCATATGCATGAACCAGAGCAAGCCACGCTGAAGGCAAAGGAGCTCGTGGCCATGTCTGTGGCAAAAGCAAGAACCCTTGTGGCTCAGCCCGAGCTGGATGTTCCAGTTACCCAAGCAGCAATGGTCGTAGGAGCAGGTGTTTCAGGTATGCAGGCTGCTTTGGACCTCGCGGAGGCTGGATTCAAGGTTCACCTGATTGAGCGCGAGCCAACTATCGGAGGAATCATGGCGCTCCTAGATAAGGTGTTTCCTCAGAATGACTGTAGTATCTGTATTCTGGGCCCTAAGATGGTGGATGTGGCAAAGCATCCCAACATCAATCTCATCACAATGGCTGAGGTTGATGAGATCTCGGGGTATGTTGGCAATTTCAATGTACGAGTGAAACAGAGGGCTCGATTTGTGGACCCTGCTAAATGCACAGCATGTGGTGATTGTGTTGAGGTCTGCCCCATAGATGTTCCCAGCCGCACTGATCAGAATCTCACATGGAATAAGGCAATCAGCATTCCTTTCCCACAGGCAGTCCCCTCGTCCTACTTCATCAATCCCGACGCATGTCTTGGAATGGATCTGATTAGATGTGGTAAATGCATAGACAGGTGTGAACAGGAAGCAATAATTCCTTCTGACAGAGACCGCATAATCGAGTTTGATACAGGAGTAATCATCCTAGCGACCGGATTTGTGCCAGCCAATCCCAATAAGATACCGAGACTCGGGTGGGGAAGGTATCCCAACGTTATCACATCTTTAGAGTTTGAAAGACTGATTAACGCAGCAGGTCCCACAGAAGGACATCTTGTCAGACCGTCAGATATGTCAAAGCCCAGGTCAGTGGCGATAGCACAGTGCGTTGGGTCACGTAACTTGACCACGAGGACAGGCTGCTCAAACTACTGCTGTGCTGAATCAGTAAAGTGTGCCATTCTCATCAAGGAACACTATCCGGACACTGAGGTGACAATTTACTATCAAGACCTCCGGATGCATGGGAAGTATTTTGAGGACCAATATCTCAAAGCGAGAGAAGAGGGTGTCAAGTTCATACGGGGTCGTGTCGGTGAGATACAACAATACCCCGATACTAAGAATCTCAGGGTTGCAGTGGAAGATACAACCCATAGCAAGTTGCTCATGGTAGACTATGATATGGTCATTCTGTCAATGGGCGCTGAGGGGACTGCAGGCAACTTCCCATTACCAATATCCTGCACATCAGACTCATTCTATATTGAATCACATCCAAAACTTCGACCAGTTGATACTAGTTCTGCAGGCGTCTTCATCTGCGGAGGTGCAGAGTCACCAAAGGACATCAGAGACTCTGTAATCCAGGCAAGTGCAGCAGCGGGGCGTGCAGCTATAATCCTTCAGAAGGGGAGATACCCCATTGAAGCATTAAGCGCCAAGATCCTTCAGGATAAGTGCACAAGATGTGGGACCTGCGTCAATAGATGTCCCTACGGGGCAATTGTTGTTGATGGTACTGGAAAGCATTCCGTGATGGGTG
>LRSK01000170.1 GCA_001563325.1 Candidatus Thorarchaeota archaeon SMTZ1-83
ATGCGTCGGTCAATAGCTCTGATCTCCTATTGAAACCCCGCTCGTCTCGTCCTGTCCTCCTTCCCTGGGAAAAAGATGTCGCGGTCTTGGTTTGCGGGGTCTTCGAAACTTCAGGAGACACCCATCCAAGAGATCCCTCTGCCGTCCTGTCCAGAATTGCAGGCTCCGCCAGAGAAGCTGGATTTGAGTTGAGAGTAGGATCTGAACTCGAGTTCTTCTTGGTCAGAGAGAATGATCAAGGTATGATTGTACCGGGAGATGGAGGAGGCTATTTCTCAACCATCCCAGCCGATGGAGGTTTACAGTTTAGAAGGATGGTGGCAAAGTCACTTGGATCAATAGGCATATCGACAACAACTCATCACCATGAAGTAGCTGCAGGACAACACGAGGTGGGGCTCAGGTTCAGCAGTGCACCGGGCGCAGCTGATGACATCATGCTTGCTAGACTTCTAATTGCTGAGATGGCTCATGAAATAGGTGCAATAGCGACTTTCATGCCTAAGCCATTCAGTGGGATGAATGGGAGTGGTATGCATCTTCATGAAAGCCTCTGGAGTATTGATGAAAAAGTCAACCTCTTCTCGAGCGGGAAATCAGGAGAAGTATCTGAATTAGCCGGAAGCTACGTAGCAGGACTCATTGAGCATGCAGGTGCACTCACTGCCGTAGTTGCACCTACAGTAAATTCATTCAAGAGGCTCACTCCCGGATATGAAGCTCCTACAAGGATTGCGTGGGGCCTAAGAAACAGGTCTACTATGATTAGGGTGCCGCAGTACAATGGAACTGATGTGAAGGCTAGAATTGAATTCAGATGCCCAGATCCCCTGTGTAGTTCTCATTTGGCTGTAGCAGCAACTCTTGCGGCGGGATTAGACGGCATCAAAAGAGGACTGACTCCACCAGCTCCGACAGGCGAGAATCTTTACAAGACAGCCGCAGAAACTGAATCCCTCCCGGGAAGCCTTAAGGAAGCCTTGGATGTGTTGAAATGCGACAAAGTAGTTGTGGAAGCACTCGGGAAGAGCTTGGTTGATACAATTGTGAAAATGCGAACCGCGGAATGGGAGGAGTACTTGGAACTCACTGGAAACCCTGGGGCTTCTGAGGTCACACCATGGGAAGTGTCCAAATACCTTCACTTCAACTAATCAATGCGGAGTTCCAAAAGACTTCTATCGGAATTTGCTGACAGAACACATAGCAGGTGACAATGAGATGACAGGTTTTGAGAGTACGGAGCAACTAAAGGACGTGTTTGAAGAGTTTTGGAAACGATGTCAGGAAGTCGAAGAGGTCATGGCAAAAATGGCTAAACAAGGAGTGACTGTCAGGTTCGACATCGAAGATCCAGAAGCCCATCCAACCATTGACTTCAGGAATCCTGGATCCGATGGAAAGCTTGGCCAGCTTCTTTGGGACTCAGAGGAGGAACCCGAACTAAAGGTATGGAGCAAAGCTGAAACTACAAACAAGTTCTGGCAAGGCAAACTGAACACTGCAATTGCACTAGCGAGAGGGCAAGTGAAAATAGACGGCCCAGTTACTAAGGCGATTGGACTTGTTTCTCAGATCAAGCCACTCTTTGCGATATGGCCAGAGGTACTGAAGGACAAGGGTCTCGACAGTATGGTTCTCTAGGCTACGAATAAGGAGTGAATCTAGATGGAAGAGCTTCGGAAGCTCGATTCTTTAGAGATCATTGCTGTTGCAGACAATAGCTTTTCAGCTTGGACAGATCCCGAGCGGAAAGATGTGAAACGCTTTCACAAATGGGTTGGAGATGACGAGGATGATGACAAGCCATTGCCTCTTGCGGGGGCTGGCTTGAGCCTGCATATTCATGCGACTGCGGACAATGAGACTCACAAAATCCTCTATGACGCAGCTGAGTCTCATAAAACTATGGAGAACAATATTGCAGCTCTTGGTCTGAATCTAGCTGAGATTGATGCGGTCGTCCTGTCCCATGGACATTGGGACCATTTTGGAGGTCTGCTCTGGGCAATTGATAGTATCGGGAAGAAGGATTTGCCAGTGTACTTGCACCCACTGATGTTCCTCAAGAAAGGCCTCGAAGTGAAGACTGCCGAAGGGACAAAAATAAACGAGATGAGGCTAATGCCGTCTGCTGATGAGATTGCCAAAAAAGGGGGAATAGCAATTGCTTCCAAAGAGCCACTTCTAATTGTTAACAGAATGCTCCTGAGAACTGGCGAGGTGCCCAGAGTTACTGCACATGAAGAGGGAATGGTTGGTCACAAGGTGTTCATGAATGGACAGTGGAAGGATGACTCCGCAGTAATAGATGATGTGAGCATAGTGGCAAATATGAAAGACAAAGGACTCGTTATAATCTCTGGATGCTCACATGCAGGGATAATCAACATCATCAAAGAGGCTCAATTGCTCACAGGTGAAAATAGAATCCATGCTGTGATTGGCGGACTTCATCTAGCAGGCAGAGTCACAAAAGACACTATGCATGAAACTGTAAAGATATTGAAGGGGATTCGACCAAAGCTCTTAGTCCCCTGCCATTGCACCGGATGGCGAGCACGTCACATGATGAGCGGTGAAATGCCCGACGAGTACGTTGAAGGAAGCGTAGGACACAAATACATCATTTCCAATGGGGATGTATCCTAAAGCATATAAGTAAGAAAAAATGAGATTTCAATATACACATCGATTAACAATGGTGAAGTGACAATGGCGGAAGCAATTACAAAAGAAATGACAATCGGCGAAGTAGTCATGAAGTGGCCTGAAACCGCAGGGACTTTCATGGAGTGGGGATTACACTGCTATGGCTGTGCAGTAGCCAGGTTCGAGAACATCGAACAAGGTGCTCAAGCTCATGGAATTGATCCTGACAAGCTCGTTGAAGCCCTTAATGACGTCGTGTCAAAAAAGGAATAGTCTTATTTTCTCTACAGGGGAGTGGTTCTGGCTCCCGAATTTGATTTCCTCAGTGGAGGCTAGGCATTATACTGGCTTTGTCCTGCCGTATAGACGCCCAGTCTCTTCCTCAGTCATCTCAAAGCTATAGTCAGAATCAGGGAACTTACCCTCTCGCACATCTGTGGAGAACTCATTGACCGCGTTTTGGATGACTTCTCTGATGTTTGCATAACGCTTCACAAACTTTGGTTTGAAGTCTTGAAACAGCCCAAGCATATCATGCAACACAAGAACCTGACCATCGCAGTTAGGTCCTGCACCAATCCCGATTGTTGGGATGCCTATTGATTCTGTGATCACCTTGGCGGTCTCCGAGGGGACAAGCTCGATTACAATTGAGAAAGCACCTGCTTCCTCCAGTGCTTGAGCCTGCTTGACCATCTCCTTGGTCTGCTTTGCTGTACGACCTTGGACGCGATAACCTCCTACTTCGAAGATAGACTGAGGAGTGAGACCGATATGTCCCATGACAGGGATTCCGGCGGCGACCACTGCTCGAACGATTTCAATCTCCCGTCCCGCACCCTCTATCTTGACTGCCTCAGCACCACCATCCTGCAACATCCTTGCGCAGTTCTCGAGAGCTTGTTCTACGCTCACCTTATAGCTCATAAAAGGCATGTCACCGACTATGAGGCTGTCTGGTTTAGCTCTGGCAACTGCAGCAGAATGATGAATCACATCATCCAGGGTTACTGGAACAGTGCTCTCGTAGCCAAGGAGAGTATTTCCCACTGAGTCCCCCACGAGAATGATGTCAACGCCACACTCGCTCAAAATCTGGGCAGACGGCGCATCATATGCTGTGAGCATCACTATCTTCTTGCCCTTCTTCTTCATCAGACGAATACTAAATGTGGTCTTTCGTGCCAACGTGAATCAGAACTCCGCTGGACCAATGGTTAATCCGGGTATATATGATTTGTATATATGGAAAACAGCAACGTATATACATGTATATAATTTCAGTGACCAACTCACATGAATCAAACAAGAGGGCTATGGAATGAAGATACTATAGCCCCTTCTCGTAAAGTCCCTTGCCAACCGCAGGGGCACCGACGGTGAAGAGCACCAAGTATACTGTACCCCACAGTGGATCGAATGTTATCCACCTACTCATCACCAGGGTCCATATGACGAATCCCAGAGTGGACATCACAATCTGAACCTTGATAGACTTTAGGTGCTCCATGTTTAGCGGGCTTTCTTCTTTGGTGATGCCCGCGACAGCAAGTGGAGTTATAACAAGGAACAATAGGTATACAAGAGGCATCTCTCCAGTCCGTCCTGCAGCAACAAACATCTCCTCGATCAACTTGTATGCAGCAATGACGGGAGCGGGGACATATTTGATAAGAATGCCAAAGTAGTCATCTGGCTTATCAGGTACAAGGACTGTTGCTTCTGTGGGAGCATCAATCATCTTTTTTGTCACGACTTTGAAACCCATTTGGAGTCTCCTCAAGCTGAGAAGCTAAATCCCCCAAATATGTCCTGCGGTGCAATGGACAGTTGCACTCGAAGAGGCCCTCAGATTTCTTCAGAGATTTATCCCCTTCTTCCGAAGTCGTTGCTTGTAGAGCTCAACACCAACTATTGCAGGAAGCGAGAACAGAAGTACAATTAGCCAGTCAAAGAAGGTGAGAGGCATAAAGTAGAAATTGAGACTAACTGATGCGAGAATCTCCTGAACAAGTGGTACATACATCAAAAGGTAATGAGCTAGATAGATGAGCCCCAAGAAGATTGCATAGCGATAAGTGCCAGGCTCTCGAAGACTCTTGCCAATCCCCATGTTGATTCTGCGGATACTCAAGACAATAGTGCTCTCTACCAGCAAGATTACTGATAGCATCATGACAGCAGCCTTGGCCGCTTCAATGGGTATGGTAAATCCGGCAGAGCCATAGAAACCAGTGAGGTTGTCTGGAACGACCGTGATGATTCCCCACCATCCTGTCAGTGACAACATGTACACCATTGCAGCTCCAAACACCATCATTGCTACGTTGAACGCCATGAACTTTGCAAGAGGCTTTGGAATAATCTCTTCACTATCCCTCGGTTTTTCTTCCATAGCTCTTGGGGACACCTTATCGAATACAAGAGCCAAACCGGGGAATGAGTGCGTGGTCACAACCAAGTATA
>LRSK01000171.1 GCA_001563325.1 Candidatus Thorarchaeota archaeon SMTZ1-83
TGCGACCATCGTCCTGTTTCTCGTCCGAACAAGGGGAGAAACTGCTAAAGCAGAGGCATGAACTACATTCCCATCTCCATGCCAACGCCAAGGGTTCTCCGAATCAAATTTCCAAGACCTAGGCTCGACAATAGGTACCACGGCCAAAAGTACAGGCCGAAGCCGCTACTTGGAATGTTGAATCCTATCATTGGCTCAAGGAACGGCAGAAAGTCTTGGGGATTGAAGGGAAGAATGGCGACAGGCTGTGCACCGTATACTGCATTTAGAATCGCGAATATGATGACAAAGGGAATGTAATAGATGCACATAGGCTTCATTCGCGCGCCCATCATGTTGGCATTGATGCGCATTATTCTTCCTTGTTCATCACTGACCTCCTGGAGAAGAACTGGGTCCATAGTCTTGCGTGCCGCGTTGAACTTCTCGCGCCACTGTTTTATGGCCTCCATGTCCTCTTTGAGCTTCTCAACATCTGTGTACCTCATTGTTGCCCAACTTGAGATCAGGGCTAGTGAAACACTTATGCCTAGTATGAATGGAGCACTTAGGGGCAATGTGGATACAGGGTCTAGGAGACCTACAAAGAACTGAATAAAGTCGCCAAAAGGGTCCATTTTCGTTCCAACTTCTCTGGTCGAGCAAACTTGACAGCGTTTTAAGGATTCCTTTTTTGCGATACTAGCTGCGACAACAGGCACCCGTCGAATGCTAGTTAGTACACGTTTGGTTTTCACGGCTCTTTCCGGCAAGTAAACGTTGATAGTCGCGTTCTAGGTTGTTTGGCGCCTCGGAAGTTTCCTGAGATTCTCATTGTCATATTGTGCATATTTTGGGCTTTCGGAGCATCTTTGTGCACTGTTTGCGCTACTTGATACTGATTTGTGAGGCGCCATTTCAGACCTGAAGATAAACGTGTACTATTCAAGACCTTATGTCTTTATATTGAGGTGTGCGTTTACTGGTTCTTTGTCAGCCGCCGGGAGGGCTCGACTGCTATGATGAATATGGTAACAAGGATGTTGAGAAGGCAGGGCTTCTACAGGGTGAAAAACCAGGAAGAGCCTTGCTACATGAAGCACTCAGTAGGCCTTGGTGGGGTCTACGTACGAATCGAACAACGAAAAGCACTGATAACGGTAAGGGACCTTGGCATCGAGGAAGAGTTCACCAGGGTAAAGAAACTGGAGAACTTCATCAATCAGTTGGACGACGAGGCCTACCGAAAAAAATGCTTTATCGTTCACAAAATGAGAGGCACAGGGTCATAGACTGACGCTTCCATTTGTGAGCGAGCTCACGTACTTCAGTGGTCTATGTAAGAGTATGACCACTTGAGTTCAGACCGACAGGCCACCAAAGCTATCTGAACCGCGATAAGAGATGTCTCGGGACCATCTGGGCTATTGCACTTCTAACGGATCTGACTCCTACAAGCATCTCAGCAATGATTCTCTGAGACTCCTCAGACTTCAGGAGCCTAGGACTTAGGGATCCAGACCCACCCTCTAGGAACCTACGTTGAAGCCAATGCCCCCACTTCAGGTCGGAACCAAATGCGCGTTTCCAACGATTCTCATAGGTGGACAGAGCCTTTGACGTGGTGTCAGCCTTAGCAATGCTCTCTATTGCTGTCGTTGCAGCCAGCTTCCCCGCCATCATTGAGTAGTAGATGCCTTCTCCAGTGATCGGCGAGCAGTGCCCTGCGGCGTCACCTGCTAGCATCAATCGGCCAGAGTAGGAGGGAACTACGATGCCCGCAAGTGGCATCAATGCTGCCTCTCTTCGAACAATCTCGGCATTCTCTAGCATTGTGCATATAGGTTCAACCTGGTTCACAAGCGAATCTAGGTACTCTAAAACACGCACTTTCGACTCCCGCACCCGTGCTATCAGGCCTCCTGTACCCACAGCCACCTGTCTTCCACGAGGGAACACCCATGCGTAACCTCGAGGAGAATAGTCACTACCATAGTAGAAATCATTCACCTTGTCCATAGGCGCGGATTCCGATGGGAGTTTCATCTGGTATTGAACTGCATACCCCATTAGGGAATTTGGGATTCTCTCTCTGAACGGAGTAGATCTCTGTGACGCTGGATTGGTCCCGCTTGCATCAATCACTATTCTGCTGTTGAGGACCCCTCTCTCTCCATCCTTTGAGTAGCCAACCTGGCATCCTTCATTATCAACTCGGACTTGGTGCACCTTTGACCGGGCCCAGACGGTCCTTTTCGCTTTTCGAATTTGAGAGAGTTGTGCAAGTCCAAGGTCTGCTCTGGACACATTCACGCCGGCGGCTTCGCCGAAATCAATTCTAGCGAGCTCCATTCCGGGAAACTTGATTCTTATGCCATTGACTGCATGTGAACCTCCGATTCCCCCGAGGTCGAATTCTACAAGTGCTCTCTTAGGAACGAATCCGCCGCATGGCTTGTTTTCACATGGAGATGATTCCCTGTATAGTAGAAAGTAGCTCACTTCTGAATCAGAAAGGCTCTTTGCAGCACTCAGACCGGCTGGTCCTGCACCGATGATTACTACATCAGTATCGTACTCCATCCTACTTGCCATGGGAGTCAGTCTAAGAAATACCCTTCGTAAGGACACTAGACAGCCGAATGTAGTAAACGCTCGATTGAGAATGGGGAATCTCAAAAGGAGAGAGCGTGTACCGCCACCTTTGTCCCGTCCCGGCAGGTCGGGAGCTTGATGGTGCTCGTTTCTATTCTTAGTATTGTCCGAGGTGCGGTACACGCTTATCGCCTAACGCACCATCCGTAAACGCTTGCCCAAGAGTAGTAAATGTTCGCACGGAGGGAGAGAGACCAAACGAACGCAAATCGGAATCTGTTCAGAGAGGAGGAGACTACAGTCCACAACCACACTGGACAAACGTGTACGAATTCCGAAGCCCTCTAAGGTATATTGTACCTTGTAATACGTTTGATCTAGAGCCCTAACCGGCCTTAGGATACTATGGACGACCCCTGTGGTTGGTAAACGCTAGGACACAAGAGCACAACTTCTATGCCCTCAACAGGCCCTCTTCTGTTGCCTTCACGTGAACCTTTCGATTTTTCGACAACTTCATTCTGCTGAGCGATTTTTATAATATAATCTACTATCTATTTGGTAGTTTCATGCAGCAGCTTATGGTTTTCAAGTGATTCCGCAACCTTAGCCGATTTTGCAATGTTGCGGAATATTACGGAATCAATTGAATAGCCAAACTGGTAAGATCCACTTGGCCACGTCCATGGGTCTGAGAACTTGGGAGCACATCTGGACTATTTCCAGGTATCCTCAAAGAATCCTACATACTCAGGAAGTGTGTTACACAAACTATGTCATCAGAAAGACATCAAATAACCCTGATTATCATCGGGAAAGTGTAGTGATACGCGGTATTTGAGTATGCCTGATAGCCGTCATAGTCACCCTTGGCGATGAGTGTATTCAGCTACCAAATACAGCTTAGTTGGTGTATTAGAGGAACCGTCTGGCAATCCAACAATAACCATGGCCGGATTTTGGTACCAGACAGGCGCATGATCTTGGACACTTGGAAGTCATTCCCCTTCTCTGGTGATGGACAGTTATTGCAGAGGAATACTATTTCGAGGTCCTTTTATTTATTATGATGTATGATGATGTAGATAAAAGGAAGCTATGTTCGAAAAATCGTAATGGTTTGAGTGATAAGTGCACTATTGTGAATATGCAGGGGCGACGCATCGACATGGACGAAACGGGTTGTCTGGATGCCAAGAATCTTCGTAATTTCGGCCGGATCATGTGGTCAGACACACCCATTTAGTAAGGACCATCCCTCAAAGCAGGACCGCGGATTGAGGGGAATAGGCCAAGAGAGTTGAGAATCCCGACACCAGCCTAATATCATTTATATCCCCAATGAGGTGAGATAGCAAAAGGGACACCACATAGCAAAGAAGAGAGGGGTCTCATGGACCTTCTCTTGGACCGCCCTCAGGAATTCTTGATGCAGAGGAAAGAAAAAGACGTTCAAGAGGTGGAAGAAGCGGATGGTAAGTATCTTCATCATTGACGACGAAGCAATACTCCACCGACTTTACAAGGACGTCTTTGCAATCAAAGGCCACGAAGTTGTGGCAGATGCGTTTGATGGAGAAGAGGCGGTCAACAAGTTCCGTAACATGGATCCCAAGCCTGAAGTGATCATTCTAGACCACCGCATGCCGAACAAGGACGGCCTCGAAGCCATGAAGGATATTCTGGACATGGAACCTGCCGCTCGGATTGTCTTCATTAGTGCAGACGCCAATGTGCGCGACCAGGCACTAAATGGAGGCGCCAAGTCATTTGGACTCAAGCCCGTCACAATCAGGCACATGCTCGACTTGGTTGAGAAGGCGGTAGTTGACTGAGGGCCGGCAAAGTAAATCTAAGTAGCCATCATAGGTGACGTATCTTGTCGGGCGGGTCAAACCTCGGAGTAATAATAGGCGGCGATGTTCCCTTCTTGAGGGTCCTGCTAAAGATGGCCATGGAGGATGCGGGATTCCAAGTTGTCGACGAGGTTATGGATAGGACAGAGCTACTCACCGCCTGCATCAGGAAGAAGCCAGATGTCGTCATTCTCGATCTCAAGCTGTCTCACGAAGAGAGCGTGCGACTCATCGAGGACCTGCTTGACGTAGATGCCTCTGTTGCAATCGTTGCTGTGGCAGACATTGAGGAAGGTTACAGTGACAAGGTGCTTGCCGCGGGTGCGCGCGCATTCATTCAGAAGCCCTTCAGCATGTACGACCTAATTGATTTGATAAGGAAGGTAGCTCCTGACAATAGACTGCGTACCACTGCGTAATCTTCAAAAAAGCAGCAAACACCCTTCTCAATGGACTCTCATGAACGCCGGCAACTGAGAATGCGAAACAAGGACTTCGCGAACAGTTTTGTTAGAAGCCTTTTGATGCAGCCTCTCAGTTTTTGGAAACGAGAGTCGATTGGAAACCCAGGCCTAGGCGCTGAGATAAGTTGACCTTGACGGAGAAATTGATCATTCCGGAGTTCGCCATGTACTCGAAGGACTTAGAGCCTTCTGAGATCGAGCAGCTAGCCAGTAGAATGTCAATTGAAGCAAGGTCAAACAAGGACCCATTCCTACTCTTTACGGACATCCTGCTGGAGTTTGTAGGGAGCGGAGAATGGAAGAACAGAAGCAAAGCGTTCCACGCAATGTGCGCCAAGGCCAGTTTCCTGAGAGGGAAGTACGGCTACAACCAGTTGCTGGCGAGGGGTTCATCCAACTTGGCTTCTAGGGGCTACGCAGCTGCCGCGTACACTCGGCAAAGCTTGGACCCAAGATGGCTGAATAATCTCCGCAACGTAACCAATCAGGCGTGGCAGGCAAAGGAATACATCGTGTTTGCTGAGTTGTCGGGGGAGCTTGCTTCCATTCTAATTGACTTGGGGTACGCGGACCATGCCACGGAAATTGCCACCGAGAGCATAGATAAGGTGACAATAGTTTCAGCAAAGGACCAAGCCATTCGAACGATGGTCCAAGCAGCACTGCTGCGGGCACGCATAGTCCTTGCTTATGCCGCAAGCAAGTCCATTTCTCGTGAAGAGGCATTGATTCGCCTTGATTCGGCGGAAGATACAGCGAAGCACCTGAACCACAGTCTTGCTCTCACAGAGATCAGTTTCAACCGGGCCAGGATTCTCCTGGAACTATACGAGTATGACAAGGCAAGAGCAATTCTAGGCCATGTAATCAGGAAGTTCGAGAGTATGGGCTACCTGCAGGGAGTCACGGATGCTAGGAATGTTGAAGGAGTGATGTTGCTCAACATAGGTCAGCTCCAAGAGGCCCGGGACACGTTTGAGGAGTTGCTTATCACTCAACAGCAGTTGAACAACCAAATAGGCTTGGCTGGAACTCTCATCAACGTTGGTGAAATTGACCGCACGCTTGGTCAAATAGATCAGATGGAAACCTACAACAGGCGGGCCCTAGAGATTAGCCAGGAAGCTGAATACATGAGAGGCATCGCCATCGCAACCGCGAACCTCGGAGACGTTGAACTCAGGAAAGGCAATACGGATTCGGCAATCAGTATGTACAATAAGGCCATTGACTTGGCAGACGGTGCAGGGATGAAGAAGCTGCTCGTACTCACCCTCTTCTTGGCGGGCGACGCGAACTTCATGGCTGGGAACTTCGATGATGCCATCAGTATCTACCGTCGAGCTAAGGAAGTTTCGACCGACATTGGATACCCATTGGCGGCCTTCAACGCGGATGTAAGCGAGCTTGTCACCATGTGGTTCATGGAGGATGCTCCGAGCGAGGAGCTATCAAGGGCAATTGGGGAGATAATCGGGTCTGCTGAAAGATGGCTTGAGTCAACTGATTCTGGCCCGATGAGAGATGTCAGAAGGACTATCTACGAAGATCCAACCATTGAGAGCGATCTCTGCGTGTTCTTCGATGGTGAGCGCAACTTCGAGTGTCGAGTTGAGCGCAAATCACTAAACAAGGACTGCTTCGGGAACCTCTTCTGGATGGGTAGTCTGTGCCCGTACTTCAAGGAGTTTCTGGTCAGATTCTATCGATAGAGGCTAGAAACCATCCACTCTACCGGCTCCTGGCGCTTCTGCCAAGAATCTTGTCACCCTTCTCGTATCTGGGCCCATGGCCCGTTATGAAGCCCCTTGAAACACCTTCTTTTGCCGATATCACTGGACGGGAGGCGTACATCAGGAGATACCTTAGAAACTCGAGGTCGGTCACCTTCCGACCCTGTCTGCGTTGATATCTCATCTTCTCCTCCTCAAAAGTGAGAATGTCGTGCTCTGTCAGACCCTTGATCAGCTTGTTCTTCGTCCCATTCGCAGCCATGGAGCTTTCTCCCAGTCAGGACTAAAGTGGGAAAGCCCTCTAGAATCCGAGTATTACTAAAACCTAGTCTGGGACCCAATGCTGTCCTATGACGCCTTGCCTTCGGTAGATTTGTCTTCCTCTGCGGCTTCCGTTGCGGTTGTCGGAGCAGGAGTGAACTTCGCTGCAGCACCGGCCTGATTCTCGGATGTGACATGATAGAGGCTCGCAGACCGAGTCTGTCTGAATTCGGTTACTGCAGTCCAAGTGGCTGACTTGTCGGCAATCACTGTGAGCCTCTTGACACGGAACATTATGATCGCTGCAATGTCAATGAGAACGATGTTCATGGCCAATAGTAGGAACGAGTTCACGCCAATAGTGACACCAACGGCTGAGCCAGTCAGGGCACCTAGCACGACCATAAGAGAGGCATTCACTGCAGGGGGCATCAGGGCAGCTGAGATAGCAACTCCAACCAACGAAGACATGTCACCCTTTGTGACGGAGATCGCCACTGCAGCACCAGAGAAGATAGCGACTCCTATATCTATAGACGAGAACGGAAGTGGGAGAATACCAAGACCTCCTCTCCGAGTGATTTCAGTTACGACACCGTTGTTGAAGTCATCCTGAACCAGGGTCATCACACTTGGGTCGAGAAGTGCGAGCAAGAGTGCTAGCACAAATCCAACAGCGAGGGAGAGACCAAGAGATATGAGTTCGTTCACCGTCCCCTTGACGAACAGATTCCTATCTTGAACAACGTATCCAAGAGCGACCCCCAACATCGGGCCCATCAGAGGGGATAGTAGCATCGAAGCGACAATGATGGTGACGTTGTTCTGGACAAGTCCAAAACCGGCCATTACGGCTGCAAAAATCGTGAACGCAATGAAGTCAAAGCTCAATGAAGAGAGATCCTTGACGTTCTCATAGATTTCTTCAACGGCGAGCGTCGCCTCTCTCTGCAGAGTGGCTTCCTTGACCTCTTCAGTCCCCCTAGGGAGAGAAGCCTTCAGGTCCAGAATGTCAATGAACCCATACTCAACTCCTACACCACGGGACTTCAGCTTCTCCATCGTTTCACTAGCAGCTTCATCAGGGATTCTGAATTGTAGTAGGTGTGCATTGTCTGATGTGAACTTCATGATGTTCTTGACCGCAAGAACATCAAGAATGAAGTCGTAGACAGCCTCCGTCTTGTCGAAGGGCACTACAATCTGAACCTGCTTCACTGAGGGACCGCTCCGAGATTACACTCGCCTCCCATTGGACAACTCTTAAGGATTTCTAGAAGCGCGTTCTTAGGCGATTTGTAATACACGTGTTACATGTATCTTCGTTTTCGAGTGGTACATCAAGGTTTTTGGGTGCGCTCATCGCTAGAAACCGAGTGATCACATGGCAGTCTTCGAAGTCCTAGCATTCTGGTGGCTGGTTTCTCTTACCGGAGCACTCGCTCCCGGTCCACTTTCAGCTGCGGTAGTGATGCAGGCTAGTAGAAGAGGAAGGCTACATGGAATACTGCCAATGGTGGGACACTCGATTGTCGAGCTCGGAATCGTCGCGGCAATCATCGTTGGAGTTCAGGCGTTGGATCTGACCCAATTCACAATAGATCTCATAGCAGGATTCGGAGGGGTCGTGGTAATTCTATTTGGCCTCCTGGCTCTTCGTGACTACAAAATCAAACAGGGGGAAGGGTCTGCAGAAGAAAGAACCGAAAGCACGGCGTACACTGTCATCGAGGCCACAGCACAAGGTGCAATCGTGAGCATACTGTCCCCCTACTTTTTGGTGTGGTGGTTTGCAATCGGGTTATCCAGTGTCACTATCCTTGTGGCGGAGCTCCAACTCGGCATCGGGACTGTCTTTTTGGCAGGGGCGCTTGTGTACGTGACCCACATCTCGACAGACTTGATGTTCGGAGCAGTTCTCACACTTGGTTCTGATAAAGCTGCAAGGTCTGTGAGGCCGCGAGGAATCAACTGGGTCAATGTCGGAATCGGCTTGTTCCAGGTCATTCTCGGACTATGGTTCATCTGGATGGCACTTGTTTAGACTTGAATCCCCTCAAGACGGGAAGGTTTCTTCATCGACTACTCGGGAAAACATCCTTGAATGTCGAGAGAACTACTGTCGCCACTATGGCGCTGATAATTGTAGCCGCGCCCCTTTCTGCTAGCATGAATGGGAAGATCCCGAAACCAAATACCTCGGCAGGTATCATGAGTATGTAGACTGCTCCCATGGTCATCATTGAGAAGTCTGTGATTGTGCCAATCAAGGCAAGTGGAATTAGCTGAAGGAATCGCCTGTAGCCTCTTTTGCCAGCATCGAATCTGAATTCTTCGAATTGGAGAGAAACTGCTACTAATGCGGCCAGAGCATAGTAGACCATAAACCACCAAGCACCGTAATTCGGAACCAGGTACAATATCATTATGATAGAGAGGTACAGTGCAGTCAAGAGAGGCCCTGGGATGCGAATCGATCTGAGGGTGGTGTGTGATTTAAGGCAGAGTCCACTCAGTAGACCAGACACAGCAGGGCCCAGAATCACTGTGGGGACAAACAGGGCGACTCCAGGTAAAAACGCAGTGATGACTCCGCCTATGAAGCCAAAGATGAATCCGCGTGTCGGTCCCAAGAGAATCCCAAACAATGGTGCGATACAGATCGTCAGCGTGAGCTGAGCAAGTGGACCCGCTGAACCAAGGAATGCGCTTATTGGGATGAGTGCACTCACACCATATACTGCGGCCAGGATGACTCCAATTGCATACTGTTTGGTAGCAGAAGTCCCGCCAACCAACTCCATTTCCACATCCTCGCCTGCAGACTCTGCGTCAGTCATTGGTGCTCACATTCAGTGGCCCGTGCGAGTACATGTCTTTATCATAGTTGCGGTGAAATGACTTGGGACCTTTACTAACGAAGGTTTCTTCGAATTACGAACCTTTAACAGGATTGAAACGGAAGCTAACCGAACTGAGATGGTCTTCTCACGTCAACTGAGTAGTCAGGAGATAGAAACACTTCTGACAATGCAGGAATTCGTCAGGGCGGCCCATGCGGAAAGTGACTCCCACGACTACTCACATGTCCTTACTGTCTGTCGTTACGCAATTCAGATTGCGAAAAACATCGAGGAGGCGGTTGACCCGTTCGTCACAATAGCCGGAGCACTCCTACACGATATTGGAAAGACGAACCGAGTCTTCGCTCATATCCATGGTCTGTTCGGAGGTACGCTGGCAGAGGAGTACCTTGATGGTCTCAAGATTGACGAGTCAACAAGAGACACGATAGCTCGCGTTGTCATCAGACACACACCGACATCAAAGATACCGCCAGAGACCCCTGAAGAAAAGATTGTCTATGACGCAGACACTCTGGATAGACTGGGTCTGATGGGTCTCCTGAGAGGTTTCATCGGTAAGACAGGTAGTATGGAGCACATAATGACTAAGTATATGGACAAACGAAAAGAGGACTACGAGAAGCTCAATTTCGATTATAGTCGGGACCTAGGCGACGATCTTCACAGGGAACTCATGGACTTCATGTTCGTTTTGGAGGATCGTCTGTCTTCGAGAATGGCATCTATAGAACACATCTTCGAGAAGGAGGAGCTAGTATAGAACGAAGAGGTGGGATTCGCCAATGACTAGTTACGAAGCGATGTCTAAAGAAGAGAAGTTGAAGCGAGCATCAGCACACATCTTCTCAATGGGACTTCAGGACGCTGCCGACTTTCTATGTAGAGCCAACATGAAATACGGATTGGCCAAATTGCATCACATGCAGCATACTAATGGACAAAGCCCGTCAGCTACCTTCGTAGGCGCACCTGACGCTACGATTACTCGAAACGTCCGGAGGTGGCATAGCGGCTTTGGGTATGGTGGGAAGCTGTCGTGGGGAAATGGTACCGAGAAGCTGATTGTCCTTGATTCCATGCCGAATGCATGTGGAATGTTGGTCGGGGGTCTGGAGGAAGCCCCTACAATGGACGAACTCTTGGACCACATCAATTCGGTTTTGACCAGCGATGAGGTGATAGATGGCATCCAAATCGAGTGGGACTTCGCCGCCGGGAATCACTTCATCGACATTTACGAAGTACGACCCTTGTCAGAAGACTTCAGTTACCCAAGTCGTTACGTCTTTGTCATTCACGGATCAGTCCCTGAGCTCAAAGGTGACAACGAAAGTAAGTTTGGCTTTGGCCTCTACGCCCACAAGAGCAGACTTCTCAAAGAAACGCTTGAAGTGGTCGAAACACCGTTTGGACCAATTCAGATACTTACAGGAGCTGATGCTTCGAGGTATATGGAACTCAACGATTTCGCCTGCGAACTGAGTAGGAAGAAGAGGAGAAGGGCCGCAGAACTACTGTTCGAAGAATTCACAGAGATCTCGAATCCAATTCACCAAGGGCTTCTCAACATGAACTCACACATCCTTGGATGCCAAGATACGAATGACCCCGATAACAGGATACTCCCCATCACGCTGAGGTCCGACCTTCCGGCCTATCTCGCTATAGGGAATGAGAATTTGAGCGAGGAGGCAATCGAACAGCTAGGTTTCACGAAGAGATCGGAGAAGCACGCTGTGAAGGACAGACTTCTCAAAGCCAATATCCTTCCTCATGGAGGGGGATACAAGTACCCTAGCATGCTAGGCATCAAGAGAGTCATGGAAACCAAGTCAGGGACAAGATACTATGTGGCAGAGCACGCTACAGGACAGGAATCCGAGAAGGTCTTTTCAAATCCCCGGGAATTGGAGTTCACCTATAGAGGACAGGAGGTTCTCTGGAAAGCAGTTGAACTGAAACTATGCAGCGTCGTGGCACGTCTGATGCCTCGAGTGATCCTCAAGATTTGAGCACCCTTGGTAGCCCCAGAGGTGTAGGGTAAAATGTTTTAGTCCGTCTGCGTTCTCCGCGGACGTCGCACGGAGGTAACTCATATGTCTGGCGAGGAATCTTTCGACATTATCGTTGTTGGCGCAGGCGTAATTGGAGTTGCTGTGGCATACTACCTTCAGAAAAACAGCCCTGACAAGACCATCCTCTTAGTAGATAGACTGTCTGCCGCAGGACAGGCCAATACCGCTATGAGCGCAGCGGCTGTCAGAAACATGTTTGCATCTTCGACAAACCAGCTCCTCACAGACACGTCAATCAAGTACTTTGAGCACGTACAGGAAGACATTGGCTACGAACTCATGTTTGAGAAGATAGGCTATCTATGGCTTCTCAGTGACTCGCAGTTCAACAGCGAGAGCGTCAAGATGTGGATTCAACGAATGAATGCATCAGGAGTCCACAACAAGGTGTATGACAAGAAACAGCTGAAAGACATGATGCCCGGACTCAATACTGACTTCTCAAGCGATGAAGAAGCCGAACTCATGAATTTGAAGGAGGTCTGCTACGGCTTATTCGGAGGGGACTGTGGAGCGTTGGATCCGACACGTCTCGTGGAGTACTATCTTGAAGAGTTCAAGAAGCTATGCAACTGCAAGCCTCGGTTCGGTGTCGATGTAGAAAGCCTTCTCCTTGAATCCGTCCCGAAACTCGACGTGCCGGGAGAACCATTTGTCTGGCAGAACAAGAAGGTCAATGGAGTCAAGACAAAGGAAGAAACACTTCGAGCAGACGTCGTCGTACTGGCTACTGGAGCATGGGCCAATGAGCTCCTTGACCCGATTGGCATGGACAGCAGGACGAAGGCGAAAAAGAGGCATATCTTCGTCGTTCACGCAGAACGAAAGCAAGGCCTTAATGAGCTCTTGGACACAAAGGGTTTCAATGACCTTAACACGGTGCCCTTCACAATCCTGCCATCAGCTGGACTTTACTTCAGACCTCAGCTACAAGAAAGAGGGTTCTGGATAGGATGCGGAGACAAACTCGGTCGCAGTTACGATTACGTACAGCCCGAACACTATAGCAATCCTGAGAGCGCCTACTACGAGAACAGTGTGTACCCAGTTCTGTCCAAGTACTTCCCAGCATTCGAGGGGGCTCGACCGACAGGTAGCTGGGCCGGCGGATACAGCTACAGTCCTGATGCTATACCGTATGTCTACCTAGAGAATGGCGTCTTGGTACTAAACGGAGCAAGTGGCTCGGGCATAATGAAGGCCGATGCCATGGCAAGGATAGCTGATGCTCTCTACAGGGGTCTCCCCGAGGCTGAGCTCTATGGTGGAAAAAAGATGCTCTCAACTACCTTGAGTCAGAGGGAACGCAAGGTAGAGGTAGAGAGTGTGGTCATCTAGCATCACAACAAGGACCCACAATAAGGCTACCCAGGCGGAAAACCCTAAAAGGACCAACAGCGAGAGTTACATGCCCGAGGTTTCTATAGCCAACTGCGTTCTGAGGTTCGTGCAGATTAGAACCACTCATGTGTAACACACACATCGAAAACGAGGTGAAATAAACTGGATAAGGGTGAGCTCGATGACGATAGCAGAAAAACCAGATGCCAGCAAGCTTACAATCACTGCATTGGAGTCAGGAATAGAGTATCAAGACCTGCAGAGCGCACCAGACGAACCTCTCCTCATCCAGGTTGTTGGGATATGGCCTGACATTCTTGCAGAGCTATCACAGAAATTCGAAGTCGACTTGGAGGACCTGCAAGACCTACAGGATCTTGACGAGCGCCCAAGACTTCAGGTTGAAGACAAGTTCATCATGATAGTTCTCCGCGTTCCAGTAGACCTAGAGCGCGCAGATAGAGAGTTTTCGACCAATCCTATTGGCATCTTCTCGAATGGTCGTGACATCATCGTCATACAGAACGCTGAGATACCCCTTCGAAAGAGGAGATTGAAGGGAGTTCTGAAACGTACGACCACTGTGAGCGGTGCAATCTACAACCTCTGGGAGATTGTGATTCACTCCTTTGAAACAACGCTCGACATTGTTGAAGCAACGATCAACGAAATAGAAGATAGGATTCTTAGAGAGATTTACCCTTCCCAACTTGACCGGTTCTTCCAGCTCTCTCGAGATGCCATATTCATGGAGGCTGCTCTCAAGTCAAACATGAAGGTACTCCGCCGAATGAAGAGGTTGCAGAGTTTCGGACACCTGTTGCTTGACGAAGACAGGCTAGAGGAGCTAGAGGTAGACCTGCAGCAGCAATTGGAACTCAGTGCTATCTACAGAGAACTGATTGACAATGCTATGAAGGAATATGACAGCATTGTCGGACACAACCTCAATACGGTGATGAAGACGCTAACGTCAATCTCTCTCCTGGTAAGTGTACCAACACTCATTGCTTCAATCTTTGGGATGAATGTTACTCTACCTCTGGCTAACGAACCCTTGGCTTTCGTCGTGGTTCTGCTTGGAAGCTTGATAATCGCGGCGCCGCTCCTAGTCTTCCTCAGAGTCAGAGGTCTGGTTTAGAGGAAGAGACAAAGGAATCATTAAGAACCCCTTCGTGCCCTAGCACACGAACAGCACGGAGGGATTGCTATGACCTTCAAACACTTGGCCGAATACCATCTCTGGTCAGGAAGTAGAATGAGGCAGATTGTGGAAGAGCTCCCTGAGAAGGAATACACCAAGGAGGTCGTAGGGAAGAACAGTGTCAGATCCATCTGTACACACATTGTAATTGCCCTGGCAACTTGCTTTCTCTTGGCTGACGAGTCAGAGGACCAAAGCGTATACGATTGGATTGGGACAGCTTCGAAGCTCGAGCTGCTTGACGAGTGGAACCAGCTCGACCACAGACTGAGTTCCATCATAAGAGAGATCCCTCAGGGAACCATTGAGGTTCCTCACATCTCGAAAGAGCCGTTTGAGGTTGAGCTGATGGATTTCTACCTTCAATACCTGCTCCACACAACACATCACAGAGGGCAACTCGCCATGGCTCTCGGAATCCTCAAGAAGGATGTCCCCGGTACCGACTATTTGATGTACTTCAGAGATAGGGCTGGAATGTAGTCTACGACTACTACTCTTTTTATTTGTCAAATCACATGTGTGACCACATGAGAGTCGGAGTTCTAACTAGTGGTGGCGACGGTCCAGGAATGAACGCAGCCATTCGTGCAATCACTAGGATTGGGTTACGGAGAAACTGCAGCGTTTTTGGAATATTCGGTGGGTTCCAAGGGATACTCAATGAGCAAATCCATGAACTAAACTCACGGTCTGTTTCTAGAATCCTTCATAGGGGTGGGACTTTTCTGACGACCGGAAGATCTGAGGAGTTCAGAACCGAGGAGGGCCAGAAGAGAGCAGCAGCAATACTCGACAAGCGCGGGATTGATGCACTGATCGCAATTGGTGGAGATGGCACTATGCGCGGTCTTGCCGCCCTCAGCAATCATTGGAAAGGTCGACTCTTGGGGCTACCAGGGACTATCGACAATGACCTCTATGGGACTGACTACACAATTGGGTTTGACACAGCTATCAATAATGCACTGGAGGCTTTGGACAAGATACGAGATACAGCAGAGGCATTCCACCGTATCTTTCTAGTTGAGGTGATGGGTCGCCACTCCGGTTTCATTGCGGTCCATGTAGGCATTGCAACTGGGGCATCAGCAATAGTGATTCCGGAAACTCCAACAAAGATTGAGGACTTGGCCGAGAAAGTAATAGAGGCGAGGCAGAGAACGAAATCTAGTGTCTTGGTTGTAGTCGCTGAGGGTGACGAACTGGGGAATGCGAATGCGATTGCTCAGGAGCTGTCAGAGCGTGTGGGAGACAAGTGCAGGGTATCGGTTCTAGGTTATATCCAGCGCGGTGGAAATCCTACTCATCTTGACCGGATTCTCGGCACACGCCTGGGAGCATTTGCAGTCGAATGTCTCCTAGGCGGAAGACATGGAGGAATGGTTGGAGAGGTGAATGGGGAGCTCGTATTGACTCCCTTCGAGGAAACATGGTCTAAGAAGAAGCCGTTTGATGAATGGATGATGGGCCTTATTGATGAACTTTCGGGATAGCCAACATACGTGTTTATCAGCAAGACACTGGCACAGTGAGATATGAGGCACACTGTGCAGACCCGACTCACTGACTTTGACGAGTCTTCTGGAAAGAAGAAATCGAAGACCAAGAAGACTCAACTGCCAACAGGAGAACTCTGGAAGAAGACCATCCAGAAGAGAAATGATTGGGGTGTCTGCAACTTTGATGGCACCATTCTGTTTGTACGTTTGATCAAAGGACGCATTCATGCCCATGATAGAGAAGCGGTGTGCAAGTGGTGTGGGGGAATGCTTGAGATTCGCAAGGACAAGGTCTTCTGTGGTGGCACCTGTGGAAGATACCAAGGAGAGTTTTCAAAAGACCTTAGCGCGTACCTGTGGTGGGAGGGAGCGAAGTCGTATACACTGCGAAAGAGATTGGCTGAGATTGAAACGCTCGAGTTACAGCAGAGAGACCTAGAATCCATGACATATGCGCCACCTTGGTCAGTGCTCGAGGAATACGAAGAAGAGGAGGAATAGGCCCCAGAATGAATAAAGTCCGCCAGACGAAAGAATAATTAGATGCCTAGCATCTGTCGCAAGGTTTAGTGATTATCGTGACAGAGATTCCGATGGCAGATGCCGGACCGGTCGGAGCAAGACCTCGCGAAGTTACAATCGCAGGGTATCTTGTGCTACTGGATGCAATTACTGGACTCATAGTCGGAGCCATTTCGTACTACATTTGGGAGGATTGGACTGCTGGCATTGGTGTCATTCTGGCACTCATTGCCTTCTTGCTTGCGTTCCGTATCTGGAACCGAGACGCGCAGGCATGGAATCTGGCAGTCATTTTCAATCTCGCCGCAATCTTCCTATACATGACAAGCTGGAATGTGCCTGGTGCATTTCTCAGCCTCATCTCAGTCATCTACCTGACTCTTCCGAATGTGAAAGTACATTTCGAAGACAGGTTCTGGTAGCACGCTTCA
>LRSK01000172.1 GCA_001563325.1 Candidatus Thorarchaeota archaeon SMTZ1-83
AAACGTACTGCGCCCCACCATGGAAGAAGACCGAAGTGGGAACGGCTGCCATGTATGCGAAGTCATCCATGTATGATGAGGGGTCATTGTAGACAAAAGTCGCCCTACGGAGTGCTGTGAATTCATCCGGGAGCCCTGCTGATGCGCAGTCAGGGTCCAAGTGTACCCTGTTGGATTCGCGCCCATGCAGCGAGCCTGCAGGCATCAGTGGAGTAACAAGAGATGCCAAAAGCAATGTCACAAGGAGAATGGAGAGAGGTTTCTGCGATCTAGATGTCAATCACTGCACTCCTTCATCTGAATGCAAAACCTGTCAAGTTGAAGCAAATCAAGCTTTCTCGGGCAGTCTAATGTAAGAACGTGCTCCTATTAATAAGTAAACAGAGTATCGATGTGGATTCTCAACTACTCAATGTCATCAAGCATGCTTTCGTCGAAATCCTCGTCGAGGTCCTCCATCTCTTCTTTCTCAGGTAGGGCATCGATTATGTCATCAATCGGGCCCCTCAGTCTCCGTCGGGTAGACCTCGACAAATCCCAGAGCTTCTGTTCTGCCCGCTCAATTACCTCTCGACTAAAGTCTGTCATATCGGCATCCAAGTAAGACTGTGCAGCTTCCACGAAGTACTCTGCAGACTTCTTCTGATTGTCGTTCATTTCTGCGATGTCCCCTAGCAATGAGAGGGCATCCGCAACTCCAGCCTTGTCATCAATCTCTCTGTAGATCTTGAGAGCCTTCTTGAACTCCTTTTCGGCCGCTTCCCAATCCTCTTTGTCTGCATAGGCGTTGCCAACATCCATTATTGTGCTCGCAACACCCTGTTGATTATCGACCGACTTGTAGGCCTTTTGAGCCTTCTTGAAATATGTGAGTGCCCCATCGAACTCTCCAAGACCATGTTTTGCAAGAGCCAGGGCATACATGGCATCGGCTGCGCCATCTTGGTTCGACACTTTCTCAAACATCTTCATTGCCGTTTGACAGGTTTCAGCAGCATCAGCCCATTGCTCCAAGTTTATCTGAGCGACTCCAAGGTTATACAGAGCATCTCCAACGCCAGTTTCATCCTTGAGTTCCTTGTAGATCTTCAGAGACTGCTCGAAGCATTTGAGGGCTTCTTCATACTCTGCCACCCCCATGTATACGTTGCCGACCGCGTTCAGTATCTTCGCCGCAACATCCTTCTCGCCGGCTTCAAGCGCTTGGGATGCCTGCTCAAGCATCTCAGCAGGGTCCATGTCGTCAAATGATGCTTCTTCCTCACTCAAAGGGTACACATCTCCAGATATCAGCTGAGGCATGACATCTCGCTTTTGAGCCTTTCTGCGCATCCGTCACGGTGCCATTATCAGATTGGGATCTTCGAGCAGTGACCTAACAGAATCCTTCACCACGAACTGTTCGTCCCCGACTTGTACCTCTAGCAACTTGCGCAACTCAAACCTACGAAGATATCCCACTGCCTGTTCACGACTAACATTGAGACCTTTCATGAGCTTCTTCAGGCCATTAGAAGAACCACTATACTCAGCAAACCTAGAGAAGACAGAGCTCCATTGCATCATAGATAGGAAGAGCAAGGTTCGGAGCACTCTATCGACATTCTCACCGGTTTCAGCAGAACAAGGCATGACTGCCTGACCAGCCAGAAATCGCATGTTCTTCCTAAGCTGATCGACTGGACGTGCGTTGGAAATGTCTTGTTTGTTGGCCGCAACAACACAAGGCACTCCTGGCAAAAAGAAAGCAATCTCTCTGAAGAACAGCTTTGCTCGCGCATCAGACTCCGGATCCGCCGAGTCAACAACAAAGATGATTCCGTCTGCCCCCTCACTCAGAATCTTACGAATAGTCCTGAACCTGAGCAGACCTGGTGTTCCAAACAGGAATACGCTCATGCCACTTACGTTGGCCATTCCGTGGTCCATCGCAATTGTTGTGCCACTACGTTCGATGTTGATGCATGCACCATCCGTTATTTGATGCACCATTAGACTCTTCCCAGACTCGTAAGGCCCAGTAACAATGATCTTCATGCGATTGCACCTGCGTTCTTCTCTGCTGAGAGCTGATTCCACTGTAAACCTCTGAATGATAAATGGTTTGCCGTATTACATTCAAGGTAACGCATTTCAAACTCAAGAGAATGTTCAATGAATACAAGGAGACCGGCCGCTCGCAGCGGCAGTCCTCGAGCATCTATCCGTTAGGTTTCAGATTGCTCTCACGGGAACGCGGTCTCGACAAACTTCACACCTTCGGCCAGCCGAGCCGCCGGCGTGGCCCGTGGCTTCTCTGTCCTACCAATGGTCCAGCAGGGAAGATCGTGTAATCTCATGACCTCTTGGAATTCTTCGACCTTGTCAGGTTGCAGGAACACAAGCATTCCACCAGCAGTTTCGGCTGCTAGTCCTTGGTCCAGCCTGTGGCCAAAGAACTTCGCCAGTTCAAGTGTGCCCCTGATGACTGGAACTTCCTCAATCACGACGTCGACACCACTCTGAGAGGCCACATTGTCTGCGTGACCAATCAGACCGAAACCAGTTACATCAGTTGCAGCGTTGACGCCCACTCGTTTCATTGCCAGAGCGACCACCCGATTGCTATGAGTCATCACTCGAACGGCGGTCTCTTGCATTGTTCGGAGCTCAGACTCCTGGAATCTCTCAAGGAGAGCCTCTCGCTTCTCGTCCTGCAAATCCCGGTAGGATCTCATCGCAGGCTGAATCCCTAATGGTTTCGTCAACAGGATTGCATTACCAGGTTGCGCGCCCCTTGAATAGACGATATCATCAGGGTGAGCAACACCAAGACAAATGCCTCCGAAGACGGGTATCGGATTCCTAATAGTCTGGCCGCCTGTCACTCTGGAACCGAATTGCATCATGAAGTCATTCATTCCCTTGAGAACGCCAACGACAATCTCTTCATCCATATCCTCGGGGTAGCCAATAAAGGCCTGAAGTGAAACTATCCCCGTGGCGCCCATTGCAAACACATCGTTGGTCGCATTGCAAGCAACAATCTCACCTTGAATATGGGGATCGTCATGGATGGGTGTGAATATGTCAACGTTCTCGACTAGGGCGACTTGATCATTGATTATACGAACCACAGCATCGTCGCCTATCTCTCCTTTGCAGAGTGCATCCTCAGTTGCCAGGCCTGCATTCTCCAGAAGACGAGAGAGGTCATCCTGCTTGACCTTACAACTTCAGCCATGGGTTGTTACCATTGCAGTCAGACGCATCTCGCGCACCTGGTACATCGCCTCCATTTCCCTTGTGGCCCGTGGCCCATGTTACACACAGCAAACGAGTAATAAAGACTCACGTTCTTTACTCTTCACAAGCCTTATAGCAGATGCGAAAAAACATCCAGTCTGAGGGAGTGTCTGACTTTGCAAGCTAGGAAGTTGTCCGAGAATCTGTACGAAATCCCAAAGGGCACAATCGACTGCATGACCGTGCCGGTGAAGATCTATGCTTCTGACGCACTCTTCCAGAAGATGAAACAGGACAAGACCTTCGTGCAGGGAGCAAACGTAGCTTGTCTACCTGGAATCTACTCGCACAGTACTATTCTGCCTGATGGTCATCAGGGCTATGGATTCCCAATTGGCGGAGTTGCCGCAACGGACTATGAGAATGGCGTGATATCTCCCGGAGGTGTTGGCTATGACATCAACTGTGGAGTACGAGTCTTAGCGACAAATCTTGACGAGAAAGATGTGCGACCCAAGATCAGGGAACTCATCGATCGGCTTTTTGATGAGGTCCCAACCGGTGTTGGACGCGTAGGGAAGATATCGCTTCACGAACCAAGAGGCGTTGATGAGGTTCTCACCAGGGGCGCTGAATGGGCTGTAGAACGAGGATACGGCTGGGAGGAGGATTTGGATCACATCGAAGCGAGGGGCACTCTTGAGCTCGCCGATGCATCCAAGGTGTCGCCGCATGCCAAGAAGAGGGGAATGGGGCAGGTTGGAACATTGGGCTCCGGAAACCACTTTCTTGAGATACAGACAGTTGATGCAATCTATGACGAAGTAGCGGCTAGAGCCATGGGCATCGACAGAAAAGGTCAGGTCACTGTCATGATACACAGCGGATCAAGAGGGTTGGGCCACCAAGTCTGTGGTGACTATATCAAGACGATGACACAGGCTATGAGAAAGTATAACGTCCAAGTCCCGGACAGAGAGTTGTGCAGCGCGCCAACGACTTCCCCAGAGGGACAAGCGTATCTGGGAGCCATGAGTGCAGCTGCGAACTACGCTTGGGCGAATAGACAAGCCATGATGCATTGGACTAGAGAGACCTTCTCCAAGGTCATGGGTCAATCAGCTGAAGACTTGGGGATGAATCTAATCTATGACGTTGCCCACAATATGGGCAAGGTCGAGGAACATGATATCGAAGGAAAGAGAAGGAAGGTCGTCGTTCACCGCAAGGGCGCAACAAGAGCGTTTCCTGCAGGACATCCCGAGACCCCTGCTGAGTACAAGAGTATAGGACAGCCAGTGTTGATTCCCGGCACCATGGGAACAGCGTCCTACATTCTGGTCGGAAGCCCGAAGAGCATGGAATTGACATTCGGTTCAACAGCACACGGCGCGGGGCGGTTCATGAGTAGGACGAGAGCAAAGAAGCAGTTCTTCGGGAAGGAGGTTCAGAGTCGACTAGCTGGCGAGGGCATCATTGTAAAATCGCCCAAAGCGGTAGTCATTGCTGAAGAAGCACCAGGTGCCTACAAGGACGTTGACGAGGTCGTCAGGGTCTCTGATGCTGTTGGAATTGCCACGAAGGTTGTCAGACTACGTCCCATCGGAGTCATCAAGGGGTAGTCTGGAAGACCGTTCTTTGGAAGCGATGTCCTGCAGGACAAGAGCAATCCCCACAAGTATGACACCAAATCCTAAGAGGGTCAGCGGGGCCGGTACTTCGCCCAAGAAGGCCATTGCAAGTAGGGTGGCTCCAATTGGCTCTCCTAGAACGGCAGATGACACTACATATGCGGGCACCAAAGTCAAGAGATAGTTGTTGACAGAGTGTCCTAGTGCGGTCGGAAAGACTGCAAGGGCAATGAAG
>LRSK01000173.1 GCA_001563325.1 Candidatus Thorarchaeota archaeon SMTZ1-83
TTGCTCTCTTCAGAGAGCTGGATGTCTGACTTGCGAAAGACGCATCCTTCGGCAATCGACACAATAGAGTGGGTCACCACGAGGATATCTCCATGCTGAGGCTGGAAGTCGCCTGTTTGGAGTACTCGAAGTAAAACAGATGGGAGGTCTTCGCCCTGCTGTATGAGGGGGACCTCCCGAATTGGCACTATTGTGAGTTCTCTGACGGTCATGTCAACAGATCAACTCTGGTCATATTCTGTCTCTGAACTCAACTGCGAAGATTCCTCAATCTCCGCCGACGGAAGCTCCTCAACCCTAGAAGACGCGCTGACGGCGTCATCCCCTAGGCCCGCCTGAAGTGCCAAATTCTCGGGGATCAGGTGATAAAGCACAACTCCGCCCACTATATTGATGACTGCCTGTACTATATTCGGAATGACATAAAAGACAGATCCAATCACTGCATCTTCAAATGGCACACCGAAGAAGCTCTGAATGAGATAGATATTCGTGATGAACATCCCCACAATTCTGAACGTCACTCCAAACACCAGATATAGTGTAAGGCGTACCATCCTGCTCATGTCATATCTCATCGTGAGTAACTTTGCAGCCAGCAACCCAACAATCGTGTAGAACTCAGCGAACCCCTTGAAGGCCGCTCCGACGAAGTTCCGGTAGGCGATCGCCATCCACATAGCCGCCACTGCGACCATAGAATAGACGATTCCCAAACCAAGAAAGATGATGACGATGGGAATCCCTGTCCAGTCAATCGTGAAATCGCCTGGGACACCAATGTCAGTTACACCCACTATGGGGTAGACTTCCAAGGCAACAACCATCGCAACGAAGACGGCAAGAAGGGCTATACTCTTCGAGTCCTTCCTTATTGGGTGTTTCTGGAACCACGACATTACGTCGTATCTCCTAAGCTGTGTTGAGTTCTGAATGGCCAGATGGCCAAGATTCAGTTCTCAGGTAGGCCCCGAAACATTCTTGGTTAAAAATGAAGCGAAGAGGGGGACCCACCCGGGTTCATAAAACGCGAGAGCTTAGGTCGGCAATGAGTAAGAATCTCAGAGCCACAAACCTTGCATATAGATCCGTGATCGGTCATAGGTATAAACTCACTATAGAAATGTAGTTCAATAGGAATCAGGGTAGCCGAAGAACAAGGACGAAGGTAGCGTTCATGATAGGGAGTTGAGAAACCCTTTTCATCTCCGAATCCACTTCTCTTCGGGAGTGACAATCCATGTTTGCGCCTCGTCTGGATTATCCGCTGGACCAAATGATTGACGTCGCTGCGGGACGAACTCGAGCAGATCTTGTTCTCAAGAATGCGTCTGTTGTAAACGTATTCACGGGGGACATAGACAAAGGAGACCTTGCTATCCATGACGGCTATATTGCAGGCATTGGCAAGTACGTGGGCAGTAATGTTGTCGATCTCAAGGGCAAATACGTTGCACCGTCTTTCATCGATGGTCATGTTCACGTGGAGTCCTCAATGGTGATGCCACTTCAGTATGCTAGAGCGGTCGTACCTCATGGTACAGGAGCAGTCGTTGCAGACCCGCACGAGATCGCCAATGTCTTGGGTATGGAGGGCATAATGTACATGTCTAAGTCGATGAGGGGAGGTCCTCTGGAGTTCTATGTGATGCTTCCTTCTTGCGTGCCGTCCACGGACCTTGAAACAAACGGTGTGTCGTTGGACTTTCTAGACATCAGACCTCTGCTTACCGAACACAACGTACTGGGATTGGCCGAGGCAATGAACTATCAAGGTGTAGTGTTTAGAGACCCTGACATTCTGGAGAAGATCAGAGTGACTCTCGAAATCGGAAAGAAGATTGACGGGCATGCACCTGGACTATCGGGAATGGAACTAAACGCCTATGCAGCGGCCAGGGTGACTTCCGACCACGAATGCACTACCTTGAAGGAGGCAAGAGAGAAACTCCGAGTTGGAATGCATGTTCACATTCGAGAGGGGTCCACAGCAAAGGACCTGAAGAGTCTAGCAGGGCTAATAGCGCCAAACACGGCTATGTTCTGTAGCTTTGTTACGGATGACCGGAATACACTCGACTTGATCAAGGAGGGACATATTGACTACATGGTAAGAGAGGCGGTTTCATATGGCGTAGACCCAATCTTGGCTATCAAGGTAGCAACAATCTCCACCGCTAGACACTACGGACTGCAACATCGAGGTGCTATAGCACCGGGATATCATGCTGACTTAGTTGTACTTGACTCTCTGAAGAAGGTTGGAGTCAAGATGGTGTACAAGAGTGGACAATTGGTGGCTAAAGACGGGAAGCTGACTTGGGATATGGGAGAGCAGGAAGCTCCTCGCCTGAGAAGGTCAGTGAACATCACGTGGCTTGAACCGGCTGACTTCCAGATCAAGGCACGTGGTGAAAGGATGAACGTAATCGGTGTCCTCCCTAACCAAATCATTACTGAGCATCTTGTGGAGGAAACGAAGGTCGAAAATGGACTCGCCGTTCCGGACGTTGACCGAGACATAGCTAAGGTCGCAATCATAGAGAGGCATAATGCATCTGACGTGACTGGAATCGGGTTCGTGAAAGGACTGGGCATCAAGGAAGGTGCTATGGTGAGTTCCATTGCTCACGACAGTCATAATATCGTTGCAGTCGCGACAAACGACAAAGACCTCATTGCAGCTGCGGTTCAGATTGTTCGTATGCAAGGGGGCTTGGCCGTGGTCAGGGATGAGAAGGTACTTGCGTCCCTTCCTCTGCCGATTGCGGGATTGATGTCTGACAGACCGATAGAGGAAGTCAGTGAGAAGATTCAGGAGCTCAAGGATGCTGCAACTGCCCTAGGAAGCAGTCTAAGTGAGCCGTTTATGGCCATGGCGTTCTTATCATTGCCTGTAATACCAAAACTGAAGATTACTGACAAGGGACTTGTTGATGTGGATAGGTTCAGATTAATTGACTTATTTGATGTCGAAGATGGCAAGTAGCGCCGATGCTTTCATCATTTGTAGACATGCTACTACTCAAGACCAAGACGGATTTTGGCGTCTTCCACCTGGTCCCTCTTCTTCCACCCGACGGCAATGGCGGTCATAGAACCGACGAGTATCAAGAGAGTGGCCACGCCAAACGAAACTAGTAAGAACGGAACCAGCCACGCTTCAGGGAAAGAGAGCAAGTTGAAAACGACGCCTCTGGCTAGCAAGAAGAGTACCTCTACTATTAGGAAGACCAAGAGGAATACTCCAGATGCAAGCTGTCTTTCATGTACGTATACCTGAAGAGCGGTCTGCAGGATGATGGCTGACATCACGTTGCCTAGAATGCTAAGGATCACTGTGAGGTCACCGCGGATGAAGAAGAATGCTATTGGTGACGGGTCTGAGAGTCCCCATGGCGTGAAGAACTGAATCCAAATCATCGATATTATGAAGAAAAGCTCGAAGAGCATTATCAGAATGGCTCCCAGACCTGTTACCCTAAGGATGACGTTGTCCATCCTGTCTGACCAGTCGAAATTCGTTAGTTTCTGGAATTCACGGTTAAGCGGCTTCGCCCACTCACTTTCTAGCTGACACTCGGGCTTTTCGCAGTGGACAACAGTGAATAGCTTCCCACCGTAGTCGCCAATTCGCACATGCATGCAGTCCTCACAAACGAGGTCTCCGCAAACATGGCACGAGGCCTTAGCCAGAGTCCCTGAGTGATTTATGCAGTCCCTGCTCTGACTGGGGCCTAGGACTGGACTGGCGCAGTATTCGCAGCGGTTGACCTTGTCTGAATGCTCAACTGAAACACGACCTCCGCAGACTGGACAGAGAATGTGTTCAATAGCAGTAGCCATCACCATCTCCTCTCCTGCTGCTGTATTAGTCTAGACCTTTCTCGCTCTCGTTCAGTCTGTTGGACACGCCAGACTTGCTCCTCCCAAGGCCTCGCCTCTTCTCGCACGACGGAGTCCTTGACCTCTACTGGGCGGCCCTCAACTAGGACCTTGTCTCGAGCTTGATCAAGCGAGATGAAGTCCGTTCTTCGGATTATGCGAACAGCCTCAATAGTGACCCCCACCAAGCCAGCATAGAAGAGGATGGGGATTATGACGATTGCTCCGATGAGCATTAGGATTCCTACCAGTACAGGAATAGCTATGATTGCAATGATTATCACGATGATGATACCAGCAGCATCGTCGCCGCCTCCCTTACCTCCGGCCTTTGCAAAGGAACCTGCCAGCTGGAGAGAAGCTCTGAACACATAACCCATTGAGTTGCCATAGGCTCCGAGAAACCTACGATATATCTTGCCGACTCTTGTGAATCGACCACCTGCCTTGCCAAAAAGGTCCTCTATCGGGAGGACTAGCGAAGTTGTGGTAACAGCGGGTCTATACCTTCCCTCGAAGCATTTCCTGCAGAGATATACGCTAGAGCCTTGCCATCTCTCGTCCACCGGTGGATCCTGTGCCGTAAGACATACTCTGCAATAGTGGTCACCACAGACGGCGCAGCTCGTGGCCGCCAGATACTCTGGATGGTTCTCGCAAGGTACAAAGACCCCACTCACGGCCAACGTGACTCCACAGAAAGCACAATGGACTGTGTTGTCGTCTTCCATTTCCGTCAAGGGTGTGGCACCGCCACAGTTGGAGCATAAGATAGCCATTCCCTCTTCAGTGGTGACTTTCCGCACATCGAGTATTCGTCTGGTTTCTTCAGGTGTAAGTACATGCTCACCGTCAGGCGCAAGCATGGAGGGGGCTAGCGGACTTGGATAGAGACCCCTCTCTATTAGTCGCGCTCGACGCCGGTCTCTCACGATTACTGTTCCGGGTGGCGGTGCAACTACATTCCATCTCACGAGAAGGTAGACGACGAAGACTGACTGACTCACTAAGACGAAGGCAGCCACGTTGCCAATCGCAATGTCGAAGCTCGTTCCAAGCCAGGGAACGGTCCAACGATACGCCAGCCCCCAATCGTAGATAAAGAAGGCTGTCAGACCAATTGCCACAATACTGTATGCGATTTGAGCAATGACTGCATTACGCCGCAGGTCATCCACATAGTTGCCGATTATCAAGCATGGTAG
>LRSK01000174.1 GCA_001563325.1 Candidatus Thorarchaeota archaeon SMTZ1-83
ATCACCATCTATCCAGTGTTCCTCATCGTAGACGGTCGTATAGCTAACTTGAATCTCTGTCGGAACTTCAAGAACCAACAGTTGCACTCCAGCAGTTCTGCTCTCATAGTCCCCATCTCCCTTCTCAAAGGTGACGAGGATTGGATATCTTGTCGTTGAGCTCGGCACCATCATGGTTGTATCTATGTAGATGGAGTAGTTGCCGTTGCCGAGGTCCGTTGCGTTAAGATTCTGAAGATTGAGGTAGGAGTATGTAACAGTTGCCCCAGCTACGCCTCTGAGATAGTGCGTGTCATTGTAGTAGAAGGTCAGGTTGCCCTTCCAACCCCAATACACTGGTTCAATGATAGGAGTTACAACTTCTGTCGTTATCTTCTGGATGACAAGAGTCACAAGAAGGTCATCAACTGCAAAGTACTTGTTATCGGGTTCTGCCGAGAAGGTGAGACCCCACGTACCGTAGCTCCCAGAAGAAGTATTGAAGTATAATTCGAAGATGCCGTTTCCTTTCTTGGTGAAATTGTAGTTGACTCCCCATCGTGAGAATATCCAATTCACTGTAGCGTTCTCGATCGTGTGTGTGAATGTCGCGTTAGAGAACGCGGGAGCCATCACTTGGACTGTGAAGTTGACGACCTCAAGATAGGTTGCTTCAATCAACAGTGTGCTGGGAGTACCGTTGTTGAATTCGGACTTCTCCGCATCCCATATTCTGACTACTGTTTCTGTCTGGAGTATGTTGACTTTGAACTGGTTTATGGCTAGTTGATAGTTGATGAGCTTTGCCGTGATTCGGACGTCATAGGCACGGGGTTCAAGGATGCCAGTCATTGCACCGGGCAATGTACCGTTGTAGTAGCCAATGGTTCCGTTGTAGACATCCATAGTATACTTCTGTCCCTGAAACGTTATGTATACCTCGTCCACATAGGAGAAATAAACTCCCTGTGCGTTCGCCGTGTCTTTCAGATACACAATGATGTCGACCGGTTCACCACGATTGACATCGGTAACATCCTCAACAGGGTTCCGGATTTGTATCTCACTTGGAAGCGGAAGCACAACAAGGGTAACTGTTGTGGTGGCCAAGTGATATGTGTCCTTTGTCGCCTGAATCAGAAGCACCCATGACCCTTCAGTCCCATTGCTTGTGTCAATGTCCGCATAGTATTGTCCGGTTGAGCCAATCTCGGTAAAGCTCTGGTCTACGTAGTCTAGTCCATAGTTCCACGTGACAGTCGCATCTGATATCCGGACACCATTCAGGAGGTCGTTGTAATCGACAGTTATTCTTCTTATCCCTGTCCAATTCACAGTGTACGAGAGAGCCTGAGGAATAACCTCTGTGGAGATCTTCTGGGCACTTATAGTTGAAGTAGTAGAGTAGACTGCATACCCCTGCTTAGAGGCAGTTATTCTGAGCGAGTAACTCCCGGCAGCAGGTATGTCGATAGTACTGAAACTCACATTGTACTCACCGGGTATACCAGTAGGATTAATGGAGATACCTTGTGGGACAACTCCGTCCAGTGTACCGCTGTAGTACTGAGCTGATACAAAAGCACCACTGATTCCTACTTGGCCGTGGTCCAGATCCTCGTAGGTAACAATCACGTACGCATATTCTCCTATCTGTGGGGCCGCGGGCACGGGAGACTCAGCTTGCAGACCTGTGAGAACTTCGTCTACGACTCCCGTCAACGTTCTCATCGAACTGTTGGAGTAGTACGGTACTAGGAGAGGATCCCACCTCACTTCCAAATCGAAATGGTAGGCGTTCGGCCCGATTCCTAGAGTTAGTGAAGCCGTGTCTACTTGGATGACGTACTCTCCTGCTTGGGGCCCGGTTCCAGCAGTAACCCAGTATGTGAAACTTGCTTGCTCCTGACAGCTGAATAGGATGATTGCCTCCTCTACACCGAGGGTTTGGTTTGCTGCATCGGAAACGCTGAAGGAGATGGTCATGTTCTCAGTTCCAGTCGGACCTGTGATTGGTGTGGTCACAATCTGGCCAGTGTTGACAATCATTGTCCGTCCGACCAAGGACAACCTCAGGGAAGTGGAGCGGTCTGCATAGTATGGTGCAGATGCACTATCCCAATCGACAACCAGAGTTAGATTGTAGTTGTCATCAAGTGTTGCACTAATTCCGGCCGAATTGACTACTATCTCGTATCCCGAAGCAAGGGGGGTGATTGTGTATCCAGATGTAATTTCTGTGCCGTTCTCACAGAAGAGCCGAATTTCACCAGACGTCAAGCCCAACACCTGCAATCCGGCGGCATCGAGGTCTTTGTATTCAAACGTGAATGAAACATCATCGAGGTACGAAGTCTGCGACGGTGGTTGAGTCAATTCGATAGCTGTTGATCGCTCTCTGACAATCACGTTGACAATTGTCGTCAGATTCTCGTGATACGGAGGACCGAACCAATTCGCATAGATGTCAAGGATATTCAGCCCAATCCCGGCTAGGACGGTGGTGTCCACAGCAAGGGTGTAGTATCCAGCAGAACCTTGGCTGATAGTGTAATCGACCCCCTGGGTAAGAAGGGTCGCGTTCAGATACAGTGAGATGTCCGCTCCCGTAATCCCTCCATCACCGTCCACATCGTTGAAGAAGATTGTGAACATAGCATCGTTGGCGTATGCCGTTGGTAACGCTGGGTCGTCTAATTCCAATGTTGAGTCCCTGACTCTAATCTTATACTCAATGGTGAGATCGTCTGATGCGTAATATGGAGACAAATAGGAATGACTCATTCTGAGATTGAGGCTGTAGGTGGGGCCAATCAGTAGCTCTGGGTGATTGTATGTGGCGACACTCAACTCATAGTATCCGAACGCGTTCCACCCAACGGTGAAATGCCAGACTCCCGCCGTCAGGATCTCTAGAGTCAGTTCGCCTGAGCCGTTAGTAATGACATCAGTCGTAAACAGATCTTGATAGTAGAGGATGACTTCAATAGACGAGTTGTATGGAACGTTTCTTACGGGTTCGGCCGACAGTAGAGTTATTCTCTCTCTAATCGTGAACTGGCGAGTAGCATTGGTGTCCTTGAAGTAGAACACTCCAGCCGACTTGGTGACGGTTAGGCTGTAGGACCCAGGTGGATGGTAGGTTGCACTAAGGTCGATGGAATAGACACCATCTGTGACCTCTGTCCAGTTGTAGTATGCTACGTTCAGAAGCACAGCTCCGTCGTACAGACTGAGACTCGCCCCCGTGATTGGTGCTGTTGACCCGCCAGTGATATCAGTCCATATCACGTCAAAGCTGACTATGTCCGAATACTGAGTGGGAGCAGGTGTAAGATACTCCAAGAAGGATTGCCGCGCAATAATCGTGATAAGCACAATCTTGTTGGTCCTGTTGGCATAGAATGGCAAGCCCGACCAAGTAACATCTAACCTTAACGCATACTGTCCCAACCCCGCGAATTCCGTGGTGTTGAACTCAATCTCGTAGGTTCCCCCAACTTCTGTATGAGAGAAGGATACGTTCGCAGTTATCGTCAGTGATGGCGAATCGCCGATGAGATTGCTGGCCCCTCCTGCCACATCTTCATAGGTGAATGTGAATGTAGCATTCTCTCCATAGCTGGTTGGCGTGGGGGGAGTGACGGATAGCAGAGTGTCACGAGGTAGAACTCGAATGGAAATCGTGTCAGTCCGGTTTTGGTAGTAGGGAGCCACACCTTTCGACCAATTCACAAACAAGTTCATGTAGATGAGACCAGTCCTATCGAAGATCGAGTTGTTGAACTGTACAGAGTAGTTGCCGGCCTGAGTGGCAGAGTAGTCGATGATACCAACCTTAGATAGGTCAACGGACACTCCTTGGAAGCTCAGATAGACAAAGACATTGCCAGTGAGATTGTCAATCCCCATGCCACTGCTAAGGTCGCTGTAGAAGAACTTGTAACTCATGTCGGCCAGATAGGGTGTTGGTGCAGCGGCAAGGAGCAGAGTCAGAGATGACTCGAGTCCCACTACGTTGGCGGTAGTTCCAAAGTTCTTGTCTTGGTACTTGGCGACCGGACCTGTCCAGTCGGCGTAGACTGTAAATGTCTGAAGTCCAAGGCCGAACTGATCGGCATCAACATGGATCACATAGAAGCCACCACCCAAGTTGTCAAAAGCTGAAATGACCGGACCGGACACATTCTGTACACTGAAGTCTACGAGCCCTGAATCAATGCCAACACCATTGTCGAGATCACCATAGTATACGGTCATGTTGATGATTCCAATGTTGCTCGTGGGCTCAATGGCGCTTGTCAGTCTGAAGTCAGTGTTGTGAGTTCTGATTGTCACTGTGACATTGAATATGCCGAATTGATAGTTCTCTCCGTGTGAGAGATTGAACGTGTATACTTGGTTCGAGAAGAGCGAGTCAGAGTCAGAGGTCATGAAGACTATTCTGTACCTTTGTTGAGCTGGGATGTATGTAACACTGAAGTTGTGCCATGTGGACTGAACATGAGTGTATGGAGCTGACGAGTTGTCAACAGGAATATCGTGGTCGATATCCCAATAGTCAACATAGAAGGTCGGTGAGTTTCCAAGCGGGATATCCAGGGCCCCTACAGTCGGGATGGCATAGGTGTATGCGATGCGTATCAATATCCTGAATTCCAAAGTGCGAGTTGTGTAGCTTGGCCTGCTCACGGTTAGGTTGAAGTAGTGAGTCCCCTTCTCCAGTGATGATACATCGATCCAGACGCTGTAGAGACCTCCTCCAATATCAGTCCAATTCGCAATGTACTCTGGATGGTCAGGAGAAGAAACACCTGCACTATCTATTCCGACTCCACCGTCTATATCGGTATAGTTGAGAAGAATCTGAACATCTGTCTGATAGGGGGTAGTGACCTGTGGATAGCTGGGTGAAGTAAGTGTGCTAATCACGTCTCGATATCTGAATGTAATCACAAGCTGTGCAGAGCCATGACTGGCGTTAACTGGAATCAAGGTCACTGTGATTGTGTACTCTCCAATTCCACCAAGCTCCGTCCATAGGATTCTCAGAGTATACCTCCCCACATTCTGACCGGTGGTGTCAATTGAGAATGCTGAGAATTCCGTTTGAGTTAGACCTCTGACGGGAACTCGATAACTGTCACCAGGCTCGCTTACGTTTACCCTAAGTTCAACTACGAAGTCAGCTCCAGCCGGGAATACCAAATCCGTTGGATCGTGATACATGGTGGTGGTCATGCTGCGGATGGTTATGTCAAATTCATAGTCACTAGGATTCGTATATGCACTGCCGGGGATATCTATGGACAACGTGATTGACCAAGTCCCTACATCCCAATCTGATGTATCGTACGATACATAATAGCTGGAGGGACTTGAAAACAGAGTGACGTCGACTCCTTTTGCGAAGGAGAACTCTCCAATCTCTCCTATCGGAACCTGGGCGTCCGTGTCGTGGTCCCAAACCAAGACTGTAAGAGGCGTCGCATTACCAAAGGGTTGTACAACAACTCCTGACACCGTGGTTGAAGTTGTGTGGGCCCTGATGGTGACATTGAACGAGTATGCCTGCGGCGCGTAGTACTTCGTACCTGACATTGTTACTGTGAGAGTCACTGTTTCTGTGGAAGGCACCGTGACGGCCCACGTGTTCGTGGTCAAGGTCACATCATAGCTGGAGCCGGCCCTATTCTGAACCCCGTAGCTATCTGGGTCAAACGACCATGTTGTTATCGCACTGAGAGGAACCGTACCACCTGTGTCTAAGTCGGTCAGGACGATGTGGAGAGGAGTATTGAAGCCATACGGTCGAACCAGATTCCCTTGCACACTGACCGAGGTGTGGTGTCGTCTGAGAGTGAAAGTGACATTAACACTCGCCATCTCTAGAAGAGTGCCCGACTTGGTGGCATTCAGAATATACCAATACCTGCCGGGACTTAGAGCACTTGTGTCGATTGAAATGTTGTATTTGCCTTGTGTGAGCTGGACAACGGTTATCGGACCTGCATCTGATCGAACGATTGTGGCTCCGTCAATAGGTGCTTTGTCAAATGTGTCCGTGAAAGTCAAGGTTGCAGTAAAATCGAAGTCCATGGGGGTCGTTGTGACACCTTCAATCTCGAGATTCGTTTTGTGATACAAGTCCAGATGAAAGTACTCTGTTGCGTTGTTGTAGAATGGATGACTTGTCTGTAAGTTGATCCTCCATCTCTTCGCTACTCCCAAGTCTGCCGTGTACAGCATCTTTCCGTAGGTACCTGTATTGTAGTCATCAAGCACAATTTGGGTTCCTGAACCGGACACAGTCCAATTCATTGTTACCGTTACGCCTGACAACATTTCAGAGTTGACATCGTCAGATAGCTCGTACTCAACGTATATCCAATCACCAGCGACACCGGCGGTAAGTCTGTCACCAACAGCGTCGCTCGGTTCTTGAATTGCTAGGGACGAATCGTGCTTAACTGTGAAGTTCCTCTCGTAGATGCCAACTCGATAGTCAACAGAGCTCCCCGAATCATTAAAGAGAGCAGTGGCGGTCCAAATGCCGGCTGG
>LRSK01000175.1 GCA_001563325.1 Candidatus Thorarchaeota archaeon SMTZ1-83
ATTGTTATGACAATTCCTGAAGGATTTGAGCAAGCCATCACAAATAATGCTTCCACTAGCATTCACATTCGAGTGAATAATGCACACGAAGACATGACAAAGAATCTACGAATGCCAGTAATTCGCAAGCTCGACCTATTTTATCAGATATACTTGCCAGATGCCGCAGTTTCCGATTTCGAAATCGAATTACTCAATGACTTTACTCCGCCCAGGCTCGCATATATGGCTTGGACAATCATAATCTACGGAGTCGTCTTTGGGGGACTGTTCTTGTCAGGGTCAGCAATAAGTTACGAATTCGAGCAAGAAACCTTAGACGAGCTACTGATGTCCAATCAATCGATCCACGCCATATACATAGGGAAGATGCTTAGTGGCGTCATTCTGAGCTTTATCTCTGTTCCAGCAGTGCTTCTCATGGGGTGGGGTCTCTATGGGCTCTGGCCACAAGGAAATCTACCAGTATTCTTTGCATTTGCTTTGCCCCTATCTCTCTACTCGGCAGGACTAGGTGTCATCATAGGAGCCATTACAAGAAACTCTGTCTATATTGTGCCTCTATCTGCATTAGGTGCTCTATTTTATTGGCTAGTAGGTGGTGGCGTAGCTCCCCTTTCAATTGTAGGAATGGGATTCGGAGCGTTCAACGAGTATATCCCATTCTCCAATGTCTACCGTACAATGATTGAGATGTTTGTTCAAGGGACCTATACTTACCTCTTAATCGACATGTTGGTAATCTGGTCATTCGCTGTTGTGTTTCTCGTGATATCACCAATACTTGCTGATAAGGCATCAAGAGTTGACATCGGGATGAGAATCGACAAACTTCGTCAGAAGCGTGGAAGAAAAACTAGCCTCGCATAGGGGACCCAATTGCAAATATGCCGTCAGAGAATTCCATTCTCTCTCTTCCATGGACCATTCTCCATGAAACGCTCTCTTGGTAAAGCCCAGAATCCTTGAAGACTGCCACAGCTTTTCTACTAGTTTCAAGAACGCCCGCTCTGATCTCTTTTCCACCCACGCGAACCGCGAAGTCCTTCAGAAGTGACTTGGCTAATTCAAAATGACTACACATTATCCATGGTGCCAAGCGGACAAAGCCATGACGTCTGCTTCCCAACATAAATCCTGCAATTCGACCATCGACTTCGAGTAATCGGCCCAAATCTGGATTTGACGAGAGAGCGCTTCCAAGGAATAGGAACCTATTTGCACCAAACTGTTCACGATCGATTGAGAGAATCCGGAGCATGTCTTTGTCTTCTAACGTTCTAACCTTTGCTGAAACAACAGGTTCGACACGACCCCGAAGTCTAAGGGAGCGACATACCTTCTTGAATCCCAATCTCTCATAGAGTGGGACGGCCTTTGGCACAGCATCTAGCATTGTGAATTTGACGCCCTTTCTCTTGAGGTATTCTAATCCATGCTCCATGAGTCTGGTTCCATAGCGCCTTCCTCGATACTCTCGAACAAGTATCAGATTCCCAAGTGTGCCAAATGGCCCATAGGATAGCGCACAGGCCATGCCAATTGAGATACCATCTTCTTCTGCTATGAAGCATCCATGCTGATCAAAAAGAAGAAGCTCTTCAAAGTCACGCCTTATACTCGACCAACCCTCATCCTCGGTGAGACTAAGGGCGAAGTCGATGTCAGTCGACTGCATCTCTCTGATTTCCAACAAAGCTCCTCCATTTGGTGTCTTCCTTGCTTACTTGTTATCAAGCTGTTGTTCCACTAGAGTAATCGTTCAACATTAATCTAGCTTCCCGTATGAAAGCAGAAGGAACTCATTAATCTGACTAGAATTCAATCCTCCGTATACTTCTAATACTGGTTCTCAAAGTGTCTGGTGCTTAAATCATCTTGAAGGAGAGAGAGTCTTTTGTCAGAGGATGAAGATGTTCGAACATATGAAGAACCTGTGGTTCCTAAATCTGAGCCTGCTCCAATGAGATGGCTCTATGTCTTTGTAATAGGCCTGGGATTCTTTACAACAGGAGTCAGTTGGAGTGTATACAACAGCTATCTTCCGATTGATTTCCTTCGTCCATTCATTATCGATATGGGATATGGAGCAATTGTCAGTACGATTGTCGGAGCAATTATGGTTCTCGATAACGTCTTTGCATTGATCATGCAGCCATACATTTCAGCAAGATCGGACAGGACCCGTACAAAGTGGGGCAGACGAATGCCCTACATCATGATCGGGACTCCAATAGCCGCCCTATTCTTTACGCTTATCGCATATGGTTGGGCGCTATTTGGCTTCTGGTTCATGCTGGCTATGATTACGATCTTCAATGTGGCAATGGCACTGTATCGTGGTCCTGTGGTTGCACTGATGCCAGATGTTGTTTCATCAGAACACCGCTCCAAGGCTAACGGTGTCATCAACCTCATGGGTGGGATTGGGGCAATCTATGCCTTTGGAGTGTCTCCGTGGTTGTATGGCATCAGTGATGCAAACATTGGAGCAATATTAGGTGTGTCGGCCGCGCAGGCTGGTCCCGTACTTGCCTTCATGACGACTTCAGTCATCATGCTTGTTGCTGTGATAATATTGTTCTTGGTCGTGAAGGAGCCAGAAGTGCCACCTGTAGACTTCGAGAAGCCAAAAGAGATCGGCATAGTTGAAGCTTTCCGACAGGTGACATCTTTGGCGGACAAATCCGCATTGGCAATTTTGGGTGCGATTATGTTCTGGTTCTTCGGATTCAACGCACTCGAAACCTGGTTCACAACATATGGGAACCTAATCCTTTCATTTGAAACCAATGCGGCTACATTTCTCATGACGGCTTTCTCACTCACCTTTGTGATATTTGCTGTCCCAGCTGGTTTCATGGCTGGTCGTCTAGGGAGAAGAAACACAATCTTGACTGGACTTGTTGGACTTATTGCAATACTGGGCATAGCTATTTTCATAACAGACTACTGGACACTGTTTGGTCTTCTAGGGATTGGTGGATTCTTCTGGGCAATGATTAATGTGAATTCTATCGTCATTGTCTGGGAGCTTGTAGGAAAGTCTCGCCTTGGTGCTGGCACTGGGATGTACTATGCATTCAGCATGAGTGCTGCAATCTTCGGACCACTCATCACTGGGATGATATTCGACCTCACTTCAGTTGCACTGCTGTTCCCTGTTTCGATTGGCTTTCTCATAATTGCACTTCTTCTGACACTCGCCATTAAGACTGGCGAAGTTGGAGACGAAGAAGTATCGGCACTGGCCGCATAATGAAACACAAGAGGGGGTAATCCCCCCTCTCTACTTTATCTACATCAAGTTCTCAGTTGTACGTTCATTTGCTACCTCGCGTCTGCTGGCAACTACGAATATCACATAGCCAATCAACGAGAACAAAACCGCATTGTACATGATTGGAATGTAAGCAGGCCAGATTGAGTAAATCACCGCCGCCATTATCGGACCAAGAACCATTGAGAGTGACAGGATAGAACTGAGCAGTCCTGACGCAGTCGATCTGTCCTCATTTCGTTCTGTCACATACTTTAATGATCCAACATAGAGACATGCCCATGAGAAGCCCAAGAGAAATTGTGTTGGGATAATCTCTAGAATGTTTGTGGCGAGGGTGAACCAAAAGAAGGTTATTGCAGAACTTATCATTCCTATCGATATCAAGAACCTGCAGTCGAACCTATCTGTTATGGCGATCATCACAATCACCTGAGGGATTGCGTTAGACATTTGGACAATGCCAATTATGAAAGGATCTCCACCAAGATCTGTTAAGAAGAGAGGCCATAAGGTCCAGATAGCGGACGCCGTGCTATGGCGAATAAGCACCGCGGTGTATACTGACCAGTTTCGTTTCAGTGTTTCAATTGGGAAGAGAGGCACATGAATCCTTTCTCTCTCAGTTTTGGGCAGGGTCATTGCGCTAGCAAATGCTGCCATCAGGAACAGCGTTGACATGAGAAATGCGAAGTAGATATTGTACCCCGCAGCAAATCCTGCGAGCAGCGTTCCAATTCCCCATCCAGCTGCACCAAAGGATGCAAATCTCCCCATCTTCATATCTGACTCAAAGGCGTAAGCTGCAAGTGCTCCAGGATACATGCCTACCGAGAAACCACCGAGTATCCTAACAACAAGGAGAACATCAAGACTTCGCACAAACATAAGAAGTCCGAAACTAGTGGTCGCAGCCAGAAGGCCTATTCGGACCACAATTCGTCGTCCATAGATGTCACCAGCCCGTCCGAAGATATAGCTGGCTATGAAGGATGCAGTAGCGTAGGCTCCTACCAACAAGGTGATGAAGAGTTCATCTGCACTCAAGTGTTCCCTAGCCAGTATTGGGATATAGGTGAATGCTGAGAGCATAGCCGCTCCGGCCATTGCTTGAATGGTCTCTGTCTTCAAAAGGCAGTCACTCTTTACTCGAGCCAAGTGAACTGCTTTTTAATGGTCCTGTGTGATATCACTTTGCGAAAGCAATTGACCTGTAGCAAAGGCTTTTCAGTCCAAAAGCAAAGTATCACTCGTAAGAAGGTGGCTGCAGAAGAGAATGGTTTCCCCTAGAGTCAAGTTCATTGCCATTACAGTAGACGAGCTCTTTTTAGTCCCAGTAGCTATGGTACTTGCCTACTTTTTCGTTCCTGATTGGTTTATTCCCCTCACGGTGTTGCTGATAATTGGAGCAATTGTGTTTGTAGCGGCAAAGTATTACCTAGTATACCCGAGCCTGCAAGAAAGCTCGTACTCTTTCTATGAACTTGAAGGCTTGAGGGGAAAGGTCATTGAAGAGGTGACCGTCAGCTCGGGCAAAATCAAAGTTGGCGCCGAGATTTGGGAAGCACGATGCGATACAGGTAGCATTGGGGTTGGAACAGAGGTCAAAGTCGTATCTCGCGACATGATGAGAGTCATTGTGGCTCCATTTGGTATGGAGAACGACTAAATCCCTTTATTCCTTCAGAAATTGCATAAGAAGCTGAATTGCATTCTCAACGTCCGTAAGATTCAATGATTCAAAGCTACTATGCGAATATCTGCAAG
>LRSK01000176.1 GCA_001563325.1 Candidatus Thorarchaeota archaeon SMTZ1-83
ACCCATTGTTACGATCACATCAAAGAACTCGTGGAGAAGAAGTTCATAGACGCAATACCAGAGGGCCGCACTAAGCTGCTAAAGACCACGCGTCTCTTCGCGGATTACTTTGGCTTGGACCATGATAAGGTGAAGCTAAAGGCCCAGCTTCGATTTAAGATGAAGAAGATTGGTGATGAGCAACAGGAACTGGAAGCAAACACCTCATGATATGGTCATTTCTACTGAGAGATTCGTTCTAGCATACCCTGGGTACCGGCTCACCATATGGGACTTGCACCATTTTCCTACCGCCTATCTCGGTCCGCATGGTGACTCTTGGATTGCCTTCTGATGCCCTGCCAATCACCTTGCTGTCCTTTGTGGAAGCATATCTTTGAAGTGCTTTGAGAATATCCTCTGTCTTCATAGGGTCAACGGACATCACAACAGTCCCCTCACAGCTCATATGAAGCGGGTCAAGTCCTAGAAGCTCAGAGAGCGAATTCACGGCCGGACGAACAGGAATCAACTGTTCTTCAATCTCAATCTCAACCTTGGACTTTGATGCGATTTCGTTCAATGCCACTGCGGTACCGCCACGAGTTGGATCCTTCATGGCATGCACTCCACCAACATCAAGACAATCGCGTATCGGTTCCCATAAGGGCGCTACATCGCTAGTCAGGGCAGTTTCGAAATCAAGACCTTCCCGATGCGCCAGAAGAGAGGTTCCATGATCTCCAATTGGCCCCGTGACAATAATGCAATCCCCGCCCTTGGCTCCACTATCGGCCACAGGACTATCACCATGAATGACTCCGATTCCAGTCGTGGAGATCACCATCTCATCTAGAGTGCCGCTTGGCATGACCTTCGTGTCACCTGCAATCATGGCTACTCCGAGTGGCTCGATGACGTCGTTTAGAGATCTCAGAATCGTCTGGAGGGTGTCAATCTCAAAGCCCTCCTCCACGATGACTGTGTTCGTCATTGCAGCAGGCCGTGCACCCATGACAGTGAGATCATTCACGGTACCTGATGCAGCCAGACTTCCTATGTTACCCCCAGGGAAGAAGAGCGGGTGTACGGTATGGGCGTCTGTACATACAATTAGGTTGCATTGTTCGTGGTGAAATGTTGCACCATCATCCATCTCATCCAAGCCAATGGATCCCATCTTCCTCCTTCCGAAGGATGGGATGACTGTTTCCTCGAGTAGTCTGTGCATTACCTTTCCACCAGCACCGTGTGCGCTCTCGATTCTGGCCATATGTCAACCTCCAATCGCGGTCAGGATGCTAGCGTCCTCAGTCGTATTTGAACAGGACTGTTGGGACGTAACAGCCGCAGGAACTTCGCCAGTAAGCAAGATTTAAAACCACTCCGCAGAGTGCGTCTGTGACCCAACTAAGAGGTAGTCAGAAATGGGTGTCTGGCACAGAAGATCGACCCGGACGGAGCGCACTCCAACAGAAACCGTCATGGGTGAAACAAAGAGGAAGAGTATTGTAAGCAAGGGCAGCAATATGAAGACCCCTGCACTTCGGGTGACAATGGTCAATGTTACAGACCCGAAGAAGAACCAGACATTCCGTGTTGAAATACAGGATGTTGAAACAAACCCTGCCAGCATGGACTACCAGCGCAGAAAGGTCATCACACGCGGGACGATTATCAAGACTCCCAAAGGCAATGCTAAGGTCACAAGCCGGCCCGGTCAAGACGGTATTCTCAACGCGGTACTCGTCTAGTGCTTTGCATCGTCAGCTATGTTGTGGTGCTGGTTTCAGCCTCAATATTGCTTATGACGAATTCCTTGCCACCAGTTATTGTTGTTGCACTACTCTGACAGCTAGGACACTTCAGGGTTGCAAACACGGCGATTTCAGGCGGTAATTCTTCTTCATCCTGGGCCTCCCCCTCATATCCGCAGTCGTCACATTTGATTCGTCCTCTCATCAGGCGGATGTTCAGTGTGGCGTCCTCAGCTAACGTTTCTTTGCTGGCAATCTCGAAATTGAACTGCAACTGCTCTGGAATTAGGAACGTAAACTCACCCACCTCAACATTGACAGCGGTTATTCTCTTGATGTTGTAGCTCTCGGCAGCTTGCAGTGCTGCGTCCACAATTGCACATGCTGCAGAGAATTCGTGCAAACCGGTATACTCCTCGATACGGTCTACTCTATGGTGAGTTAAGGTGTTTTTGATGTGGCAAGGTGAGTCAAAACCATTAATACGTACAGATTGGATTGCTGACCAACCGTTTTCGCCATTCGTGGAGAGATGTCGTGTTGTCCAAGACCTCAGACAAGTCGAAGAAGACTAAGAAAAGCAAGGCGAAAAAGGAAACCTCGAAGGCAGGGAAGAGTGCAAAGAAGGCAGTCAAGACGACTAAGTCAAAGAAGCCTACAACCAAGGCCAAGAAGGCAGAAGCAAAGAAGAAGGCACCAACCAAGAAGACAAAGACTTCGAAGAAGAAAAGCACCGAACAGTCTTCTGCAAAGATTACACAGATGATTGATGAGCTGCTACTTGAGATAAAGAGTGAGGATGAGCAGATCTCAATGGGTGCTGTTGACCGCCTTGGCCAGACAGAAGACCCGAGGGCAACATCACACTTGATTGAGTGTCTTAAAGACTCAAGGTATATGATCCGCATCTACGCTGCGGTCCAACTGGGCGAACGACGAGACAAGGCCGCGATTGAGCCACTTATCGGAGCACTGCATGATGAGTCCCTCTTTGTCAGGCAGACTGTTGCTGGGGCTTTGGAGAACATAGGCGGAAGCAAGGCCCTCAAGGCTGTCAGGAACGCTGAGTCTGAGGGGCTTCTGCTGGATGAACTCCCAGAGGGAATACGTCTTTAGAGTCATAGGTATTTCCCTCAGTTCGGCTTATATTGATGAGCTGCTAAAGGAGATATACTAGACCCCTGGAGATTTGCAGCTCATGGGTGACCCCGAAGATATCAAGAAGATTGAAGCGGCCATCAAAGATATCGAACTAGATTACATGCGTGGCCTGCTTTCGGAGAATGAGTACAATCAGAAGGCAGCAGAGCTTAGGTCTGAACTACGTGAGGCTGGCGGTGTACCGGAGGGTCTTTCGGAGGCACGTGAGGCTCTCAAGCCCCCACCCACAGACAAGACTGTGATGACGGACCCTGTCACAGCAGTGAAAAGGGCAGTCCAAGCAAGGCGTCGAATCGCGATTGAGCAAATCGCCCAAGATTCCGGTGTCAACGCGATGAATGTGGCACGTATATTGACCGATCTTCTCGATGGTCGTGAACTCTCTGGCAGAATCGACCATGATGCGGGAGACTTCATTCTCGGTACAGGCAGTGGCCCTCCACCTAGGACCGTCAACGTTTGTCCTTACTGTAGATCAGAGTTGGCGCGTATTGCAGTAAGAGGAGAAACAGTGACTTGTACTGTCTGCCAAGAGTCATTCATTGTATCGTAATTGGATTGCCTTCTGTCACACGTGTGGATTCTGAGAGAGGAGGGACTCATCTCACAGACTACTTTGTATCGCCCTTCCTGTATGACTCTGCAAGGAGATCAGGAAGATAGCGGGTCTGAAGGTCGGTTCCCTTGAGAATGTCCCTTATCTGAATCGTGCAGAAAGGACATTCAGTAGTCACCATATCGGCTCCGGTAGCCTCAATGTACTCTTTCTTGGTAAGGGCAATCTTCTGGGAGAGTTCACGTAGACCGGCACGGACTCCGCCGCCAGCTCCACAGCACCGGTTCTTGTAGGGGTCATCGATGTATTCAACCCCCGGAATCATCTTCAAAAGCTCAATGGGCTGTTCAACAACACCTTGGCCCCTGCCCAAGTGGCAGGGTTCGTGATAGGTTATCTTGAGGTCTATCTCACCCTTCGGAAGAACCATGTTCTCTTTTCCTATGACGTCAAGCAAGTACTCAGCCAAATCATAGACCTTGAACTTTGGTGGTTCGCCTCTCCCCTCTTCAATGAGAGGTCTGTGGTCCTCCCTGAGTGTCTTACCACACCCTGCGCAAGCGACCACCACCGTATCAAGATTCCATTTGACCATGGCCTCCTCGAATATCTCGGTGACTCGATTGGCACACGTTGTAGCAGTGTGAAGGTCGCCGGTTCTGAATGCAGGACTTGCACAACACCACTGCTCCTTTGGAACAATGACGTCAACACTATTGCGGTTCAGCACCTCGATCAGAGCGCGTCCGGTGCTCTGCATCCGATAGTCAATCAGACAACCTGTGAAGAAGGCAACCCGTCCTTGTGGGTCGTCGACCAAGAACTCCTCGCTCTCTATCTCCCGAAGCAGTGGTTCGTCTTTCTCAGGGACAGACCGTCCCGTCTTCATCATAGAGTCTACGAAGATCTGCTGCCCCTCGACTAGTGGATAGCCGGCCTCAACAGCCTTTGCCCGGAGCAGCTCTACAGCGAGACTGGGTATCTTGATCTTCTTAGGACAGATGTCCTCGCACATCTTGCATGTGGTACAGCTGTATACTGACTCTTCCATCGCCATTGCCACGCGGTCCTCTACGTCACGTGGATCGAGCTCAAGACGAGCTAGCTGCCGAATGATCATGGGCCCTGGGTAGTCCCATGTTTCGTGAACGATTGGACAGTTGGAGAGACATGCCGCACATTCAATGCACTTTCGTATCTCACGAAGCTTCTCTATCTGCTCGGCGTGGATAATCTCAGGGCCCTCAGGCTTTCTATCTCGTGCGACATATGGTCTTATTCGTCGGATCCTGTGTTCAGTCTGGGCCATATCTACGACAAGGTCCTTGATTATCGGCATCTTCTCCAGAGGCTCCAAGACAAGGTTCGCCTCTTGAGAGACTTTGGTCCTACAAGCGATTCTGGCAATTGTGTTCACACGCACTGCACATGAACCACATTGACCGCCACGGCACTCCCAACGGAAAGCAAGACTGGAATCATAGGTGTCTTGGATGTAGAGAAGGGCGTCCAGGACTGTCATACCGGGCTCGTACTCGACGTCAAACTCTTGGAAGTAGGGTTGGTCATCAAGGTCAGGGTTATATCTGAAGACTTTCGCCTTTATCGTTGCCATGCTCTGTTTCTCCTCTATCGTGGTACGATTGTGGTGACTACCAAATCCTCCTTTCGTAGCTCCAGCTCCCCTTTCTCGTCCTTGCGAACGACGATATTGTAATAGCCCTTATCATTGAGGTCAGCATCCACGCGGTAATGAGCACCTCTGCTACCCTTCCTCATGAAAGCGGCTTCGGCAACCAATCTGGCAGTTGTCACCATATGTTCGAACTCGATGGCCTGATGCCATCCCGGATTGAACCGCTTAACCTGTACGTCCACCTTGATGTTGGGAACTACCTCTTTCTCTATTCTGCGAAGCTCCTTGACCGCATGTTCAATCTGCTCCTCTTTCCTGAAGATTTGGACGTTCTCCCACATCAGTTTGGTTAGCTCTCTCCGAGCGTCTGCCGGAGAAACACCTTCTTTTCGCTCAAGCATAGACTCAAGATGCTCGAACTCCTTTGTTACGATGTTCCTATCGAAGCCAATATGACTGTGTGACTTCGCAAACTCTGCAGCACTCTTGCCTGCCAGTGCTCCAAAGACTTGAGTGTCGGCCAGGGCATTGCCACCCAGCCTGTTCCCCCCATGGACCCCACCAGTACATTCACCCGCAGCATAGAGACCCTCGATGTTTGTGCCGGCCTCCGTATTGATCCTGATACCTCCCATGAAATGATGAGCGGTCGGAGACACTTGCATGGGCTCATCACGTATGTCGACTCCAGCATCCTCAAACTGCTCGATCATACTCTCAAGTCTGAACTCAATGATGGATCTTGGAAGGTGTGAGATGCTCAAGTACACTCCACCATCTGGTGAACCGCGCCCTTCGCGCACCTCCGTCATGATTGATCTTGCCACTTGGTCACGGCCCGCAAGCTCCATGACTTCGGGATAATATCTTCTCATGAAACGCTCACCTTGGTTGTTGAGAAGAATGCCACCCTCCCCCCGTACGGCCTCAGTGACAAGCCGTCCCTTTGCGGACTCTGGTTTCACCATTCCAGTGGGATGGAACTGTATCATCTCCATATCTATGAGCTCACAGCCTGCTGCGTAAGCCATCCCATACCCATCACCCACATCAAGCTGGGCATTGCTTGTCACCTGATAGATACGGCCTGCACCTCCAGTAGCCATAACTACTGCCTTGGCACGAAAGACCAGATAGTCACCATACTTCATGTCAATGGCTGTAACGCCGGCTACTCTGTTGTCCTCTACGAGTATCTTGGTCGCGAACACCTCATCAAAGACTCGGACGGAGGTCTTTCTTATGGCCTCTACGAGTGTGACCATGATTTCCGAGCCTGTTCTGTCAGAAGCGTAGGCCGTTCTCCTCCAAGTCTGTTTCCCGAAAGGCCTCTGGGCAATCTTCCCCTCAGGCGTCCTATCAAAGACTGCACCGAACTCCTCGAGGTCAAAGACTCTCTCTGAGGCATCGCGAACCAATATCTCAGCCAGCTTCTGGTTGTTCAGGTAGTTACCACCGACAATGGTATCTTTGAAGTGAGTTTCAGGATTGTCGTCGGGGTCAACGTTGCCTAGTGACACGTTGTAACCTCCCTCAGCCATCGCCGTGTGGGCCTTCCCGAGAAGTTCCTTGTTGAGCATGATTACATCCGCATTATGTTTCGATGCCTCGATCGCTGCACGACATCCCGCTCCGCCGGCGCCAACTACTAGAACATCACACATTATCGTCTTGTGATTCAAATACAGGCCTCCGATGTAGAGATTTCTCTGAGTCTGACCGGTCGGGCATTGGAGCACCGTTTAAGACTTACTGTTGTGGTCAGAACTTCACTCCTCAATTCCGATGTGAGCGTAGACGTCGGCCTTGCGTGATGCGACCTTTCTGTCCATCTCAGCGTGAAGACTGTTGCCGTGAGAGTCCATTGTGACAAGCAGTGGACCAAACTCCTCAGCCGTAATGACCCATAGTGCCTCAGGCATTCCGAGGTCTTGCCATTCGTAGCTTCGGACCTCTTTGAGTCCCTTCGCGGCCAAGGCTCCGCAACCGCCAGTGAAGCTGCAGTAGACAGCCCCGACCTCCTTCAGGGCCGCCAGGGTCTTCTCGCCCATGCCGCCCTTTCCAATCACAATCCGGGCCTTGTACTTTCGTAGAAAGTCGTCCTCAAACATCTCCATTCTGATGCTTGTGGTTGGGCCGGCCGACACGATTTGCCACTTGCCCCCCTTCTTCCAAGCTACTGGACCGACATGATAGACAACACTACCCTCGAAATCGACAGGTGGCTTCTCCCCCTTGTCAAACATCTCCAGGGCTCGTTCATGCGCCTCGTCGCGTGCCGTGTAGACATGCTCCCCGCTCACAAAGACCACATCCCCGACCTTCAGCTTCCTGGCGTCTTCTTCCGAGATTGGTGTGGTAAGGTGATACTCAGCCATTCTATGCACCCTCCGTCGGATGAGTCACAAATGTGACCCCCAAGTCTTTGGATATGATTGCCTTGCTATGACGCGCAGCCCAACACTGGACTGCGACACCAACCGGCAGACTAGCAGGGTGACGCATGGCATAGTCGACCTTCACATCCAGAACTGTCGTCTTGCCACCCAGACCCATGGGTCCTATGCCCGTGGCATTGATTGCCGCAATGAGATCTTCCTCAATCTGAGCCACCTCGGGTTCAGGGTGTCTTTCGCCAATAGGTCGAAGCAGCTGCTGTTTTGCAATCTTGATTGCGATGTCTGCACCGCCCCCGATTCCGACACCTATGATGTTAGGAGAACACGCTTTGCCCATGTAGCTCATAGCATTGTCAGTGACCAGTTTCTTCACACCTTTCAGACCTACTCCTGGCTTGAGCATGCCTACAATTGCCACGTTCTCACTCCCGCCACCCTTCGGGAACGCTATGACTTCAAGCGTGTCACCCGGCACAACTTCCCAGTTGATCCATGGAATCTTGACTCCCGTGTTGTCCCCTGAATTGCCACCGACTATTGGATTAACTGCATTTGGTCGAAGCGGCACCTCAGCAGTGGCCTTCTTGGTTGCGTTGGTGAGGGCCTCTCTAATCTCGCTCATGAACGGGAACTTTTCGCCAACCTTGACATAGAAGATGATGATGCCTGTGTCTTGGCACATCGGAATGCCTTCCTCAGCTATCTCGATGTTCTGAATGATTGCAGAAAGTTGAGTCTTGGCTGTTTCATCGGTCTCAATCTCTCGTGCCGCTCGCAACGCATCCTCAATATCTTTGGGCAGCTTCGTAGCCGCCATTCTTAGAAGACGAACAGTGGTGTCTTCAATGACTTGCATAGGGTCATTCATTGTATCAGCTTCCGAGTCACTTTGATAGGGGACACTTCTAGCTATCCCCACGTGAGCTCGGAGCCCAAGAGGTGCCTAATCTTTCTTACTGTCTGTACGACAGAACTATGAGAATTCTGATGGGATTATATACTTTAAATGGGACTTCTTAACGTCGGTTGAAGAGTAGAGGAATCAGACCTAGATGACTTTGGATCTGTCAGTCACAACTGTGCTGATGTTCAGTGCGACTCTTGCTCTTCTGACTGCTTATAGTGTGCTGGACCTCCGTAGTCGTATGGTCCACAACGAATACCTTGCTCTTGGGGGATTGCTCGGTTTCAGTCTGACCGCCCTCTCTGGACATCTGGCGACTTATTCGATGCTCCACCTGGTTGCAGTCATCTTTGTGTCGTCCATATCCTATCTTCTGTTCAGGATTGGCGCTATTGGAGGAGCAGATGCAAAGGCACTGCTGATTGTTGCCATCGTGAGTCCGGGTATTGAGTTTGCGACGTGGGACTCGCCGGTACTGGAGGCTCTCATCGGTGGTGGACTCGGGCTTTTCATTATGCTGCTGCTTGGCTATGCATATACGAGATGGTCGGAAATATCGAAGAGGAGGTTGCATGGAGAACGCCAGACTGTCCCCCTGATTCCATTCCTGCTCTTAGGCTACATTTTGACACAGGTGCTCTCGTTCCTTCAGTACTGAGAGCGGTACGTCTAGCTCAGAGAGTTGCAAGAATCTCTGGAGGTAGAATGAAAGAGTAGATTAATGTCCAGAGAAGCACCCAGAGTAGCAGGTAGGTGGGAAGTCCCGAAGTTATGAGTTTCTGGCGCCCACCAATGTCCTGGGGATCTATCTCAAGCAGGTATACAATCACGAAAAGGGTCAAAGAGTAGACTAGAAGACCAAAGACCAATCCCCTTATGCCAGCATAGCTGGTGCCCTGAATGCCACAAAACAAGGCACTAATGAATGCGAAAAGAATCTTGACATAGGTCTGTTGAGAGTCTGGGGAGTCTTCCCATCTTCGAAAGATGGCCTTGAAGAGGCCTTTGAGGGGATTGATTACTGAAGACATCTTCTGGCACCTGCGGACTGGTGCCCTCGATAATCGACTAGGTTATAAAACGCTCGGTCAGAAGGAGAACAGAAATGAAGGAGACAATGAGCAACACTGACATCCGGCTGATCTTGCCAGAGCTAAAGGAGGCCGCAGAAGGCTCGTTCGTCAAGAATGTGTATCAGTATGGTGATGTCTTTGTGCTCAAGCTCTACAAGCCCGCAGGTGGCACATCTCAACTGCTCTTTCAAGTGGGTCACCGGATTCATCTGACGGAGTTCCGTCGCGTTGCTCCGCGTGTGCCTCCAAAGTTCTGCAGCGCATTGAGGAAGTACCTGAGGGAGAGGAGAGTTATGTCAATCTCTCAGCACGACCTTGACCGCATAGTTGTGATTGAGATCGGCGACGAGTCCAGCTCGCACAAGTTGGTCGTCGAGCTTTTTGGTAATGGTAACCTTCTCCTTCTGGACCCCAATGACACCATCTTCGTGGCCATGCGATACAGAAAGATGAAGGACCGTGATGTGGTACCTAAGGCCAAGTATGAGTTTCCTCCTCCACGTGGTATAGACATACTTACCCTAGAGATGGATTCGTTTGAGGATGTCCTAGCAGATTCCAATGCGAACGTTGTTCGTACGCTTGCTAGTCGATTGAATCTTGACGCGCTGAGTTGCGAGGAGATCTGCACTCTCGCCGGAGTTGAGCCAGATACGAAAGTGCCAGCCCTGGATACTCAGACAAAGAAGGACTTGGCCGGAGGATTCATTCAGTTCATAGAGAAGTTCAAGGACGGAGCAAATGCGCCAAGAATTGTCTATGATGACTCTGAGGAGGAACAGAGCTCAGTCGCCTTTCTCCCCTTCAAGTTCGAAACATACAATGGATTGCCAGAGGAGACCTTTGCCTCGTTCAGTCGGGCAATCGACAGCTTCTTCGGAGTCTCTGACATTGAACTGATGGAGGAGGAAATCCAAGATGCCCATGCCAAGGAACGCACACGACTTGAGCGGATAATTGAGAAACAAGAAGAGGGCATTCTGAGACTGAAGAAGAAGGCTGAGAGCCTTAGGGCGTCTGGGGAAGTCATCTACACAAACTTCCAGCTTGTGCAGGAGATTCTGGATACAATCTCCAAAGCACGAGCAAGCGGCCTATCATGGAGAGAGATAATGGACAGAGTTGAGGAAGGTAGGAAGAAGGGAATTGCTTCTGCAAAGAGTATAGAGAGAATCGCGCCCTCCCAAGCAAAGATCATAGTGAATCTGGATGGTATTCAGGTGGACCTTGATATCAGGCAGAACGCACAAGACAATGCATCACTGGCGTATGACCAAGCGAAGAAATCCGAGTCAAAGATGACTGGTGCACAGAACCAGATTGAGAAGACACGGGTGAAACTCGAGGAACTGGAGAAGACCAAGATCGAACCCAGGGATAAGATAACCCGGCCAGTAAGAGTGAGAAAGAAGCGGTGGTATGAGAAGTTTCGATGGTTTATCTCATCGGAGGGCTTTCTAGTCATTGGAGGTCGCGATGCCAAGACCAACGAGAGGCTCGCCAAACGGCAGATGGAGCCAGATGATGTATTCCTACATGCATCACTTCATGGTGCCCCGTATGTAGTTGTGAAGGTTCATGATAGCCCTCCTGGAGAACAGACTCTCAAGGAAGCTGCCCAGTTTGCAGTCACTTTCTCCCGTGCTTGGCAAGATGGTTTGTCAAAAGGTGATGCGTATTGGGTCAACCCAGAGCAGGTCAGCTTCAGCCCCCCGTCAGGAGAATACCTTCCTGCAGGAGCTGTGATGCTGTACGGCACTAAGAACTACATTCGCTCGGTTCCCGTAGAGCTCGCAGTAGGAGTGATACTAGAGGATGAATTTGCAATTCCTGTGTCCGGGCCTCCTTCTGCAATCTCAGTTCTCTCCGAGTATCACGTGGGAGTAGTTCCGGGTGAAGGGAAGAAGGGCCAGCTAGTGAAGAACATCTCAAACGCACTGAAGGGATTTGTACCGAAGGAGAAATCACAGCTCATTGATCAGATTCCTCAGGAGGATTTGATGCGCGTCCTCCCGGCAGGAGGAGGCAAAATCAAGCCTCCCTGAAGATGTTCCTTCTGAATCACTTAGAGAGTGTTTGATGTGCCTTAGTGTAAATGAGACCCAACACAGACACGTTTAAATCCGTGCAGGAATGAGGCAGTCAAGGACGCGCCCCAGAGCCTAGAGGCTGTGGGTGTTGAATCAACTCTCTGAAGCACCGAGGTAATTTCGATGTCTAGCACTACGCATTCCATGTCCGTTAGAGACTTGATGGAGGTAAATGTGGTTACAATGCCACCAGATGCCACAGTACGTGATGTGGCCTCGCGAATGGCCGAGATGGATATTGGCTCTATAATAATAATGGACAGGACACGCCCAGTTGGAATCATAACAGAATCAGACATCGCCCGCAGAGTAGTAGCAGAGGAGAAGAATCCAAAGACTACCAAGGCAAAAGAGATCATGAGTTCACCCCTTGTGCATGTCACCCCTGACATGGCTCTCACTGAAGCAATGCGTGTCATGGCACGGAGCAATATTCGAAGAGTAGCTGTACTCAAGAATGACTCCCTGGCAGGAATCATCACTTCAAGGGATATCCTGCGCTGGTCTCCTGAGCTCATCGACATCTTGGTCGAGTCACTAAGGCTACAGAATGACCATGGTGCAAGAGAAGAGGAGGAAGAGGATGAACTAATAGCCTTCGGGGGTATATGTGATAGCTGTGGTGAGTATTCCGCAGATTTGGCGTTGGAAGACGGACGGTACTTGTGTGAAGTGTGCCGAAGTTAGTTGATTGAAGTGTTCCAAATGTTGCAGACGGTTTGGTAAAAGGAGGTATGTTAGTTGAAGGTAAGTCAGATTATGGCAAAACCCGTGACTATTGACAAGGATCAGAGACTATCTCGGGCACTTGAGCTTCTGGCCAAGAAGCGTGTAGACAGGCTGGTTGTTACGCATAACGGTGGGGTTCGTGGGATTATCACATATGCCGACATTGCAGATAGACTGAGTGTGAGCAAAGTGGTGGCAGTCTCAATCGGAAGGCTTCATGTTTCAAGCGCCATGACTGACACTGTAATCACAGTATCTCCAGATGATGAAATAACCGATGTAGCAGAGTTGATGATAGACAGAGGAATGAGCGGTTGCCCAGTGGTGGATGAAGAGGATAAGCTAGTTGGGGTCATCTCTAAGACAGAACTCTCCTCAATTGTGAAGAAGTTTGAAGATGTGTCAGTAGGCGACCTCATGACCACAGAGGATCTCTTGGTTGTCAATCCAGTCGAACGTCTTGTGAAGGCAAGAAGTGAGATGCTTGACAAAGGCTATTCGGGACTTCCAGTCACCGATGGCGGACGTGTATTGGGACTCCTGACCGAGCGGGCAGTAGCTGAGGCGATGGCCAGGTTCAGTGTTGAGGTTCCCGACAAGCACCGGAAGAATCAGGTAAGACAGATTCGTGTTGTTGATGCCATGATTCAGCAGCCACCACTTGTCTCTGAAGATGACTCCATTTCCGTTGCAGTCGAGAAGATGCTCGATGCCTACCTGAATACCCTACCTGTGGTCGGCAAGGGAAACAGACTGGTTGGAATCATCAGCGCAACTGACCTCACTCGCTTCATCGCGAACAAATTCAAGGTTCCAGAAAGCGCTGAGTGATTCTTCGGCGACACAATCTTAACGTGCCGTGAGTACACATTTGACATGCCTGTGGACCTGCTTCTCAGCAATGGCATAGTGATTTTGGAGGGCAGAGAGGCCGCCCGTTCAGTCGGAATCAGCTCCGGTAAGATAGAAGGCATTTACAGTGTGGACAGTGAGCCCTCAGCATCGGAGAGAATGGATTGTGAGGGAATGTACATCCTCCCTGGTGCAATTGACATTCATGTTCATCTACGCGATCTAGGCGAGTCCGACAAGGAGACCTTCGAAACCGGAACCAAGGCCGCAGCAGCGGGAGGAGTGACCACAGTCGTAGATATGCCGAACTCAAAGCCTCCAATACTTAGCAATGGGGACTTGGAGGGAAAGATTGCATGTGCAGAGATAGACCGCTACGTCAACGTCGGTTTCTATGCTGGAATCCCAAGAAAGGCAGCAGACTTCGACAAGTCCATGCTTCCACATGTTCTGGGAATGAAGGTCTATCCACATGCACCCCTTGACAAAGGTACTAGGTACACTAAGAAACGCGCGCTTGAGTGCATGAGACTGTCCGCTCAACATAACATACCGCTACTACTCCATCCAGACGCTGCGCCCCAGACCAAGAAGGCAAAGACGCTCAATGACTACCTACTCCTTCACAGTTGCGAGAGCGAAGTCAAGTCACTCAAGATGTTCCTGTCTGTGAGAGATCAGGTAAGAGGAAGGCTACACGTATGCCATGTAAGCTGTGGCACCACCGTGCGCCTAATAGCTGAGAATCGTGCTGAGGAGACCCTAACTGCTGAAGTTACGCCTCATCATCTCTTCTTGTCTGGAGGGGAGTTTGCCCATGATGACGGAACGGCCAAGATGCTTCCTCCGCTGAGGTCTCCGTATGACAATGAGGCGCTACTAGAAGGCCTCACTGGAACGTGTGCTATCGATTGTGTAGCTTCAGACCATGCGCCTCATCGGAAAGACGAGAAGATGGTGCCTTTCCTTGAGTCAGCGGCAGGAATACCCGGGCTTGAGACTACTGTCCCATTGATGTTGACAGAGGTGTTCGAGGACAGAATCAGCTGGGTTGACTATCTCAGGTTCTGCTGCTCGGGCCCAGCAAGGATACTGAATATACATGGTAAAGGGGTACTCACACAGGGCTATGATGCAGATATTGTAGTCGTAGCCAAAGAGGAGTGGGAGATTCGCGGCGCTGATTTCCAATCAATGGCCAAGGTCACTCCCTTCGAAGGCAGACGTGTTTCTGCTCGTCCAATGATTACTATAGTGGAAGGAAACATCGTCTACGACCGCGGCGAGTTCTTAGTCGACCCCGGAATGGTCGGTAGAGTACCGGTACGCAAAGTGTGGTGAATGCGAAAAGCATAACCGGTCTAAAGTGTTGAAAAAGTCCGGTGGATACTGATTGGACCATGCTTACTCTGACGAAGAGGGCACATTTCTCGTGAGATTGGCAAGGCAGACTGTTGACGAATACGTGAGAAGCGAAACCAGACCCAGCATCCCAGTCGATGCTTCTCCCAACTTGGTAGAGAAGTCGGGAGTGTTTGTGACGCTCAATGTAGTGGATGGTGCTCACACTAGGCTCCGTGGATGTATTGGTAGGCCTTATCCAACTCAGCCCCTCATTGAGGCCACGGTCGATTCAGCCATCGATGCGGCAGTCAATGATCCAAGATTCAGGCCCGTGAGTCCTGAAGAGCTGGACAGAATCGTGGTTGAACTCAGCGTCCTTACTCCACCAAGTAGACTCGAGTATTCCGGTCCTGATGAGCTTCTTGAGCTGGTGCAGGTCGGTAGAGATGGACTGATTGCAAGCAGAGGAATGATGCGGGGACTCCTTCTCCCTCAGGTTGCCGTGGAGTACGGCTGGGATACGAAGACATTCTTGGAACACACTTGCAACAAGGCAGGCTTCCACAAAGACCTCTGGAGAGACCCAGGTACCGAGTTCAACGCGTTCCAGGCCGAGATATTCGGTGAAACCGCTCCCCGTGGAGAGATTGTGAGAAACCCTGAGCACTCTCGGCGCTAGTGAGGTGTGATATGCTATGACGAAACTTCCCCCCTCAGTGATTGAGAAATTGAAGAGCTACCTTGAAGAGGACATAAGATCTGGAGACTTGACTTCAGAGATCACAGTTCCTCCTGAAGCAATGGGAGTAGGTACAATCTTCTCGAAAGGCAGGACAGTACTGGCAGGCGTTCAGGAGATAATTGCCATAGCAGAGATTAGCGGTCTTGACTATGAGGTCAATGCGTTTGAGGGCAACTGGGTATCGCCACAAGAGCCAATCGTGTTGTTAAGGGGTAAGGCCCGGACTCTTCTTGGCGTAGAACGGGTGTGTCTGAATATCGTAATGCGAATGAGCGGGATTGCAACAAAGGTATACAAGATGGTACAGGCTGCTAGAGAGGTGAACCCAAGAATCAGGGTGGCGGCAACCAGAAAGACTACACCAGGTTTCAGGTACTTTGAGAAACGTGCTGTACGGATAGGAGGTGGGGACACTCATCGATATGCCCTCGATGATATGATTCTAATCAAGAACAACCACGTTGCCGTGACTGGAGGAGTCGCCAATGCAGTCAAGGCGGCTCGAAGGAGCGTTTCCTTCAGTAAGAAGGTGTCCTGCGAGGTCCGAACGCTACAAGAAGCAATTGAGGCCATCGAGGCTGGAGCAGACATTGTTCTGCTAGACAATTTCATACCGCAGGATGTGGGCGGGGTCCATGAAGTCCTGAAGCAGAGGGGACTACGTGACAGAGTGCTGTTAGAGGTCTCTGGTGGAGTTGATGAAGACAATATCAAGGACTTTGCTCAGACTGGAGTGGACATTATCTCATCTGGAGCCCTTACTCACTCGTACGATTCATCAGACTTCAACATGTTGTTGTCAATCACATAGACAACAGAAGAAACTGTGGTGCCCCGGCCGGGATTCGAACCCGGGTCTTAGACTCGAAAGGCCTAGATGCTGGGCCGGGCTACACTACCGGGGCCTAGAAGCACGGGACCCAACCATGCGGTTATTAACATTGTGCAATTAACGTGATTCTGTGGTTCCCGAAATCTCTATCTGCTCCAGAGCGTGGCGGTGGACATCATCAGTCAGACGGGAGGCCCGTCTCTGACGAGCAGACCTAAGTACATTCTGTGCCCGAGACTCCTCGCGGTCAACAGTTCTTGCAGCGATTGACCTCAAAATAAATGACCTGAGATCCTCCTGGCATGGGACTCCTGACAACATGTAACCCCTTGATACTAGGGTCGGCACCACTAGGATGCCATAGGCCTCAGCAATTTGACTGTGGCTGTCAACATTGATCTCGTGTATTGACTCGGGGTCTTCGAAGTCTTCACTCTCATTCTCTATCATCCCCTTGACGATATCACACCAAGCGCAGTGGTCAGAGGTGAAAAGCAGTATCATCAATATGGACTCCGGATTGTCTATTCGTAGTCCTAATGTGGTAATTTAAGGTCGGAGAAGAGGGCGTCCGTTTGACTCTCTGAACGTCCCAACATATGCGCTAGACTGTAGCAATGGTGCTCTTTGCTTGAGCGTGCATCTGGCTAGTAAAGGCAGCAATCTGAGTGCACGCCTGTACAACTCTGGGGGCGGCCTTATTGACAAACCAATTGGAGTCATTCAAGGCATTCTTGCGTTCCAAGAGGAATAGGTCATATGCCTCCTTCCCGTCGTAGTCTACAGTGGAGAGTCGAAGAGATAGGTCATCTTGGGACATTCCAAAATCCGACCCTGGCAGGGCTGCAACCTTATGTTCCACCAAGAGATGTTCGGACAAGTCCTCTGATGTGACAACTCCCATAGCCTTTAGCGGTTCCCGGTAGTTTCTCCAGTCCGGGAAAAGGTAGAAAGCACCTTGAGGTGAAGCACAGTCCACGTGTGCCTCTCGAATCCGAGTATGGGCGTACTTGGTGACTAGCTCATGAATCGTGGCGCAGTCCCTGATGTAGGTCAGAAGCTCTCTATCTGTGCCATAGGCCTCCACAGCAGCATACTGGATGGGAGATGATACGCAGGACCAGATCTCACTTCCAATTCCAACGATTGAGTTAAGAAGCTTCTCCTCCCCCTCAGGTAGCAGGAGCACTCCCAGTCGGTAACCCCCCAGAGACCTGTCCTTGGATAAGCCTCCCGTAATCAGGGTCCCCTCGGGATAGAACTCGGCAATGCTGTGATGTCGGTGGTCGTGGTAGGTGGTCAGGGCATAGATCTCATCCGACAGGACCGCAACGTTGTGTTCTCTAGCGACAGAGGAGAGCTCGCGCAACTGCCACTTGGAGAAACTGTGCCCTGTGGGATTGCAGGGATAGTTCAACACGAGTATCTTCTGATTTGGATTCGCCAATGTGTTCTTTCTCAGTGCTTCGTCGAGTTCACTGGGCGTCAGTCGATACGAATTCTCAGGGTCAGTAGGGATGTGATGAACCTCTCTGCCAAGGAACTTCGCCATGTGTTGATAGCTCACCCACGATGGTGCTGGTAGGAAGACAGGACCCTCTAGTGCTGCCAAGGCCGCAAACATCAAGGACTTGCTTCCAGGACCGATGACTATCTGGTCCGAGTCATAGTGCAGTCCGAGCATTGTCTGATAGAAGATTGACACCTGCTCCCGAAGTGGGAGAATGCCCTGTGTCGGAAGATAGCTTCTGCGCCATGCGTTATCGATTAGGGCTCTCTGAATACGTGGATGTGCAGGAAAAGGCGACTCTCCAAAGCCCATGTGAAGAATCTCTTCTCCCCGTTCTCGCATCCTTGCGATGCGTTCATTCATCGCAAGTGTGGGTGATTTCGGTAGCTGCCATGCGGCTGACGAGAGATCCAAG
>LRSK01000177.1 GCA_001563325.1 Candidatus Thorarchaeota archaeon SMTZ1-83
TAGCCACACTTCGAAATCTTAATTCTCAGTATCCACTGTGTTTGTGTAACTCTCTCACCTAGGACGCTGGACTATCTCTCAAATCGATAGATACAGTAGTCATCTCCTCGCATCATGCACTTGGGAATGGTCATACTGAGCTTAGGATCCACGGCCTGTCCGATACCTTCATCGATCTTGGTGACCCAGTGACAGATGTCTTCGTTGGCGTTCTTTGCATGGAAGGTATCAATCCATGGACATCCCGTCACCTTCAGGTCTATTCGATGGTCTGACACTTCGGGCTCTTCTATTACAAAACCGAAGAATGGAAATGCTGCGGTGAAGAACTCGTAGATCGACCTCAGGTCGCCCTTTCTAAGGCCACCATCCTTGACACCCTGTTCTCCAAGTTCGAGTCCATGCAACCGATTTGCTTCAGCCAATGCCTCTAGACCCTTCTCACCGAACATCTTCCTTACAGTTTCTACATAGACTGTATGGGCAGCTGCTACGGTCGACATTCCGACAATTCTAACCTCATCAGGAGTTGGTCCTTCCATCCATTGCACCTCTTTGCATTCAGCTACTTGCTTTGGCACGCTTCTGGATTATCCTTCTCATCGCTGCTTCCATGCCTTTGGGAAGGGGTTCAATCTTGTGGGTCGATAGAATCTCCTTCACTTTCTCTCTCGCAACCTGAGCAATGTCTTTTGACCCTTGCTTCTCCCACTCAGGGCGTGAAGTCCTATTGCTAATCCATGGCTGCCATTGTTCCTCCATCAAATGCTTCTTTGTGAACTTGAGTGCCTCAGGGGTATTCAAGTGGTTCTTCTCGTGTCCAACGAGTTCTATAAGGTCAACAGCAAGAGTCTCAGGTGTTACCCGCATACCTTTCCCAATCCGCTTTATCGCCCCGCATATGTCATTGCTTATCGCAAACATCTCATAGCTAGCTGTAACTCCAGCCTCCACTATTCCATAGACTCCGTCGTGAACCACATCGGCACCGGAAACGGTCGCCAGAAGGGCGTTAATCGTGTTCTCATATGCTGCCTGCTGATCTGGTACCTTGGAGTCAATCACTCCGGCAGCACCATAGTAGGGGATTCCGTAGTAATGGGCCATCTGACAGAATGCAGCATGGATGAGCCCGTTCTCCGGAGAACCGTAGGCTGCTGTCCCAAATCTTTGGTCTAGGATTGTTGCACACGACCCCCACATGATGGGAGTTCCCGGACCAACAAGCTGAGTCAAGACAACTATCGCGTGATTCTCGGCAATACCCTGTACAATTGTTCCTGCTAGTGTGACCGGACCGCTTGCGCTGGCAAGGGCACCAGTGCTAATGTCGAAGGGTATTCCGTACTTTGCACAATCCAAAATCATGTCAATGATTTCCTTCGTGTACTTCAGGGGTGGGACATTGTTGAACCCTGTGTCTACTATGGCGGGGTTCTTGATGAACTCCTCTTCTCCACCAGCATAGATTTTCGCCATCTCGATGACATCTCTCCAACCAACTGGAGTCAATGCAACCAAGCTGAGATGTTTCTCAGCGCTTCTGAACATCGCCAGAGCCATCTCTTGTTCCCATATTGTCTTGGGAACATCTTGAGGCAGGATGTTTGGTTTGATGTAGTCGACTGTTGGAAAATAGTCCGCAAGGAGTGTAAACTCCTCCAGATCTTTGATGGTTGAGAGTCGACGTTCTCCAGTCTCGAGGTCAATGGTATAGTGTGCTCCAAACGCGTTTGTGAACACGGACCCTCCGTCTCCGATAACGAAGTTGTATTTTGGATTCCGTGCCAACATTCTGTGTCTACGTGGAGACTTCTGAAGTGTGTCTTGTAGAAGGTACTCTGGAATCTTCGCAACCCTGGTCTTATTGTCAACAGTCGCACCAGCTTCCTCGAGTGTCTTCAACGCCTTGTCGTGTTGAATAACAACACCCACTCGTTCAAGAACATCCATAGCTGCTCCATGTATAGCATGTATCTCTCCACGACCTAACAACCTGTACATGTAATTCCTCCTGCACTACTGTATTCATTCCGTGAGCCGCTTGACAAGATCCACCGCACTCACGGCATCGCCTGCATATCCGTCAGCTTCTATCTCGTCCGCCCATTCTTGGGTAGTTGGGGCTCCGCCTATTATTACCTTCACCTTGCCCTTGAGTCCTGCAGCCTTCAGCTTCTCAATCACATCCTGTTGCATGGGCATGGTTGCAGTAAGGAGAGAGGACAAGCCGAGGACATCTGGCTTGTGTTCTTTGACTTTGTCGACGAAGGTTACTGAAGCCACATCTTCGCCAACGTTGATGACCTCGAATCCTTCAGCCTCCAACAGCGTTGCAACAATGTCCTTTCCAATGCTGTGTATGTCGCCCTGCACTGTGCCAAGTAACACCTTACCAAGGGTCTCGACCTCTTCCTTGGAGGCCTTTATCACTGGTAGAAGGACTGACATTCCGGCCTTCATTGCGTCACCAGCCATTATCAATTCAACCAGGAATACTTCCCCTTTGCTGAATCTGTCGCCGACGACTTTCACTCCTTTGGCCAGTCCATTTGTGATTGCCTCAAGGGGAGGAGTGCCAGCCTCAAGGGCTTTCTTCGCGGCTTCCTCAGATTTCTCAGAGTCTCCTTCAATAACTGCTGTTTCCAGCTCTTCAAAGATTGAGGATGTCATATCATATGTCCTCCTCGACGTACTCTCTGCAAAGCTCTCACTGCACTAAGCAGCCGAATAGCTTCAGCGATTCAGGAACAGTCTAATCCTTCTGCTATGACACTCCTTCTTATATCTCTCTTGGATGTTAAAGAAGACTGGGAAGGGTGGACTTTAGCTATTATAATATTCCGATCAATCTGCAGAGAAATACATGCGAATGTGGAAAAAAAGGAAAGGGGCCTGAGAATCACCTCAGGCACTAACTGTTCTACTCGGGTGTAAGTGAAGTGTAGATCGCGTGTAAGTCTATGTTCTGCTTCTGAAGCCGCCTCGCGAAGTACACAAACCATAACGCCGAGAAGCCATACTGCACGCACATTGATATGATCGATAGGAATGCCGCTCCTTGGAAGAACCCAATCAGGAGGAACAGTGCTACTGGCAGTATGATGACTCCCAGTAAGGACACTATGGCAAATCCCCCGATCTCCGGTTGTGGCCGGATGCTTCCTTCGTATAATCCGCGTCTCAAGAACGGTAGCTGTAACGCAGCCATCGACTGGAACAGCATCTCTATGCCCCAGAGACCCACCAGTGAGGTGACAACGGCTAGGAAACCACTGAGCCCTGGCAATGCGTATGCAAATGCGAAGGGTGCTCCGAAGAGGAAATAGTATAGGATGGCGTAGGTCGGCGTGTGGTACTTCGAGAGCTTCCCGAAGAAGGATGGCATCATTCTGTCAAGAGATGCCTGGAAGAAGCCTCTAGTGACCCATGCCATGTTTATGGGGGTCGCAGTGAGGCCAATTACCACTGGTGATAAGAGTATCCAACCTGACACTATGGGGTTTGCTGCTAACACAGCAGTAAACGTCCCTAATCCTCCTTGAAATACGCCCGTTAGCGTAAGACTTCCTGTTGCAGACGCGAAAGCATACTCACTTGAGAAGTTACCGAAGACTCCTTGGAACAGGCCTGCGCCGGCAGTGAGCATTCCAGCTAGGACTAGCCCACCGAGTAGCTGCGCAAGGAACAAGTTCTTGGCCGGATCAGATACCTCTCCACCGTACAGCAGGATGAGGTATGGCCATGTCAGTCCTATAGGCCAAACAGTAGCTAACAGAGTCATCTCTAAACTGAACGCAGCTGGCGCGTATCCTGCACCCGCTGCCACCGTTTGAACTTCTGTATATGCTCCTGCGCCCCAGACGGCGTCCCAGCGAGTCTGTACCGCGGCAGCTGGCGTTGCGACCAGTACGGCCAACGCCAAGATCCAGCCGATTGTAGAGAACAAGCCGCCAGCCATCTGGATTCTCGGTTCCATCTTGAGTAACGGCCCTAAGTAAGCGATTATCGAAAAGACCGCCATCAGGAATATCGAGACCACGACGAGTATCATTGGTTCTTGAGTGGAGAATGCAGCACCAACACCCTGCATTGCTGCGTTGTTGGTTACAGCACCCCACTGAGTGAATGCCGAGCCCAAGAAGACTAAGAAGAGGTAGAACTCACTCGTCTTAATGATCGGATTCGCTATGATACCACGCCATACGGCGATAGTTCCCGCAACAGGATTGAAGCCCCTAGCAGATATCTGATACAATCCTGATGAACGAGGCATAGCCATCGACAGAAGGGTCATCATGACCGTGTACAGTAGCATGAAGGCCATGCCGATCCCCCAGGTCATACCAGCATTAATGCCGGGGTACATGTCTTGAAGAATGCCAACAAAGAGCCACTGATAGGTTCCCATGCTTGCGCCTAATATCGCAAACAAAGAAGTCCAAGCACCAAAGTACTTGGTTAGCCCAGAAGTTGGCCTAAGAAAGAGTACTTCTGACATTTATCTCTCCCTCTATTTTGCGTTCCCTTCTCCGATTGCATATCGGAGAAGACAATCAGTCTATGCAATTTCCCCGTGATATAAGAGTTGCCTTTAACATTTCAAGTGGTCGAGGATGCGCTTTAAGCACCAATTGGCGAATTCATACCTGAGAATCCAGACTACACTTCTCTCAGAATGTCACCTTGACTAGATAGTACTGCCTCCAAGGTCGAGGCACCTTCACGACCTCGATGTGGTCATAGTCCAGAAGGCCAAGCCCGACAAGATGCTCTTCCGGGTTCTCTTGTGACACGTAGAGGATCTGTCTCAGCTCATTAATCATACCTTGAATGACATCCCGTAGCTCTTCTATTCGGAGCTGCTGCGCTTCTGGATTCGCGTCGAAATAGGACTCTATATTGCGTGCAATCCGAGCACCAATGAGAAAGCGGCCCAGCAGTCCAATGATCATCGCAGCGAATGCGACGATCATGATGTAGGGAGCAATGGTGCCAATGAGTGGAATGCCCGGAGCAATGAGTGCAACAATCAT
>LRSK01000178.1 GCA_001563325.1 Candidatus Thorarchaeota archaeon SMTZ1-83
CCCTTGGCGTTGGCATGGAGATGGGAATGTAGTTCATGCCTCTGCTTTAGCAGTTTCTCCCCTTGTTCGGACGAGAAACAGGACGATGGTCGCAATGGCCGCAAGCACTATTGAGTACTGGAATGCTGCAAAGGGGCCATAGCTCTCCCAGAGAAATCCAATAGCGAACCCAGCTGGCAAGGCACATAGGCCAATGGCCATCTGAAATGCTCCTAGGATACTAGACCGTCTCTCCTCCTCTACAAGGTCTGACACCAAGGCCGTTTGAACGGGGTCAAGTGCTCCATTCATCAGACCGAAAAGAATGAAGACTGGAATGACTGTTAGCCAGTCCGACACCGCAAAGGTCCATGCTGAGGTCAGCATCAAGAGTGCGAATGCTGACACAAGAACAGGCTTCCTTCCGACTCGATCTGAGGCTCGACCAAACGGGTATGAACTCAACGCATGCACAAGGGCGAAGAGTATGTAGAGAAGGGGCAATTGGGTATCGGCGTAGCCAAAGTCTCGTGAGAAGAGTATCAGGAACGAGTAGCTAAAGGTGGCCAGCGCAAAAAGAACTGATGCAAACAGGAAGAGCTTCAAGTTCCCGTCAAGCCCACTGAAAGTAACTCCTTTGAAGACATCTTTTCCAGGTCTCTCCTTGATAAGCCCGGCAATCACCAAGACAGACCCCGCCGCTGGAATCACGGCCAGAAGGATTACGCCCTCGTATCCTAACAAACCGAAGAGGAAGAAGCTAATCACCGCCCCGATGACGGCTCCGGTCGTGTCCATTGCCCTCAATAACCCGAATGCCTTGCCACGTTTCTGTTCTCCCGCACATTCCGCAACAATGGCATCTCGCGGGGGACCTCTCATCTTACCTGTCCTGTCCATGGATTTCCAGAAGATGATATGATAGAAACCTGTTGAGATCACGAATCCAATCCTAGATATCATTGATAGGAAGTACCCCAGTGTGATGAAGGGTTTCCTTCTGCCAAGTCTGTCGGATGCATAGCCCGCGCCAAGTTTTGATAGGGCCGTTATCGTTAGAGCCAACCCGTCTACTATGCCTACTTGAAACAGATTCAGTCCTAGTCTCACATTCAGGAAGGTTGGCCAAATCGGGGCTATCATATCTGAACTGGTATCGTTCAGGAGCGAGGCGGTCCCGAACACGATTGTTGGATCTTCGACACCTTGGTCTGTATCGCTATCCGTCAGTTCCAAGACACCTCAGTTGGATGCTTGGTATGACTGCTACTTATCTTCACTGGCTCAAATCAAAATCCATAAGTTGGACAGTCGATCTGGCTCCGCTGAGGGTGCTTCTTGAACCCAGGGCACAGCTGGATTGCTGCAGAATTTGATGACCTGCCAGCTACAAGTCCAAGCGCCGTTCAGTGGTCAGTATGCCTGGTCCATCTGTTTTGCGGGATCGGCATTTCAGCCCACATATACGTGTCCGACATCGGCTTCTGGTTCACCGGGCTTGGAGTTGTTACTCCCATCCTCCTAGTCACTCTTGGAATCATCTTCCTTGTAATGCCCAATGAGAAGTGGTACAGAAACGTGATGGTACCCTACCTGTCAAGCAGACTCAATCCCAAAGAAGAGGAGAAGGAACTTTTCCTGCAATATCACAGAAGACTGAGAACAGTTGCACTCCCACTTGGATGGCTGGCCATCGTTGTCTGTCAGTTCTTGTGGACTTATACGACAATGCTGATGATTCCTCTAGCTGCAGTTCATCGCATATTCGCTGATTCACTCATCTTTGTGATGATAGGCATAGTGATGTTGTTCTTGGTTATGATTCTAGGCATCCTGACTATTTCTGAGCGGTTGTTGGGGTCTATTTACTCCGACATAATTCACTTACTCGAGTTTGAAAACGCTTGGAGGGAGGAAAAACAGAGGAGAGAAAAGGATAGAATGAAGGAAGAGAAGCAAAGGGGGCGAGATAAGCGGTGGAGGAAACGAATGCCGCTGCATCGGTGAATTCATGCCTGACTCGTAACCGTTTTATTACCCTCGAAGAACCGTACTTCCATGACTTCAAAGTCTTCTGACGTCTACTTCGGCTCCGTACAGCATGGGCGACCCGCGAGGTTTGCGTCTATAGGACGCAAGTTAGACAAGATAATGGAGAAACTCGACCTTTCTACTATCGACGAGAGAGACAAGGTAGCAATCAAGATGCACCTGGGATTCCATGAGGGCTACCAAACGGTCCCAGTCTTCTTTGTACGCAAGGTTGTCAAGGCAGTCAAGGAAGCAGGAGGGTATCCCTTTGTAGTGGACAATCCAACTGCAGTCTACAATGCGGCTGAAAGAGGATACACCTCGGAAACCTGTGGATGTCCCCTTATACCCATAGCCGGAGTAAAGGATGGCTATACAAAGACTGTTGAGCTCAACTTTGGCAATGTGGACACCCTGGAACTGGCCGGAGTCCTGCATGATGCCGATGTTCTGATTGACCTTGCCCATGCCAAGGGCCACAATACATGCGGCTTTGGTGGAGTAATCAAGAATATCGCACTTGGAGGGTATCACGGACCAAGTAGATGGAACAAGATCCATGGCGTGGAAGCGAGTATTCCATGGTGGGACGCTGAGAAATGTACACCAGAACATGCCAAGAAACTCGTGGGGAGCTGTCCGGATAACCTCATCACCTACGACGAAGAGAGGCATGAACTCAACCTTGGCTTCGGCATGTGCAATCAATGCATGGAGTGTGTTGAGGCCGACAAGGATATTGGTTGCCTTAGTATTAAGCAAGAGAACTTCTCCATGTTTCAGGAACTCATGGCCAGAGCTGCCAACGAGATTCTGAAGACATTCGATGAGAAGAAACAGTTCTTCCTCAACTTTGCGATTGACGTCACTCCAGCATGTGACTGCTGGGGTGTTGGTCAGCCTCATGTGGTCAATGATATTGGGATCCTAGGCAGCAGAGACATCGTTGCAGTCGAACAGGCCGCTCTGGACTTGATTGCGAAAGAGGGTCTAATTGAGAGAATGATTCCTCCTTACTATAGGAATGTGAATCTGGACCCCGAGGCTAAGCTTCATCCTTTCGCCAGACTTCATGGTCCGATGAAAGACCCATATCTAGTCACAGGTTTTGCGGAGGAGCTTGGCATGGGAACGAGGAATTACAAGCTAGTTGAAGTACTGGCCCCCGAGAAGATGCTGAAGAAGAAGCCGCCCACGGGAGTTTCTGAGACCGCCCCTTCATTCTTCTAGATGTTTTACTAGGGTCCTTAAATGAATAGAGACCATACTATGCTGTGGAGAAAACACATAGTTCTCTTCCGTATGACATAAGAACCTTTAATATCTCCTAATAAGAGAATACAGAACGGGTTCAACCACTGGAGCCTACAGAGCAGGTGGGACAGAGTTGACAGCGAGCCTGACGCCGGAAGAAAGGCTGCGAAGGTACAAGGAGTACCTTGCTAGTCTGCAGGCTGTGGCCAATGACGGCCGCCCTGTTAGTTCTGCGACTGGTACGAACGTCAGGAATCCTACCGCCGAACCTCCTGTCAAGAAGCAGTTGGTGGATGCGCTCGCAGTCCTGGCCCGGAAGAAGGAAGAAACCGAGGAAAAGAAGGCGCGAACCAATGTAATCCTCAAGGTGAAAGAGCGTGCAATCCAGTCCTCAATCCAAGAAGTACGCGAAGAACGAATGCGGCTGAGGAGGAAACTGGATCGTGGACAAATTACTGACGAGGAATACGAGCGGGAGATTCAGAAGCTCGTTGTGAGGGGGAAGAAGCTGCTGAAAGAGCAGGCTGCATATAATGGAATAAACGGCAAGCCGTAGACAGGGCCTTACTCTCCGAGGCCGCACACGCGTTCCCTCACATCTTTATGTCACGTTGCGTGGACCAAGGATGACATGGCTTCCAACAATCAGATTTGCATACTCTGTTTTGGTGATAGTCTTACTGCTGGTACACCCGGCCACGATCCCATGTTTGGAGGGCAGGAGCAATTTCAGTACGCTTACTGGCTTGTGAAAATGGCTAAATCTGAAGGGTGGAAATCTATCACATTCACGAATCATGGAGTGCCTGGGGACCTCGCAAAGTCGATGCCAAGAAGGCTCACCGGAGCAGTAATGTCGGACAAATTCGACTTTGCCATTATTCTCGCAGGATCAAACGACCTTGGATGGGACTACGCTCCCTTCTCAGTCTTCTCATCGCTTCGGGAGCTATGGAACATATCTATCAATGCCGGCATCAAAACCATATCCTGCACGATTCCCCCTATAGGTATGGACTATCCCCCAATACAGTCTGGGCAGAGAGAGCTCAATAGAATGGTAGTAAATGAAGCTGAAACAAGAAATGACCTAGTGTGTGCGGATGTTTTCTCAGCCCTTGCTGACGAGAAAGGACTTCTGCCCAGGAAGTATGACTCTGGCGACGGTCTTCATCTAAATATCGAGGGCTACAGATGCCTCGGTGAGGCCATTTGGCTGAAAGGGCTCAAGCGACTTCTTGGGGACTAGTATTGGAGCAAGCGAAGCAATCACAGAAAAGTGAAAAAGGTGCCAATAGTCTGGGTTGTTTGATATCGGGAGGCTGAAAAGGCTGTCCAAGAGTCGCTCTGGGAAACCGCGAAGGAGCCGCATGTCTGACCAAGCGTACTTGGACAATGTTTGTGAGCTGAGCAGACGCGGCTCTATGGAGAGTCTCGTTGAGCTTATGAAGGGATACTGGATTGACAAGAAAGACCATCCTTGGCATAGGCTATACAAGATTCTGGGAAAAGATTGGAAGAAGACAGGCGACGCTAAGGCAACCTCCAAGAAGCTCATGCTACTGAGAGAGGGCGTATTTGGTGCCCTGGATATTCTCTCGCTGAGCCTACCGTTTGACTTCTCAACGGAGCAGGTATTGCAAACGCTTACGCGAGCCAAGAGTTGGAACGAGGGTAGGCAGAGAGTTCGCAGCACATGCGCCAAGCTTGCTTCGGAGATGATTTCTTCTGGCAAGGTCTCATATCTGGTTCCTTCTGGTCTCCAGAGAGATGGTTTCGGATTCATTGTTCCAGAACTTTTCAAAGCACTTCTGGAGGAGTTTAGGAAAGCAGAACCCAAGGTTAAGAAGGGCCTGGTGAATCTTGTGCGCCTATCAAAATCAGTTCTGGGACGTCACTTACTGCGAACACAAATGATTACTGAAACTAAGTTGCCCGAGGATGATCCCCGCTTTCAGAAGCTTTTACAGGAATACCAAAGACTGCTGGTGGACATGGAGCTCGATGAAGGGCTCGTCCCACTTCAGGAGACTCTGCAAACTACTCTCAACGGACGATTTGTGGAGGAACTCGCGGAAGACAAAGACCTGCATGAAGGGAAGGCTACCCCGAAAGGTGTGCAGTCTTCTCTAACAGAGTTCTTGGAGAATAAGAAGCCCAGGTCGAAGAAGAGGAAGAAGCCCGTTCGCAAGAAGCGATCAAGAAAGGGGGAAAAGAGCTAGCATGACTTCTGGAGACATGTCCCTTGCTGACTTGGAGCTTAAGGAGCTCAAAGAGATGCGCAGAATCGCATGGGACTTAGAGTCTGCAAGTCAAGAGTTGATGTATCAGGCTGCTCAAGGTCTGTCGATGTATGATGTCAACCGCACACTTCTACCAAAGGCCATGACTCTTCTCGTTGCCGACGACATATTCCTGCAGAAATTGGTAATACGTACAGTAGGTAGGAATCTATTCGGGGCCTACATCAAGGAGTTCTTTGATTCTCTGGTGGGGATTTCTCCTGCTGAGGTTGCACAGGTTCTGATGGGAATTAGGGAGGCATTCAGGGAGAATGGGTCACCAGTTTCTGCGAGTAGTCAGAGACTCTGGATTCAAGCCTTGGAAGGTCTGGGTCGAGAACACCAACCCGGCATTGTTGAGATAATGGCGACTCTGGGAACCGCCGGCTTTGGGTGGACGAAGAAGATTATCAAGAACGACCTAGAGAATCTAAACATCGGTGCCTTGGCGAGTATTCGAGAGTTTCGGGATAACCATCGCAACGCGTTGGTTGCTCTTATCTGCGAGGAAGCTGCAAAGAGTAAGCGTGAATTGCTACCCTACATCACAGGAGTGGTCGATAGGAAGAACGTTAGGTTTCTGAGTGTCTTTCTGAGCGGCGAATGGAAAGAGCGCAAAGAAGTGGCGTGTGCAATAGGAAGAGTAGGAATATACACGACATCGGGGATTGTCAGACAAGTCCTGAACGATCCTGACTGGAGAGTCAAACAGGCCCTCATAGAGAGCATAGATGTCAGGCAATCGCACTTCAATAAGCTTCTTCGGATTCTGGAGATTTTTGTGGCCGATTCTCATAAACGCGTCCACGGCTCAGCTCGAAGACTTCTGTTGAGGCTGGGAACTGAGGCATGTGCGAACTCGGATGTGATGATTCAGCGTGACAAGCTGATGAAACGCTTCAGAGATCAGCTCCTGAAGGCTGCCCCCTCAAACAAAGACGTTGACTCCTCTTGGCTGGGAGTGGAAATTACTGAAGACGGTGTAATTCCTTACATAAGTCTTGAAGACTCACAAGACACCGGCGATCCGGAGCCCGTAGGTATAAGCGATTTTGCGCCACCGGAAAGGGACCTTCGGTCAGCACTCATGATGAAGATGCTTGAAACGAAGGAGTATTCTGCTCCATCTCTCGAGATTGATGATTCCAAAGCTGCTTCAGTGCGCAAGCCGAAACCTAAGAGGACAAGTTCCAAGATTCCTGGACCTGCAAGATTCCTTGCCCTAATGGACCGTCTCTCTGCAGAACTTGGCAAGGAACTTCCTCTTGCCGTTGTTCGGGTGAAAGCACCAGAGATTGAGATGACCGGAAAAGAGTTCGACCAGGTCCTTGATCAGCTTGTGAAGGAAGGCACAGTGTATATGGTGGACAAGGAGACAATCAGCCGCGTCGATATCTTGGCAGACTAGAATTCAAGGGGAGCAAGCAAAGACTAATCAGCATGGTTCGGTTGTCTGTTCTTCACTTGGAGGATAGCAGCATGTCCGAACGTACTCTGATTCGAGGCGGACTGGTTGTAACAGGTGACGAGAAGGGAACGGTTCACACTGATGGCTACGTGCTCTTCGAAGGAAATAGGATTCTAGAAGTTGGATCAGGGAAGCCTAAGGAGTCTGCTGGGAACGTTGTTGATGCAAGGGGCAGTCTTGTCATTCCTGGACTGGTAACAGCCCATACCCACCTCTATGGAATCTTGCTTCGAGGAGCCACACTCAATATTGATCCTCCATCTGATTTCGCGCAGATTCTCCAGAGAGTATGGTGGCCGCTTGACGAGAAGCTCACACTTGAGGATGCAAAGGCAAGTGCTCTCTCTGCTTCTGCTGACATGTTGCGAAACGGTTCTACATTCTTCGCCGACACATACTCGGGCCCCAACTCGATTAAGGGGAGTCTGGATGCAATTGCTGATGGAGCTAACCAGGTTGGCATCAGGTCAATGTTAGCTTTTGAGATGACTGAGCGCGATAGTCCGAAGGATGGTCAGAAGGGTCTTACTGAGAACGTGAGATTTGCCAAACGCGCTAGCACCGAGAATCTGACTAACCTGATGGTTAGTGTGCATGCTTCGTTCACACTGTCCGATGAGTTGATTCAGAAAGCAGTGGAGGAAGCCCGCCGGCTTGATGTGCCTGTCACGATTCATACATCAGAGGGACTAGTGGACTTGTACCATAACTTGGAACGATATGGAGAAAGAACAGTAGAGCGTCTCTCCAGACTGGGAGTCCTCGCACCGAGAACCGTCCTTGCACACTGTGTACACGTTGACGATATAGAACTAGATCTTATTGCCCTGCACGGAGCATCAGTGGCACACAATCCGATGAGCAACATGTTGAATGCAGTGGGGACTGCGCCTGTTCCGGAGATGCTGAAGAAAGGTATCATCGTCGGCCTTGGAAATGATGGATGGATCTATGACCCATTTGAGAACATGAGATGTGCCTTGACTGTCCACCGACTGGCTACTGGGAATCCCAGTGTCATTGGTTCCGATGAGGTCTTTCGCATGGCTACACTCGAAGGAGCGAAATGCTACGGACTTGAGAACGAGATTGGTAGTCTGGAAGAGGGCAAGCTTGCTGACATCGTCGTCCTTGACACTTCAAGGCTTCCGACCCCACTCACTCCAGATTCAGCGGTTGGTCATCTGGTGAATACGTTCGGAGGGCGTGATGTGACCAGTGTTTTCGTTGACGGGGTCTCTGTTGTCAAAGAGGGCAGACTTACCCTCATTGACGACGAAGAGGTCTCTCGAGTGTCGATAGAATCTGCCGAGAGCCTGTGGATGAAACTTAAGGGTGACTGAAAGTCGGCACGCAACCAGATTGAGTGAGCTCTATCTAGGACCAAAATTGTACCAGACACAAACCATTTTCAGTAGGGAATAGACGCCGAACGTGGTGCTATCTCTGTATCCAGATTTTACATACGATGGGCCAATCTTCGACACGCATACTCACGCCGTGGACAATGAGTCGTTAGATCTTATGGTTCGCATTCAGAAGAAGGTCGGCGTTGAGCGAGCTGTGTTAATCTGCCATAGCCCTGGAGCAATGAGATACGCCAAGCGTGAATACCCGGGTCGTTTTGTCTATGCCAAGTATTTCCCAGGAGTTCAAAGATTCACTGACGGTGTAGACGTGATTGTCAAAGAAATCAGGAATCTGAAGGAAGATGGCTATGACCTGGCCAAGATGCAGTCGGCACCGGTGATGCGGGCCAGAGCAAAGGTCGATCCTGACGGACTGCGGCTCAATGAGGTTGCGATGTCTCCTATGTTCGAAGCTTTGAGAGATGAGGCTGTGCCATTCATACTTCACTTGTCCGACCCTGACACGTACTATTCCACTAGATATAGCGACTCAGAGTTCTTTGGCTCAAAGGAGAGAGACCTTGACGAGCTAGAGGGCGTAATATCGCGGCACTCGGAGGTCAAATTCCAGATTGCTCACTTTGCTTCGCAACCAGAGATATATCGTCTTGACAACCTTGGCAGATGGCTGGAGTGTTATCCGAACTTCAACCTTGATACAAGCTCCGCTAGATGGATGTGCAGAGAACTGGGCAAAGATACCAAACGGGCATCTGAGTTCATGACTAAGTACAGCAATCGCATCCATTTCGGAACCGACTGTGTCGCTTACACTGATGATGTCACCTACTATGAGGGCCGCTATTCAGCCTTGAGACTCCTCTTCGAGAGTGATGTTCGAGGCATGCCGCTCCCTTTCCAGGATGCAGACACAATCAACAGCGGTGGTACGCATATCAACGGGCTATCGTTAGAGGAGACTGTCCTGAAGCAGATCTATTGGGACAATCCTGTAGATTTCTTTGGCAAATAATCCGCTTCCACAGCTCTCACGTGCGAGCCACTACTTCTTCTTGCGACGCCGTCGGGTTGGCTTTAGGAAATCATCAAGCGAGCTCTGTTGAATTAGCCCAAGCTTCCATCCTCTACCCTCCGGGTCCCTCTCGACAATGCTCTCCCTCTCCATATTCTTGAGATGATATGCGACTGTTCCGAAGGATACTGTTACTTGCCCAGCAATCTCAGAAGTCTTGCGCCACGATTCTCTATCGAGCAAGCTGATGATTGCACTACGCGTTACTAATCCTCTATGGACATTACGTATCCAATGAAGGTATACTCTGCGATCGATGCTCAGACTGCTCAACCCACCCGGATGTACACATGAATGGAGATGTGTGTTTCCATTTCCTATGTCCGCTTGATCCCCAAGAGATCCAGAAACGCGGCTGGCTCACTTCCTTCGGTAATCGGTCTGATTCTGTATTTGGGGTAGTTGTGGCTCAGTTTCGCAGCCACTCTCGTGCCCATCAGTTTCTTGAACAGCTCTGCCTTCGCTCCCCGCCAGAGATAGATTGTCTTTTCATCGTGATCTATGAATACCAGGACCTTTTCAGTATCAATGGTAGAAGCCCTAGCTTTTGTTTCGGTTAGTTTGGCATCTGAGTCTATCTCAAAAGCTTCCACCATTTCGAGAACTCCTGTGTGTATCTTCGTTGGGATGGTGCAGTCCCTCTTATGATACTTTTCCGCGGATATTGAAGTTGACCGACGCTCGAATTCATTCTGAAATCGAGCACCTGCGCACGGTCTGTTAGTGAGTTGGTCCCACTTAACTACAAAAGCACTTGTTCTAATTCGGGGGAGGGTGTGAGGCACAAGTGACAGAAGACATTCCTTCCCGTGTGAAGTTCATAGACAGAGAGAGGAGAAGGATTGAACTAGTCATCAACGACGTTACTCTTACATTCCCCCTGAATGCAATTCCTGATCCGCTCTATATTGCGATTGCCTCCATCTATGATGGAGATGAGGATCCAGATTGCAAGCTACTCAAAGCGTACTACGACACTGTCATACAACCAACCGTGTGTACCTCAGATCCCACAAGCATCTTCCATTTCGGGACTGCGGTGAAGACGACCCATCTATCTCTAACCGATGAAGAGATTGAGAACCAGATTGAAGATATCGAGGGTGAGCTTCTATCCTTCCAAGGCCGCCCGTATGAGGAGACCTTGGAGGAGAGAATAGAACTGTACCGAAGGGTGTACCTGGACGACTCGAAAATCGACCGTTTCCGTTTCGGAGCGGCAGAGCTCTACGGAGATGTCACCTACGGGAATATCCGTCGGGACCCCCGCGTCGTACTGAACTTCCAGTATCACGAACCCAAGAAGGACATCTACATGGGCTGGCAAGTGAACTGCATTGCACAAATTGTCTTTCCAGGAGACCCCTTCTACAGGTTCATGAGAGCAATGCGTTCGCTCTTTGTCAGGCGGTTTATAGACCTCAGGGCTTCAGAGTACCCTTGTGCTTACATATTCCACGTTTGCGAGGTAAAGGACAAGAGTCTTTCTTCCAGACTCGGATTCGTGCCGATCTAGTAATCAGTCAGTCCTAGCAGTCTCTCAGGCAGTTCTTCTACTGCACCAATGTCTAACACGACCCCATGAGATTTTTCTGCGAGCTTCCTTGCGGCTCTCATGTCATAGGAGTCCTTAGGAACAAGAATGATGAACTTGATCTCCTGATGCTTCATCTTCTCAGCAAGCTTCTCGCACTCTGCTTGGTCACTCAGAAAGGCGTCTGTCGAGAAGATGCATATCTTCTCCTTGGCCCTTGTCCTCTCGAAGTTTTCAAGCGCCCACTTGAGTGATGCACGCCCACCAGTACCTCCACTGGCTCTCACATCCAGAAGGTCAGATGCGACTTTCTCCACAGACACCGACCTCTCATCAATGCGCTTCACTACGTGGCTGACGCTGTCAAACAGAATTACTCCGAAGTCATCCTTCTGCACACCATATAGACCTGCCATGACTGAGATGCTTAGCATTCCTAGTTTGTCTGGTGAGTCCATGGAACCTGATTTGTCCAACGCCCAGACGAACGCTCTGTGACCTTGGTAGGTTTCACAGATTAGGAAATCCTCTGCGTCCAGAATCTGGAAGTCACCTCTGCCTTGCGAGAGCAGAGAATCGATGGTCTCTTCCAAGTCTATCAAATCGATGTCATCACCAATCCTAAACGGTCTGACAGTTGTAGACTGCTGAATCCCACCCAGCATCGATGAGCCCATAGTAGCCCTCGCATACCTCTTTCCAAGGTCAATCAAAAGCCGCTTCGCTATTTCCTTGAGCTTCTGTCGAATGTCATCCGGGATGGAGTCTCTATACGCATACCAGATCCTCACAATGTTTGTCGCCGGACCTCCTAGAAGTCCACCGAGTACCATTTCGCTTCTGTGCTTCTCTGAGGGAGCGGCTTCTTCCCTGGTGACAGGACGTTGATATCTGCCTGGAGGGGCCATCCCCAAGGCCGCTCCAAAGTCCTCATGGGCAATTGCGCCAAGTGCCGCTTGATTTCCCTTACTTGTCGCCAAATCTGCAAGTTCTCTTAGCTGTGCCTCCGTGAGTCCCGCCGCCGATATGAGATTGTGCAACCTCTCGAAGTCTCCCACACCTTGTTCGATGAGTGCCTTCGCGATCCTATAGGAAGGGTTCAGGAGCTCTAGGATTTCTTCCTCAGTCATGCCGAGTTTCTCCGCTGCATCACGGATGCCCTCTTCCGAAGGAACGATTCCCTGATTTGACAACTCTCTTACAGTCTTCCTCAATACCGCTTTTGATAGGGATCTAGTGATGGCAGCGTCTGCGAGCTTCTGTTTAGCTCTCTCCCATTCTTGTCTAGGGGTGCCGCTTGGTAGCATGCTGTCAAGCGTCGACAGGCTACGTATCATGTGACGAAGGTAATCTGACGGAGAGGACCGTGAATCTGCATCCTCAATCGTATCGTGTGTCTTCTTGCCTAGCAAGCTCTTCCAACTCTGAGTGTTTCGTGCCGTTTCGGCTAGTTGCCTAAAATCCAAATGTGAAGAAGCACCTTGGTCATACTGCTTGTTATATTGCTCGAGGAGGTCGTCCATGAGGTCTTTCTTTGTGTGCTGCTTGATCTTCTCAGCAAACTCTGCAGAGTCAGCAAGCGGATATTCTTTAGGGGCATTCTCTACGTGTTGAGCTCCATTGTCGGGATATCTATCAAGATGTCCGGTGTAATCGGCCACGTCTCTCAGGTTCCTCAGTCTGTCATGCAGGATTCTGTCCATCGCCTCTCTCTTATCCTTGCTCCCTGCGCGGATGTCTTCCATGTGACGAAGGGCTCTAGCTGCAGTTGCGGGTTCTCCAGCCGCAAGCTGGGCGAACTTCCGCTTGATTCCAGCATCGCCGCGGAGCGCCTGACCGGCTACGCTCTCTGCAGCATTCGATGATTCACATACCTTGTCAAGGAAGCCTAGAGTCTTGGCATTCCGGATGTCCTTTGACGATAGATTCCCGAGGTCCTCAAGGAGCTCTGATGATGCTTCCTGCTTGAGCTCCGTGTTGCTAGTAAGTCCCCGGAGGACTATGTCACCTTCGGATAGGTAGTCACGTGCAGCCTTGTAGAGTCTCTTGTCCTTGCGGCTTCTGAGCTTCTGGAGATATTCGTAGCCGGCCTCTACCTTATCTTTGTCAATCCTACTGGCTAGCTCTTGTTCTCGAAGGATTTGATCTATCACTGCCTGTACTCGAGAGTCTTGAGAGGTCGTAGCTGTTGGCACCTTGGCTTCCACTTCTGCGGCCTTGACCTTCTGCTTCTCTTTTCCGAGAATAATGTCCTCCGCTATGATTCTCGCCAAAGCTTGGTCTGAGGGATACGTGGTTCTGACAGCCGCATCCACAAAATCATCCAGCGTTAGACTTCCGTTCTTGAAGTATCGTGCTGACAGCAGTTGAGGTATTGCCTGCGTTTGCCTCACACTTGGTTTGAAACGAACATCTTCCCTTCTCCTCATTCGATTCACGAATTCGTGTGCGAAAGGCACCGCATTGCTTGGAGAAGGGCTGATTCTCGGTGCTGCGGCCATCTCTTTCTAGCTCCCGCCAGAGCCCAGTGCACGCCTAACCAAGGAGTTGACAGCTGGTTCGGGGTCGATGCCTGGCCTGAACCTGAGAGCTCCAGAGAGCACATAGGTTGCAGCCTTCGACAGGATTCCGTGAGTCACATCAGAAACACCTTCCCTCTTTGCAATCTCAGCTGAGAGTCTTGCAATTGAAATGCCTGCTCTGATTGAGCCCGGAGTCTCTATGTCGGTGCTGACCCTAGTAGCCGAAACTAGACTGTATATGCTTTCCAGAGTATTGTCAGAGAGTTTGTATTCCGGGCAGTTCATCTTTACAATCTCGATCTCTGTGGCCTTTCTAGGGTACCCTAGTCTGATCCAGACCCGTATACGGTCTCTTAGCGCCTCGCTGAGTCTGTGAGCACCTGACATCTCGCTTGGGTTGAGCGTCAGTACTGGGAAGAAGTCATCGCTGGCCTTTATTCTACCCAGCCGTGGAACCGTTGCACTCCACTCCTCGAATGGTTCTAGAAGACTGTTCTGGACGTACTCGGGAAGTCTGTTTGCCTCGTTGAGGCCAAACACACCTCCCAGAATCATCGATTTCAGCAATGGCCCCGGGTCAAATGATTCCAGAGTGAAGCCCTTGCTAAGGACCAGACTCGGATTGAAAGACCCTATGAGGTGCGCCGGACGAACGCCTTCATCACCCGTCAACCACTCAAAGTCACGACCACTCTTTTCAGCATATGCGCGGAGCAAGAGCGTCTTCCCAACGCCTGGCGGTCCAATCAGTCCGGGAATCAGACCGGAGTTCTCGCAGTCCTCAAGGATCTCAAACGCTTCCTTGTACTGCTCCTTCACCACAATCCTGACTTTCTCTTTCTTTGCGGCTTTCAACCGTTCGTCAAACTTGTCCGAGAATTCCTTTGCGCTCTTCTGCATGTTATCCGCCCCCAGAACTGGAATCTCGTGGCTGAGAGTCGTATTAAAGCCCGTCGATTCTAGACAGACACGAAGGCCTTGCAGTAGTGTATCCCCAACAGATGTCACAAAAAGGTTGGGGTTCCTCTAGCCTTCAAGCAGGCTTTCTCCCGTGGCAAACAACGCAGGTTGACCTCCAGTGTGCCAGAACAGTGTGGGAGAGTCTGGTTCGATTTCCCCCGCGAGTGCCATGCGAATAAGAGCTAGCCCCGCCTTTCCTGTGTAGACATGGTCGAGCAGTACTCCTTCCATCTTGGCGAACATCTGAACCGCGCTACGCACTCCATCATCAAGTATTCCATATCCTTCGCCCGCAAAACGTTCGTCAATTGAAACAGGCGGATCGAAGGGTTCGGTAAGATCGGGGTATTCTTGCAGGGTCCTGGAAACCATCTCCCGAATTCGTTCCTCGGTTTCTTTGGCGTCGCGGAGCACGTTCACACCAATGATATCGGCTTTCAGCTCAGTCATTTTGGCTCCTATGTACATTCCAGCCATAGTGCCGCCTGTCCCCGATGCTGTGATGATTCTTTCTGGGAAGATACCAGTCTCTTCACATTGAGTCTTGAGTTCTGCCATTGCATTGACGTAGCCAAGGGTTCCCACTGGCATGAAAGCGCCAGGAGGGATTCCATAAGGCTGCAGTCCGAGGTCTCTCAGAGTTTCGACCACTGAAGCCATCCGGTCGGTGAGGTTTCCGAAGCTATCATCCGGGAAGAATTTCACTTCGGCGCCGAAAAGTCTGTCAAGGAGTAAGTTACCAGTGTACTGCTCGGGCTCCTCACCAGCCAGAAGAAGAATGCACCGCAGACCCGCTCGCGCCGCCATAGCTGCAGTCTGCCTGCAGTGATTGCTCTGAACGGCACCTACCGTCACTAGAGTGTCCGCATTCTGTTCCTTGGCGTCGGCGATCACGTATTCGAGTTTTCTTATCTTGTTGCCACCAAAGGCAACGCCCGTGAGGTCATCTCTCTTTATCCACAACTCCTTCAGATTGAGGGAGTCTGCAAGATTTCTCATTGGTTCTAGTGGTGTGGGCAGATTCGCCATTCTAATCCTGGGTAGCAATTCAAGCATCTTTCAGGCCCCGGCTTCAGTAAGCAAAGAGATGATGAACATCAGAATGGCTGTTACGATTCCGGCTAGCAATGTCTTTGCTCCATAAGACCACATGCTCTTTCTGGACACTCTGCCTAGAAACAAACCCAGGAGGAACAAGAGAAGCATGCATAAAGCAATGGCGGCGTAGAAAGCCGTGTAAATGTCAATCAACCGGAGGGGAACGAGCATCAAAGGGGTAATGATTATCAATGCGGCACCAGCAGGAGCGAGACCATCGACAATAGCAACTACGGCCGATGTTGTCCGTGTGGCCTTAGCGTACATCGATTCGCTCATGTCGGTGAGCATTGCCCGTCCCATCTCCTCGACTTCTCTATCTCTTTCCGCACTCTCTGCCAAGTATGAACCGCTGAATCCTGATACTGCCATGGCCACGCTTGTACCCACGGCCGCAAGAAGAAGGGCGTTGAAGACAATGCCAGGGTTAGCTGGATCTATAGTGATCAGCCCGCCAAGAATGAGCCCCAACATTGTCAGCGCACCGTCGAATGCATTCATTGCAAGGTAGCGGCGGGCAATCTCAACCCCCTGCGTGAGTTCCAATGCCCTCATTGTACGTTCGATAAATCCACGGTCGTCATCAGGAGAAATCCTTGCCTGACGACCCTCTTGTTGGTCATCCTCTGGTTCGGTCACAGAAACTTTACTCCGCGAATGATGTCCACGGTACTCGGAATTCTGGTCGGTTATAAGCTATCCGGAATTGATTGTCTGATGAAGACAACCGTGTACTCACAGGTATTCCTTGCAGCTCTCTCATCTGACTGTTCTCCAACATGCGTCGAAGAACGTTTCAGAAGATTATGAATCCCATCCCGATTAGAACGACAATAACGAACAACAGTAGAACTAGAATCAGGAAGCAAATCAATTGCAGGCTGCATGTGCAGCACCTCTCACAGAAGCCCTTCTCTTCCGGTCTCGATGGAACCTCTCCGTAATCCTCAGGCATCGGTATCTCGGTCATTTGCATCACGTAGTCATTCTTGATGTGCTTCACAAGAAGCCTGCTGAGTCAGTGTCTATCTATCATATGAGTATATCG
>LRSK01000179.1 GCA_001563325.1 Candidatus Thorarchaeota archaeon SMTZ1-83
CCTCCTTTGCCTAGTTATTGTCTACATTGTTTTGAGGTACCTCTTCATCAAAAGGGAAGAGATTATCTTGGAGGAGGAATTCGGCGACGAATATCGTGATTTCAAGAACCGTGTCAGACGATGGTTGTGATAGTTGACCACACTGGATAGTACTTTCAGACTATGTATAGATAGATGTCCGGTTTCTTCGTCGTTTCGACTGGCGTCTAACCGTTCACCCAGGGAATTCCTTTGCCCCATCCCACATCTGGTCGAACTTCTCTCTCAGTTCAGTTACGATCCGCTTTTGCCATGCATGGATACAGCAAAGTCCTCCGTGGCATCGACTGGATTGGTGATCTTGAGAAGATCCTCAGAGAAGTAAACATTACTTCGGAGTTCATGGATTTGTGTGGGTCTTTCAGATGAATAGGTGCTCAGTGGAACTACAACCTGCAGCAATAGAGGATGCAGACACTCTCACAGAGACCTGCAGGAAGGCATTTGACTCTGATTCAGAGTTTGGAGCGCCTGGACCTGGTGGACCTCCCGGGTATGACTCACTTGAATGGAACGTTGACAAAATCAAGAACCGCTATCTGCACTACTACAAGATTCTCGAAGGAAACGAAATCATCGGTGGGTTCATCGCAAGTGACAGAGGTCCAGACTATATGGTATGTGAACGAATATGGGTTGATCCTGATCAGATGAGAAAAGGCATCGGTACAAGAACATTCAACCTGATTTGGAACCTCCATCCCTCAGCAGACCTGTGGGTGCTGGGCACTCCCGAGTGGAACACAAGAACAAACCCGTTCTATCAGAGCATTGGGTTTGCTCAGATAGGTACAACGCATGAATACTCGTGGGACGGAATCTACTACGAGAAGAAGATTGCGGACGGATTTCCAAAGGCAATGTCTAAGATTGGTGACATTCATGATGGTCAGCAACGTGTAATATTCGAAGGACATGTGGATAAAATCACAGCAACGCGCACTGTCTCATCAAGAAAGACGCGTGAGGAGCTAAAGGTGGCTGAGGCAACTCTATCCGATGACACTGGTGCAATCAAGCTCGTTCTATGGAATGACCAGATCCCACAGGTGAAAGTCAACTCAAGCATTCGAATTGAAGAAGGATATGTGAAATCATATCGAAACGAGCTTCAACTGAGCGTAGGTAGACGGGGAATGATAATTACCCTTCTCTGAATATCACCTATGAGTAGGTCTTGTCCTGGTTGAACACCAGGCTCTTCACAGTGACAGGGAAGACTTGTCCCTCATGGAGGGGTGCACCGATGTCAATCCAATCCCCCTCTTCCAGATGCAGTTCATCGAGACTCATCAGGTTGTGCTGAATCGATGTTTCTCGACGAGTCGTCAGTCCAACCATTTTGCCGATATCACGTGCAAAGAGAAGGATGACCATCATCCGGCATGCAACCGTTTTCGGTAGAGCGTTCTCAATGGCCTTGACGAACTCTTGGAGCCAAGTATAGGAACGATACAGAGAGTCCTTGAAGTATAGCGCGACGACCTCGTCCCCCTCCTGCAGATCATGCTTGGCGAATGCTCGAGAGACTTCTTCCTCAACTCGCTCACGCCGATAGTTCTCAGTTGTCACGTTTATAGAAAGTACAGGGATATTCGTGATGGGAAAATCAATGGTCTTGTCAAAGTAACATGTGGAACCAGATACAGAGAGTGTGAAAGCACCAGCACCGATAACAGTCGCCCTAATCTTGTTCTCTGGTTCTATCACCTGCAGGCCAAGCTCGTCAACCAGAGATTTGATCTCCTCAGAGAGAAACAGTCCGATGTCGTCGTAGGTGTCTTTGCCGCCGTAGTAGATTTCCGCAATGCCTCCGGAGAACGAGTACTCATCTACAGAGATTGAGAAGTCCAAGTTGTCTGTCATCATCAGCTCCTTGGCGATACGGCTCCTGGCGGGACCTCTCATCACCTCGAGCAAAGCCCTCCCATACTCACGAGCTATTAGTCTAGCATCATCCTCAGAGATGATGTTACCCAGCTTGTAGTTCATGCCTAGTTCCTGCATGAGAAAGTTGGTCGGTTCATCAATCCTCCAGATTCTGAAGTCCTTGTCTATTCCTAGTAGACGTCCACCTACATTGATACAAGAAGTGCTCAACACAGTTCCTCTGGACGCGATAGCAATGTTGCTAGTTCCCCCACCAATGTCGACATTCATTATAGTGCGGCCGGTCTTGCTTGACAGGTCAACAATGCCACTACCCATTGCTCCAAGGACTGACTCGTAGTTGGGTCCCGCTGCGGCACTGACGAATTTCCCTGACCTTGAAGATAGGCGTCGGACAATCTCCTCGGCATTCTGCTTCTTCGCGGTCTCCCCTGTTACAACTACCGCTCCAGATTCGACCATCTCAGGAGTGATACCGGCCCTTCGATATTCTTCTTCACAGAATCTGATGATCGATTCAATGTCGATGGTATATCTATCAACCAGGGGAGTGAAGATAATCTCACTCTCATAGATAATCTCTCTGTCAACCAACATGAATCGGTTTGTTGGATTGAGGAAGCTTCTTTCTCTATTGAGGGTGAGTCGCGAGAAGACCAGGTGTGATGTGGATGACCCAATATCGATTCCGACACTCAGCAGCTCCAGATTCTCGGAGCTGTCGTACTTTGGGACTACAATACCCTTTGGTGCAGGTCTGGGTTTGGCCGGCTCCTGAGCCTTCAATGATGCTCTCAGCTTCTGATGCTCGGCAGTTGAAAGTGCAGCGTTGAGAAGTGGACTTACTAGCCCTACCAATCTGTCAAAACTCGCTCCGGGCTCTAGGATAGTACTGAGCGCGAGTTTGAACTCCTTGATGAGGAGATGAATGCCAAGGATGTCAGACGAGTCCTCAGACCCATGTTGCTGCAACAAGGAGTCGTACTCTTGAGTGAATCTCTTCTCGAGAATCTCAGCTTCTTCACTGTTGTGTTCCTTGAGGAATTCGCTCACAGTCTCTATGACTTGCCACTTCAATCGATTAGCGTCAGTCATCTTCAACCAGCCTATGAGTACTCCTTGTTCTCGTTGAATACCAGACTCTTCACAGTAACAGGGAATGAGTGATTCTCTTTCAGAGGCGCACCAATATCGATCCAGTCACCTGCTTCCAGCTGCAGTTCATCTAAGACCAGAATGTTGCTTTTGATTGAGGTTTCATCGCGGATGGCGAGCCCCAACCTCTTGGCTATATCGTATCCGAATATCAGGATGATAGGCCTCTGCTTTGAAACGGAGTTTGGCAGGGCCTCCTCTAATGACCTAGCAAAGGGTGCTAGCCACTCGTCGCCTATGTACACTCTTGATACAATGAAGTCTTTGAAATAGAGGGCAACGATGTCCTCTCCTTCAACCATGTCAAACGTCTTGAATGACCTTCGAATTCCATCAACCAAATCCTGAGGGGTGAATTCGGGAGCTCCCGAGTTGACTGGGAGAACGGGGACATTGGTAAGTGGGAGTTCAACGCTCTCATCGAAGAATGTAGTTGATCCTGATACTGAGAGAGAGAAGGCTCCCGCCCCGATGACGGTTGCTCGAATCTTGTTCTCAGGCTCCACGATAGGTAGACCCTCCTTCTCGACTAGGGCTTTGATTTCTTCGGCAAGAATCACCCCGATATCATCAAAGGTTTCATCGCTACCGTACAGCATCTCAGAGACCCCGCCTGAGAAAGAGTAGACATCAACTGGAATCGAGAAATCTAGGTCGTCTGTCATCATCAGTTCTTTGGCAACTGTGCTCTTTGCTGGTCCTTGCATTACTTCAAACAGCGCTTTTGCGTACTCCCCAGCAATAGCCCTTGCATCCTCTTCGGGGATGATGTCACCAATCTGATACGTCATACCCAGTTCATTCATGAGGAATTGCGTCGGCCCATCAATTCTCCAAATCTTGAAGTCTTTGTCAATACCGAGCAACCGGCCTCCAACATTGATGCAGCTGGTACTGACAACCTGACCACGGGATGCTATCGCTAGGTTGCTGGTCCCGCCACCTATGTCAACGTGCAGATGCGACTTCTCACTCCAGAGAGACTTGTCCACTATCCCACTACCCATTGCACTCAGAAGGGACTCTAGGTTGGGACCAGCCGCAGCACTAACGAATCTCCCAGATTCTGATGATAGACGACCAACTATCTCTGCGGCGTTCTGTTTCTTAGCTGTCTCTCCTGTGACTAATACTGCACCTGTTTCAACCATCTCGGGCTTTATTCCGGCCTTCCTATATTCCTCCTCGCAAAACTCGATGACAGCCTCGACGTCGATATTGTATCGATCGATAAGCGGAGTGAAGATAATCGAGCTCTTGTAGATGATTTCACGATCAACGAGATTGAACCGGTTTGTAATGTTGAACAGACTCGTTTCACGTTTCAGTGTGAGTCGGGAGAAGATGAGGTGTGAAGTGGATGAACCAATATCAATGCCGACGCTCAGGACTTTCATATACTCGACATTGTCAGCGGGCAGATGGCCCATTAGCAATTCTATTGGTTCAATTGGTTCCTCTTCTTCTACCTCTTCGATCATGGTGGCCTCTTCGTTTCTGGAAATTCTGATCTTCACTGGCTGCCCACAATGCGTTGGAAGTTCCACCTGCTCTTCAGAACTGAGAATCTCCATCTTCTTCTCATAAGATACATCGATTATTCGCTCACAGACAACGCAGTAGAACTCGATGTTGATTGATTGGTCGCTCCCCGGCGTCACTGGTCCTTTCTTAGGAGCGGGGGGTTTCAACCTTCTCCGGTGTGCTCCCTCCCAAGAAGCTTTGAGCATCAACTGTACCATTGTCATTAGAACGTCGAACTCTTCGCAGGGTTCCAGGACCGAGGTCAAAGCAGGCTTGAAGGAAACAATGAGGTTCCGCAATCCTTCCACTTCAGAGGCATCTTCTCGCTCATTCTTCTCAACCAATGCTCTGTAGTTCTCCTCGAATGATTCACTCAGTTCCTCTGCGGTTTCAAAGAAGTGTTTGTCAAAGAACCCCTTGACCACACCGATAATGTGTTGCTTCATGTTCCTGACGCTGTCTTCTATCATGGTTGCTCTCCCATTTGCCAAGCTCGAACAAGGATGAAACTCACTTGCCATATAAAGGATATGTTTATATACTAAATAATACAATATTGTATTATGACGAGGAAGAAGCGGAGAACTCTCACAGAACGTGCAGAATCAATCTTCAGATTCATAGAAACACAGCCAGAGCCATTTCCCAAGTCAGAGTTCCAGAGGATAGGTCTGAATCCAACAACTGCAGAAACATGGGTTCGCCTCATTGAGTATATACAGAGTCAACCGAGAATCAAGGTCACAAAGATGGGATCTTCTACCTTCATCGAGAAGATTGAAAATCGGTATCTCAGCATGTTGAGGAAGCGAATACTTGATTCAAGTCTTTCAATAAAGGAGCGAGAGGCTACAATGGATGACTACATCACTGCGCTCATCACACTTGAGCGAGCAGAGATGGGCCGAATCAAGAGATGATATCTTGTTTACTAGTTTTACCCGAAAACAGCTACATCACTTCTCGCATATGAAAAACAGTTGAGAAGCGGAATGATAACCTATGCTCTCAAGTTTCTCCAAAAGGAGTACAGCTTCATGTTGAATATCATCTGTGTCATCGTGGTTCCGTGCTCTTTCCAGAATCTCACGTATCTCTTCGCGGCCACTTTCCAGATTATAATCGCTTCTGGGATCTTCGCACTCGTGGGATTTGTCACAATAAAGACATCCCAAGCTCCATGTAGTTTCAAAGACCTTGACACCCCTCATTCCCAACGCCTCCACAGTATCTTTCAGCTCACGTCGCGAGAATGTGTCAAAATGGGGAATCCCCTCCATTCTGTCCAATCTAGCACCCAGATGATGTGTGAGGATCTCGAAACGTTGTGCATCACTTTGATCGCCATCTGAATACATCTCACAGATAATCATATGACCCCCCGTTTTGAGTACGCGTACCATTTCTCCTAGAACTGTGTCTGGATTCTCGAGATGATGCAAAGAGTAGGCCACACATACCGTATCAAAAGCATCATCTTCGAAAGTCAATTCTTCAGCATTCATAAGTCTGAACTGAACAGTGCTATCAGGGAATCTCTCACGCGCTTTCTCCAGGTCATTCTCTGAGATGTCAATTCCAACGAATGCATCATAGTCCTTCAAGGCTTTCATCATCGTGGTTATGAACCTCCCATGCTGAGTTCCAACATCAAGGACCTTCCCTCCCGAAATGGATGCCAATTCATCTCGAATCTCAAGTACACCTGAGTTCCTTACGCTTTCAGTAAGATCCTGCAAACTGAGGCTCCCTCAATCTGGCTAATCATCCTCTGCCTTAAAGTGAAGCTCATGAAAGCAAGTCAACGATTCACATCTCTAATGACTCACCAATAGATATGGGGAAGCAACTTCTTTGTCCGCTTCCGATATTCCAAGTACTCTTCACCGAATGCTTCGATGAGAAGATTCTCCTCGACTTGTATCCTAAATAGGAGCAAAACATTGGCCTCAGTCATCATGGTGAAGCCACGGAGCATCGCTGAAATTTCATCAGGAAGACTTAATAGTATTCTACCAGTGCAATAGATAGTATTATATTGGTGGAATAGTCAGATGGAGAAGGTCGATCATAAGAAGGTGTTCAAGGAGTTGTACAAGCCCTCAGCCAAGGCCCCCTCGATTGTTGAGGTTCCCGATATGAATTTCATTATGATTGATGGTAAGGGCGATCCCAACAGTTCCCAGGAATATGCTGACGCACTAGCAACACTCTACCCACTCGCATTCACACTGAAGTTCAAGTTGAAGAAGGAGGGAGTTGCCGACTATACAGTAATGCCGCTTGAGGGGCTTTGGTGGATTGAGGGCAAGGGCAGCTTCTATGACAGTGTCAAGGATGATTGGAGTTGGACGTCGATGATTATGCAACCGAGTCCGGTCACTCCTGAAGCAGTTGCAGAAGCGATCGAGGAAGTAAGAGAGAAGAATAATCCTCAAGCACTCTCAAAGGCTAGGTTCAAGGTATATCATGAGGGACTCTCGGTTCAGATAATGCATATCGGACCATGGTCCGAGGAACAACCAACAATCGACAGAATGCATCATTTCGCAGAGGAGCAGGGATATGGTCTACGTGGAAAGCACCACGAGATCTACCTTAGCGACCCAAGACGCACTGCCCCAGAGAAGCTAAAGACGGTGGTAAGGCAGCCAATAGAGTAGATGCAGCTCCTCTGACTGCCAATTGAGAGGCCCTAGCGAATCAACAACTACCTTTGCGGTGCAAACGCAAGTTGTCTGCGGCAAACGCCGAGGGAACATACCGAAGAGTACTTCTTTGCAGAGTCTGAGTCCGCGACAAGTGGAGTGTATACGGTGACTGGTGAGTCGGACTGGGATTATATCGAATGGCTTGCAGATGCTAGAAGCTTGGTAGGATGGACCAGTCAGAAACCGCAAGATGAGCGATGCATGATCTTCTTGCGCCACTCCCACCGAGAGATGATCCTAGACCACTCCTCGCAATTCAGCACTGGACTGACTGAGATTGGAAAACAGATGGCATATGAAATGGGACGAAGACTTCCGGCAGGCAGACCCATTCGCACATTCTTCAGTTTTGTGCCTAGATGTCATGAAACGGCACAGCAACTGACCGAGGGAATCCGTGATAGTGGTGGAGAAGTTGTTGAGTTTGAATCAATCGCAATCTTGGTAATGCCAGAGTTCTCTGATGAAGCTGTGTGGGAACACCTCCAACCTGATGGCAAGAATGTGGCGGAGTTTGTGAACAGATGGGCGGAAGGAGAATTCGGAGAGATGATTGAGTCATGGTCGGAGTACGAAGCCAGATTGATGGAAACAACTTTACAGCGCCTGAAAAAGGATAGAGGCCCAGTTGTACACATCTATGTGACACATGACTTAGCTGTTATGGCGATGAAGCGTATCTTGTTAAAGAGAACCCTGGACAACGAAGATAGAGAATCCTTTCTGGGTGGGATTTGTGTATGCATAGAAGAAAAGGGGGACATGCTCCTTTACAACTCTGGGCATGAAACAGAGCTCTCGGCGAATGATTAGCAGTTCGGTATTAGTCAGGCCTAAAGTTCGGAACATTAAACTCGAGTTGTTGCCGTGTCGTCTGCGGTGATGGAACTGACGGTCGGAGATTGGCCTACTGAGAAAGAGATGATGGATTTTCTGGGCAAAGAAGCCGGAAGTCTCTGGAAGACTCTTGCTGAATACTTAGCTGAGAATTACGATCACGTGGCAACCAAGAAGCCAGATGACAATAGGCTCGAAGGCACCATCCGTTATCGCAGAGGCGGAAAGACGCTGGTCACTCTCTATCCCAAGGAAGGAGAGCTCACGGTCCTAATCATTCTGGGAAGGAAGGAAGTTGAGAAGTTTCGAACCGAGAGAAACGAGTTTAGCCCTGACATCATTGAACTCTTCAAAAACACAAAGCAATACCATGATGGCAGGTGGCTACACATCAAGGTACCCGGGCCCGGAACTCTTGAAGACATCAAGAAACTCCTACACCTGAAGAAGAAGCCAAGTAGGAGAAAGTGAATCAACTAGATGTATCTTGGTGACCCTTTTCCCGATACGCTCCGTCGCTTCTCTAGAGTTCATGTTGTCACGGTGCGGAGACTGACTCTCAAGCGGGACGAAGTGTCTAGGACATGGCATTCGAGCCACATAGTTTTCCTTGCTCTACTGAGATTGTTTCAGAAAGGAAATGGAGACCCCCTTCTGACATTCTAGCAACTCGAGACTATGTAGACATAATGGCCGAAAGTCCCAGGCGTTGGGTCCGAACAGACATATCCAAAACCATACGCATGGTCGTTTATTGGATCATCCAGCTGTGGATTGTAGGGATCAGGCGACTTCGTTGCATAGAATACTGCTGCCAGATGGTCACTGGGCTCGGTTTCTAGGGTGGCTCTGAACCAGGCATTCACAATGGTCATTCCATTAGTGGTCATGTAGGTAGCAAAGCTAGTACCTCTTGTCGCAGAATTCTTGCTACTTGTCGCGAAAGAGCAGACCTGATGGATTCCTTGCAGTGATGGGCCCCACCGCTCAAACACGTTGTCACCATCTGGATTCTCCCACGCCAAAGGGCTGCACGCATCAAACACAATAGAATCTAGGTCACCATCGCCCAATCTCATATGGAGATAATGTAGTCCATGGTCATCATGGTTAGATGTAAAGGACACACCATTTGGACCTCCATGATCCTGATAGTAGACGAAGTCTACAGCGTCAACCCATTCTGTGTCCGTTCCACTGAACTGGGCATCCTTGAAGTCTTCTTCCCACGCGCTATACTCCCCCCAGTTGAATTCCCTGTTGTAGCCACCTACAGTACCCATATGGTTGTAGAAGCCTTCTATGTTAGTTTCAGTATTCCAGAGAGGTTTGCCATGTGACATACCTACCCACTCAATCCCAACTTCCTTGACACCATCGTCGTACGCGCCTGAAGGTGCACGAGGGGCAGTCTTCCGGATGTCGGGTAGTCCGCCTTTGGCAACTGACACAGGTAGGAACATAAAGGCAGACATCATCAATAGGAGGAATAACAACGCAAATCCGCCCTTCCTTCGTCGTAGGACTAGCAATGAGGCTATGAGAACAGCAGCACCGCCTACTGCTACTAGAGTGATTTGAGGGTCCATCGAGAAGTCTACAGTTTCTATTGTAACGGCTATGCAATCACTGCATCCTCTGCCCTCGGCATCCCTCACGCGCACAGAGATCGCGTGAGGTACTGGATAGCCCTTCTTCGTGACTTCCGATAGCGATACAGTAGTGAAGGTCTTTGACGTACTAAGAACTCCATCGAAATCCGAACCCCACTGATAGGTATATGGCGGGGTTCCAAATGTCACGCTACAGTCAAAGGTGATAGACGTCCCGGGCATCACTGACAAGCCGTGTGACGGAGTGGTGATTTCTACATGTGGATCTAGAAGAGTAGCGTCAATCACCTGAAAAGTGTGGACAGCTATACCCTCCTCGTCTTCTCCAGTGAGGATCTCAATCTCGTAGACTGGATACAGAAGATTGCTCCCTGGTTCATCATCTGTAGTATAGACTAGACGGTGGTCAACTACCTCATCCACAGGGATGTTGTGTGCGTCCAAGATGGATTCGTACTCTATGAGTTCGAATGTTGCATAGGGTTCCGATTTTGGTTCTCTCCACTTCCAATCAAAACCAACAGTGTCGCCGCTTTCGCCAATCATCACTGTAATTTGCGCGGCATCACCTGCGATTGGAATGTCATTCAGCATGAATTCATAGTTCACATGCCACTGTAGAACCTTCGTCCGAATCTCACCGGAATCGGGTGTATATATTGTAGCATTCGTCGAACCCATACCGGCAAAGACTGCACTATCTGGAAGTAGTCCATTCTCGCGAAGCCATGCATCAGCAGTTGTCTTGCACGATGAGGGCGTCGGAACTTCGATTCCCAATGCGACGTTCCATAGCTTGTCGAAGTCAGCGTACCACATAGATCCGTCTCTTCGGTCCATTTCGAACGTCTGATTCAGATAGTTGACAACGAAACCAGTTTCAGTTTCCGTAGCTGAGATCTCAGGAATGGTGGTTAGCGAACGAGCCATCGTTTCAACATGAGTTTCATTCACCTCTGGGGTGACCAAATCATAGATTGGCATCTGAGTCTGAGAGAGAACGTATTTCGATGGGTCGAAAGTGTTCACGACTGCTGGTGCTTCCACTGGGTTCTGGTATGAACCGAGAACCATCATCAGCGTTAGAAACAATACAGCGTACTTCTTCAAGTTTCATCTCCCTCCAAGGAGCAGAATCCCAAAGCGTATGTAAGTAGAGGCGTAGGGGCTCATTGCGACCTAAAAGTCCTCTCAAAACCCAAATGCTCTTTGATTAGAATCAGTGAGAACCGACGCCCGTGATGACAGAGGGCAATCTTCTTGAGGGTCTTTGTATACAGTATTCTCCGCGAGATTCGTGGTCAGAGAGTCTCTGAGAGAGGAGTTACAAGTAATGGGATCCAGATTCCAAGACGGCGGATTGTTCAAATCCGTGCTGATTGGAGACGGAGCAGTCGGCAAGACCAGCATACGCCGAAGATACATGGGTGACGAGTTCACAGAGGGTCATCTTGCTACAATCGGCGTCGACTTTGCGCAGAAATGGGTCTCATTTGAGGGGGCTACGGTAAGGTGGGTAATCTGGGATCTCTCAGGGCAGCCCACGTTCCAAACGGTTCGCAAGCACTACTATACGGGGTCCTCAGGAATCATTCTTGTATACTCAGTCAACGACCGCGATTCATTCGACAATGCCTCAAAATGGCTGGTTGAAGCCTACAAGTACATGGGAGAACTCCCGCCTACGGCAATTGTCGCAAATAAGATTGACCTGCGTGAATCATATGCAGAAGGTAGTCTGGTTTCAACAGATGAAGGTCGAGAATTCGCCGATTACTTTCGGGATAAACTGGAGATACCGGCCGTCTTCATAGAAACCTCTGCAAAGACCGGAGCGAATATCGAACACATGTTCACTGAGCTGCTCAGGCTTATAGCAGAGGAAGAAACACAAATCTAGGTATCCGCAACAGTCCCCTCTTGATCTTTCAAATGCCTCTGCCCGGCCTACTCAGTCATGATCAGTCTTCTCAATCCAGTCATGGAGCGTCTAACGGCGACTAGCAGTAGGAGGAACACCATGACCACTGAAAGTGGTGTAACATAGAGGATGACAATGTGGGCAAACTCGGGTGAAACGGCAGTTGCCAAGGGACTATACAACACCTCATAGACCAAGCCGAAAAGGCCAGTAATTCCTTGGGCGACTAGCACTGGGATGACCTCGGCCCATGGAGCAATCATGAATGAGATGCCGGCCACAACTACCAGAACTCTGGTCCACATCACGACAGAATCCCGCGAGACCGTTGCGAATGCCATGTCGTTTGTCTTCAGCTCAGATTCTTCCTGACTACGCAGCCACTTCAGGAGTCTATATGACATCGTCACGTTGCCGGGAGGGTTGACCACGAAGACAGCTAGAATGACAACTGCAAATGAGAACCCCAGAAAGGCAAATGAGTTGTAGAGTATGAGGACTGCTATTATCATGGCAGGACCCATCAGAAGAGACAAGACAACGGTTGCCAGCAAGGTGCTGTCCTTGAGGAGACTATTTAGTATCTCTCCGACTCCAGTTCCCTCAGCATACACTATGTTCTGCAGGACCCATTTGTGTGATATGCAGTTTGTGTAGAGCTGCTCGTCAGATATCTCAATTCGGTCTGATCCGAACTTGTCCCGGAATACTCGGAATAGGCCATCAAGACCAGAAACTCTGCTATGCCATGAATACGCCATTGCGATAGACAAAGCTCCAAGAAGAGCCATCGCTATCAGCATGAACACCGTGACTTCTCCCCAGGAATATCCGAGCGAATCTTGATCTGCGGTTGTCAAGTGTTGAGCTTCATAATAGCGTTTCTTCTCTCATCCAGACAGCATTTCAGCGTCATGAGATATCAAGGGAAAGAGATGACAGAGAATTAATCTGCTCCCGAGTCAGTGAAACGTGCATAGCTCCTGCATTCTGTTCTGCTTGGTACGATTTGCTAGCCCCCGGAATTGTTACAATCGTTTCGCCTTGGCAGTTGATGACCCAGCTCAGAGCAACCTGGGCCGCAGTTGCTTCTTGTTCGACAGCGATTTCTTCGAGGAGATCCACAAGCGGCTGACTCTTCTTGATACTTCGGCGAAGGCTTGTTCTGCGAAAGCGCGGCATGCTCTTGAACAACTCGGGATTGCTGTGCAGTCTTCCAGTGAGAAGTCCCATCCCCAACGGAGTGTAGGCCGTGATTGTGACTCCAAGTTCCTTCGCCCTCTCAAGTATACCATTGGATTCTATGCTTCGGTCCAGTAGACTGAAGCGGACTTGATTGGTGGCGAGAGGAATGCCCCGATTAGACAGTGCCTCATATGCCTTGGTCATCTTCTCACTCGAGAAGTTACTCACTCCCACAGCACGGATAATTCCTGAATCGACCAAGTCTGCCATCGCATCCATCTGTGACTTGACTGATGATCTGGAGTAAGGCTGATGAACCAAATAAAGGTCAATGGGATATGGCTCCAATCTGTGAGTGCTCTTCTTAGCAGATTCGGCGACGGATCTTGCACTCTTCATCAACGGCATCCATTTGGTGGTAATAATGACTTCTCCGGGTGATTTGCCTGCGGCCACCAAAGCATGAGCGACAGCCCTCTCTGACTCTCCTGAACCGTATACTTCTGCAGTGTCAATCCAGTTGATCCCAGATTCAAGAGCTACCTTGACTACCTCGTCCTCGATCTCAATAGGAACGGCGGATAGATAGAACCTGAAGAATGATTTCCCTCCAGAGAACTGCATTGTTCCGAGGCCAATCGAGCTGACCTCGAGGTCAGTCTTGCCAAGTCGCCTCGTCGTACCCCTTGATAACATTCTCTCATCAGTCCCCTATACAGAATCAGTTCCATAACTGAATGCTAAAAGTCTGCGGATTTCGGACCTTATGGAGGTAGATACATAAATCGGAGTCAATCAGGGAACCACATGACTGCATCTCCATCTCCAGAGACTGAGGACAGAATCACTGAGCTCCTTTCAAAAATGACGATGAAGGAGAAACTCATGCTCCTGACCAGTCACGGTCGACGTCGCATGTACTCAACAAAGCCCATTAATCGATTAGGTATCCCATCATTCAAGGTTACTGATGGTCCCCTGGGAGCCGCATACCATTCGAGTGGTTTCAGAAAGAACACCAGATTCCCTGCAACGATATCTCTGGCAGCCACATGGAATAGAAGACTGGCATACGAAGTTGGAGTGGCAATGGGGAAGGAAGTGCGTGCACTTGGAAGACACATGCTACTTGCTCCAGGAATGAACATAGACCGGACTCCTCTAAACGGCAGGACATTCGAGTACTATAGTGAGGACCCATTCCTCACGAAAGAACTTGCGATTCCTTTTGTAAAGGGCGTCCAGAGCCAACGGGTTGGCGCGTGCGTCAAGCATTACGCTGCAAACAACCAAGAAACTGACCGAAGAAATAGCAGCTCCGAAGTCGACGAGCGCACTCTTCACGAGATATACTTGCGATCTTTCAGAGCAGTTGTCAGAGAGGCGGACCCTTGGGGAGTGATGTCGTGCTACAACATGGTCAATGGAACGTATGGGGCCGAGAACAGGTATCTTCTGAGGGAGGTCTTGATGGACAAATGGGGGTTCAGCGGTTTCGTCATGACCGATTGGTTTGCCACCAGGAACATAAAGACAACAGAAGGTTGCATCAATGCTGGGCTTTCCCTTGAGATGCCGTGGCCGAGTAAATACAAACTGAAGTCGCTAGAAAGGGCCTTCAACGAGGGGCTGTTCACCGCCGTAACTCTAGAGGATCTTGTCCGCAGGTATACCAGAGTGATGTTCCTTGCCGGAGCCTTTGACCACCCTGATTCACTGCCTCAGGGTGCCCGAAACACCAGAGAACACCAAGAACTTGCGCAGAGGTCTGGAGAGGAGGGCATGGTTCTCCTGAAGAACGAAGGAAGACTGTTGCCTTTGGATGTCAAATCAATAGACAGTGTAGCGCTGCTCGGACCCAACCTGAAGAAGAAGTACGGGCGTTTTCTGAGTGGAGGATCTTCAGCCGTGGTGCCTCCGTATGAAATAACACCTCTTGACGGAATGAGAGAGAAGTGCAAGGACACGATTGGCATTGTGTCTGATGTATCTCAGGCTGATATTGCCATTGTCTTTGTAGGGCTGGATCACGGGCGAGGAAAAGACTCTGAATCAAGCGACCGAAAGTCATTGAACCTGCCAGAGAGGCAAGTGGAAACTATCAAGCAGACAGCATCGGCCAATCGGAACACTGTCGTTGTCATAATGGCAGGAAGCCCTATTGCTATGAGCGAATGGCTTGACAGTGTCCCTGCCGTTCTGCTAGCTTGGTATCCAGGGATGGAAGGGGGAAAGGCGATTGCCAAAGTGCTCTTTGGAGATGTAAATCCATCAGGGAAACTTCCCCTGACCTTCCCCAGAGTACTGTCTGATTCACCGGCTCACGGTAGCAGTACGCCACGAACATTCCCGGGAGTAGACAAGAAGGTGTACTACGAGGAGGGTGTCTTCGTGGGCTACCGATGGTTTGACGAGAAAGGCATAGACCCTCTGTTTCCGTTCGGCTTCGGTCAGTCCTACACCTCATTTCAATACGGAGATGCTCACTTGAGTACAGATTCATTGAAGAGTCCAGAGGACGCAATGCAGATAGAAGTGAGAGTAGCGAATGTCGGTGAGCATCCTGGCGCCGAGGTAGTCCAGGTGTACTCTCACGATGTTGACAGCTCGGTCCCCCGGCCTCCGAAGGAATTGGTCGGGTTCGAGAAGGTGCAGATTGGGCCTAGCGAAGAGAAGGATGTCATCGTAAGTGTTAGTGCTCAAGACTTGGCATTCTATGACATTTCACAGCACGATTGGCTCATCGAGCCAGGAGCCTTCGAACTTCTGGTAGGACGTTCGAGCCAAGAGATTGAGACCCGTATGGAGTTCATGTACGGCTAGCGATGCTGCTGACGAAAGAGCCATTTGCTAGTGCACGCCCAGAGCGACTATGTACGAGGTAAGCGAAGGAAGAGATGAGGATAGAGATTCAGCCATCCGTCTCTTCTGGAAGGTCTTTGAGCCGACTGGCAATCTTGACGAGATTAAGAAGGAGGATTGGGCTCAAGGCTGGCATAGGCCGGAGGAGCACGATTGGGCTTTTGTCGCGCGTCAGGATGGCAGAGTTGTTGCGAACGTATCGTTCTTCTCCCACTCGTGGAACATGATTCGGGGCAGCAACATCAAGTTTGCAGCAGTCTGGGGCGTAGCAACTGAGCCCCAGCATAGAAGAAAGGGACTGATTCGGAAACTATTCACACAGGTGTTCCCGAAGATGCGAGAAGAAGGACACTCTCTCACAATCTTGGACCCCTTCTACCGCCCATTCTATGAGCGATTTGGCTATGCCCTTGCTGAAACAAGGATGAAGCACATATTGGAACCCAGTCACCTCAAGCTGATTAAGGGGCCTCCTGACATCTCAAACCGGGAACTGGAAGACCCTGAAGCCTTTGAGGTCCTCTATGAAGTGGAGAAATCAATGGCAAGATTCGGCTCACGAGCATTTCACACTCCTCGAACCCTCCGAAGGATGATCAACAGTCATCACTTCCATTTGCTTGAGAGAGGCGGAGAGCCTGTGGGAGCCGCGAAGTTTGCGTTCAAGGGGCCAGAAGGCAATCGAGAACTGATTATCGGCTACTCGCCGTACAAATCGGACTATGTGTTTCCTTCCATTGTGGAGCTCGTTAATCAGTATGCTGTACAGGTTCAGAAGGTTTCTTGGATTTGTGATACGGAGGCCCCTGTTCGGCATTTTCTCGCTGAAACCCACGACTCCAAGTCGCATTCCATGGGTTGTATGATGATGCGAATCGTAGATTTCGAGAAGTACTGTAAACAGATCATGGTTCCAGAAATGTCAACGGAGGCAGTAGTCCTACGACTGAAAGATGACTATTGTCCATGGAACAACGGGACTTTCAGAATTGAGCCTTCTGACGGAAGACTCGCAGTTGAAAAGGTCGATAGTAGACCGGAAATCGAGCTGGATGACCTTGGGCTATCTGCTGTGATTTCGGGACACACGCCATCCAAGATGCTTCGCGAGTTTG
>LRSK01000180.1 GCA_001563325.1 Candidatus Thorarchaeota archaeon SMTZ1-83
CATACCTGCAACGCCCGGGACAACAGCCATCCTTCCTCCGGTTGCACCGGTAAACAGGCTGGGCAAGATATCCCCAAGACTGATTTTGAAGTCAGCTTTCACAAAGTGTTGGTTGAGCAAGACTGGTGTAGAGTGAGTGGGCGTGATTCCAATCTCTTCAAGCTGACCCACCGTCCGAGGATCATGAACAACAAGTGAATAGCCTTTCGACGTCGGGGTACCAAGAAGCGTGTCCCACTCCACGTGATTGAGAGGGGCTTCACCCGCACTGGAAACAATGATGGTGACTTGTTCGGGCTCTGCTACGAGAGACAGATTCGATAGAGTTGCATCGAGAAGGGTTCTTGCCTTTCGCTGAAGAACCGACCCCTCAACGACAATTGCAACAGTGTCGTCCTGGGTAACCGAGGTTGAGAGTATTTCAGAAGCTACGGGAGCCATCAGAACCCGATTCAACTCAGCATCAAGGTCAGCATGGCCAATGGCGGTCTTGGGGGCGATCTCCTCCATGCTAGACAGAGTTCCATTCTCTATCTGCAGAAACCCTTTGCCATATCGGAGACTGATTCTCATCTGGCCCTCACTGTCCATCTGTCAGTGTTGTTACACTTAGGCTCAACATCTAAACCTCAAGTAATACATTGTGGAAATGCCCTGCAATTGACAACCTTCTTAACTCGTCGGAAAACCAAGGCCCATGGTGGTAGTCTTCAGAATGAGAACCTCTGACAAACTGCTGATTCTGTCAGTATCGACTGTGGTTCTCTATTGGGTCATTATCATCATAATCCCTGACGCTGTGAGTCCTGTCACTAATGTGTACGATTGGCTTCTTGACGTCACTTCATATGCAGGATATCAAGGATCACTTCTGATATCATTCCTTGGAAATGCGACCATTCTCTTCCCATTCCCTTATGTCGGAGTACCGTTCATTCTGGGGGGACTCAGGAACGGCTTGACGAATGAGTTCCTCTTCGACCCATGGTTGCTTGGTCTTGTGTCAGGACTCGGTGCCATGCTAGGCGAAATGACTGGATATGTAGTAGGATATGGTGGAGGTGCTATGATTGAAGCCGAACAGAGAAACAGCTTCAAGGACTTCGTTCAACATTACCCCCGATTGACTCCCATTGTTCTGTGGTTCCTAGCTGCCACTCCTATCCCTGATGATGTACTGGTCGTTCCGCTTGGTGCAGCAAAGTATCCTTGGTGGAAGGTCGCAATTCCACAGCTCCTTGGGAAGTCTGTATTCTTGTTAGCTATTGCATGGGCAGGAAGACTCGGCCTGTCTTGGATTGGCGACTTTCTCGGAAGTGTGGATCCCACCAGTATAGTCACAAAGTCCGCCGAGGTCGCGGGATTCTTGCTTGTTATCTTTGCTGTGTACACGATGGTAAGAGTGGACTGGGCAGGTGTGCCCCGCAGAGTGAGAAGGTCCGAAGTAACTCTGGAGAACTAGATGATGGAGTCCTTTACACTTGAACCTGCTTTCTTCTTAGGTGCATCATCGTCTTTCACTGAACCCATGCCGCCGAAGAAGGACTTGCCCGCCTTGGTAACCGAAACAAACCCGTCACGCAACTTGTCACCAATTGATGCAATGTTAAAACCAGCACCCAAGGGAGTTGGCATGCTCACCAATCCAACATTGTTCATCTCGTTGAGAAGCTGAACATATGCAACAAGTCGATGTAGTGCCAAGAGACCTACACACTTGGTGAATGCCCGCTTCATCCCCTCAACAAGCCCGACACGAGGGTCTTCGAACTCCTGGAGGGCGCTCTCAATCTCCAAGAAGGTACAACATATGGTGCGTGCATTTTCGTCGGGATTCTCCATAAAGTGTCCAGGGGCTTCGAGCAGAAACGGGTTTCTAACGTACTCATGAATCTTGAGCCGAGGCGCCTCTTCTGGAATTGACCACCAGGTTTCCAAATGTTGATCACTTAGAGGATGTACTTCAATCCCCTTGTCCAATGATGCAGATGGCATCTTTCCGTCAGGTAGGAATGAATGCCAGCCTGGAACCATCCTAAGGCCGGGTCCATCTGCTCCAGGATGTGCAAGGTCTAATCGGCGTGAGCAATAGTGCACCAAATCGTATATCGCATACCTACGGTCGTGGCCTATGAACACGAAGACCGGTTCATAATCGGCCTCATGTGCAGGTACCGCTTGATAATCCCACACGTAGAGGTACTGAAGACATGTGATGCCGCTGTGACCCTTTTCGACTACTCGTCCAAAGACATTGACGAAATCAGTTTCTCTGAGGGCCTCTCTAGTTTCGTCAGGAAGAACCTTGCCCAATGACTTCAGGAGAGTCTTGTCTGCCGTCAGGACGCCGCTGGTCGGTGGAAGGTTCGCTTCTAGAAGGTGTTTGTCATAGAAGACGTGATTGCCGCTCGCCCGCTGATTGAATGTCATCTTCGATGTAGGGAATTCAATGTGTAGTAGATCCCTATACTTCTTCTCCACCAATTCTCATGACCTCCGTTCGCACAGTTTGCCACCTCCATGGTGGGAGGACCGGGAGTATCACCTTTCCGGACGAAATGAGAGATACGTCCTTCCGGACTTGCCGGCTTCGTAGTCCAGTACAACAGGAATCCCAAGGCCGATCTCCTCCGGCTTAAGGGGGTCGAATCCCTGCAACCTACCTGTGACTCGAGTTCCTTCCTCCAAGTCTACAATCGCAATGATGTAGGGTATCTCTTCTTGGAACGCATCTGGAGCAACGTGAATGACTGTGAACGACACGAGGGTTCCTTTTCCACTCACTCGGGCCCACTCCATCTTATTGCCACCACAGCTGTAGCAAGTGCCCGAGGGAGGGGCAATGATTGTACCACAGTCAAGGCACTTGAATGGCTGAAAGTCATGTGCTTCTATGTTCTTCAAGTATTGCTCAATTGTCGGTTTCTCAGTCATGCGTCTGCCCTCCTGAAGATACTCACTACGCAACTGGCTCCGGTTCCGCCAAAGTTGTGCATTATACCAGTGTCGTGCTTGGCGACTTGATTCGCACCAGCATCTCCTATCAGCTCCCGGTAGACGACAACAGCTTGTTTCACTCCGGTTGCACCCACGGGGTGTCCCACAGCCTTCAGGCCGCCCATGGGGTTGATGGGTCGATCACCGTCTAGAGCGGTGACACCATCCCGAACGGCCTTTGCTCCCTCACCTGGCTCAAAGAAGCCTATGTCTTCGCTAGCTATGATCTCGGCGATTGTGAAGCAGTCATGGACTACAGCAAAGTCCATGTCTTCAGGACCAAGTCCTGCCATCTTGTAGGCGGCCCTACTAGCCGCGACCGATGCCTCGAATGATGTAAGCTCAGTACGATCACACAGATTCATTGATGCAGAAGCCTGACCAGTCCCAACTACGCTCACTGGAGTGTCCGTGTATTCCTTGGCCTTCTCCTTTGAAGTCAGGACCATCGCCGCAGCTCCGTCTGAGATGGGAGAGCAGTCAAACAGTTTCAGCGGCCACGCTATATAGCGAGGTGTCATCGCTTTCTCCATTGTGATTTCTTTTTGGAACTGAGCAAGAGGATTCGTCGCGGCGTTCTTGTGGGCCTTTACAGCGACGCGAGCCATGTCTTCTTCAGTTGTGCCGAACTTCTGCATGTGCGCAACAGCGGCAATTGCAAATACACCGGGAAACGTGAGTCCCATACTCGACTCAAACTCGTCATCTGCTGCTGCAGCTAGAGCCTCTGTTGCTTGATTGGTTGACACCGACGTCATCTTTTCTGCGGCAGCCACAAGAACGGTGTCGTAGATATCGGACTCTATGGCCATTATTGCGGACCGCAGTGCGGTGGCCCCAGAAGCGCAGGCGGCCTCGTGCCTCGTTGCAGGAAGCCCCCGTAGACCAGCATAGTCTACGAGGAGAGGAGCTGTATGACCCTGATGGACCAACATCTCTGGAACGAACGTTCCTACAAACACAGCCTGAACATCCTTCTTGGGGATGTCTACATCAACTGTTGCCTTATCAACTGCCTCTGCGAACATCTCACGGAGCGTTATGCCTTCTAGATTCCCAAACTTCGTCTGAGCTCCACTGACTATCTGCGTATTCTTAAGCGGCACTTTTGCTTTCCACCATCCTTTGGATACTTCGCCCGGAGAACTTCGAATATAAAAACCCTGACTAATGGAAGCAACAAAGCAGGCAACTGAACGCTTCAAAGGGATTTTATAGCGGTATTGAAACCGAAAGCAGCGAGTTGACAATCAATGGACTTCTCATTATCTGAAAAAGACCAGAAGCTGTTTGAGAGAGCTAAAGAGTTTACTCGTGAACACGTCACTCCACGTGCTCACGAGCTTGAAAAACGGAATGACTTTCCCAAAGAGGTGGTTCAGAAGGCATATGAGGCAGGTCTGATGAACCTTCACGTCCCACCTGAGGCGGGAGGCCCAGGCCTTTCTCTCTTGTCAGAAACGCTGGTATCTGAGGCGACAGGTTACGGATGTGCAGGAGTCGCCACCACGATTCTATGCAACAATCTCGCCTTTGCTCCTCTGATGATTGGGGCAACAATTGATCAACTCAAGGAGTATGTAGAGCCTCTGATTACTGGCAAGGATGCCAAGTTTGGGGCATTCTGCCTAACAGAACGAAAGGCTGGCTCAGATGCCGCGGCAGTTGCCACACGGGCTGCACGTGATGGCGACGAATACGTGATCAATGGTACAAAGTGCTTCATTACCAATGCGACACAGGCCTCGCTATTCACTGTGTTTGCTTCTACCCAACCCGAACTGAAACACAAGGGCCTCTCTGTCTTCATGGTTCCCAAGAGCAAGGGAGTGAAGATAGGCCACATCGAAAACAAAATGGGTCAACTCAACTCTGTCCAGTCGGAGGTCTTCTTCGAGGATGTTCGAGTTCCCAAGGATTGCCTTGTAGGTAAGGAAGGGGAAGGATTCAAGATTGCCATGATTACCTTAGACAAGACGAGAGCAGGAATCGCAGGGATTGCTACAGGTGTGGCCCAAAGGGCATTGGATGAGAGCGCCAAGTTTGCCAACGTGAGGCATCAGTTCGGAAAACCGGTTGGTAGATTCCAAGGCATTGGTTTCATGTTGGCGGAAATGGCTGCTAGGACTTCAGGTGCTCGTCATCTCACTAGATATGCTGCGTGGCTTGCTGACAATGGAATCGACAACTCTAAGGACTCAGCCATCGCGAAGTTCTTTGCGGCGGACGCGGCAATGCAGAACGCGGTTGATGCAGTTCAGGTATTCGGTGGATATGGATACGTCAAGGAGTATCCTGTAGAGAAACTTATGCGTGATGCCAAGCTCTTGCAGATATACGAGGGAACCAATCAGGTCCAGCGACTCGTGGCAAGCGGGAGGATTCTCAAGGAGAGCGTCAATCTCGATACAGGATTCCATGTGAAGTATGACGGCCAAGACGCACCAATACCTTAGACTGTGTAGGTGCAGTGTAGGATTAACCTCAGATCTCATTCACGTGTTTCCAGAATAAAGCTTGATACCCGACAGGCCCTCTTTCCTGAGTAAATGGAACCCTTGTACACTCTTCGTCAGGAAGCACACTGAATCAATATCATTCCACTAATGATTTATGTGCCTGAGTTCGAGCCCAGACACAATCCAGCATTGGACGGAGAGAGCTTCTCGTGGAGGACAATGAAACAATCAGGATGATTAAGCATCGTCGAGCCATCAGAGACTACGACACTGCAAAGGAAGTATCCGACGAGCTGATTTACAAGATAATTGAAGCAGGAGGCTATGCTCCTAGTGCAGAGAATCAACAACCCTGGCGAGTCATCGTCGTTCGCAACAAAGAAACTAAGATATTCATTGGGCAGATTGCCGTTGACCGTACCATAGAGCTCTTTGGACGTGTGACCCCACGCGAAGAGCTTGAACGACGCCTAGGCTACATTCGTTCAAAATTCAGTCTTGAACGCACAATTGACACACTCGTCACTGGAAAGCGCTTTGAGTACATCAAGGGCGAACCTGAAACCAATGGAGCGCCAGTTATCCTCGTGCTTGCAATTGATCAAACACATGTCGGCATTAGTCAACCCACACTAAGGGGAACCGGAGGTGTATATGGATGGTCGTCCCCCAGACATGCCATTATTGCAGGCTCGATGATGATGCAGAACATGGCACTTGCGGCTACCTCGCTTGGGCTTGGTAGCTGTGTATCATCAGTACAGCTTGATCACTTTGATGATGTGGGAGCCATATCAGAGAGATTGGGGATTCCATTTCCACACTGGGTACCAATCCTTTGCCTCACAATCGGCTATCCAAAGTACGATAGAACTCTCGGACCTCCACGGCAAATGCCCGAAGAGATAGCATTCGATGAGAAGTGGGGAGAATCTTTCAAGGGGTGAAGCAATATGGCAGAACTTGATACACTGAGAAAAGCAGTAGTGTCACTCCTTGATGGGATGTGGTGGGCGCTTCGTGACAGTGTTGGGGCGCTATCAATCTATGAGGGATACTCGGGCGGATTTAAGCAGATGGGCGCGGAGTTCGCAGAGGGTGTCGGGGAAAAGGGAGCTGAGGCGGCTGCGAAGATGGCTGCGAACCTGTTTGCGGCGATTGGTCTAGAAGTTGAACGTGATGGGAAGGCAGTCTTAGTGAAGTCATGCCCAGTATGGAACAGAATACTGGAACGTGGACTTGAGTACGCTTTCCACCTTGAGGAGATATGCTGGAAACCGATGCTCGAGGGTATAGGAGAGAAGGCTGGAGCAAGACCTGTGGTTGAATCATCTCTTAGACTATCCCACTTGGAGCGAGTCAGATTGGATTACAGGAAGGGCAAGGCCAAGGCTGCACTTGAGAAAGGCGAGATGTCGAGAGAGGATTACAAAACTCAGATCGCCTCATTCGAAGAGAGTTTCCAGCAAATACCAGCACAAGGCCGTTACCGATTCGAATAAGAAGGAATTCGATTCAGAAGTATCCGCTAGAAGGCGGGCTAGGTCCATGGAAACGCTAGAAAAGGCCGGACTGGCTGTAAACTACAACAAAGTGAGTAGCACCAAGCCGAAGAGTCTTCCCAAGAAAGTGTATATCTGGGATGAAACGCTGCGTGATGGCGAACAGACACCCGGAGTGGCTCTCACGCTCGATGAGAAGATCGAGATTGCAAAGATGCTGGACGAAGTGGGAACCTCTATTGTGGTTGTTGGGTTTCCTGCAGTGAGTGACCACGAGAGGAAGATTGTCGCTGCAATCGCAAAGGAGGGACTCAACAATGCAACTGTTGGTGCTCCTGCTCGCGCGATGATTCAGGATATTGATGCATGTATCCAAGCGGAGGTTCAGGAGATTCCCATATTCATTGCTACATCGGACTTCAGGCTCAAGTACCAACTTCGAATGACGAGGGAGGAAATGCTTCATAGACTCGCGGAATGCGTGGAGTATGCAAAGGACCATGGACTCATTGTTGACTACATCGCCGAAGACTCGACTCGCAGTGACATGGACTTCTTGTGTGATGCATATAAGACGGCGATTGATGCAGGTGCAGACAGGGTATGTATAGCCGACACTGTTGGTTTTGTGCGTCCCGAAGTGATGAAATACATCGTCAGAGAGGTCAGGTCGCGCTTGTGGTCAGACAAGAAATACAAGGTTCCTCTGGTAGTACACTGCCATAACGACTTCGGTCTTGCCAATGCAAATACTCTGGCCGCTGTCGAGGAGGGAGTGACCTATCCTCACGTCTGTGTGAACGGATATGGTGAGAGAGCGGGCAATGCGGCATTCGAAGAGGTCGTGATGGCTCTCGAGCAGCTATATGGAGTCGATACCGGAATTGAAACTGAGAGACTATACCAGCTCTCAAGACTTGTCGAGAGAAACTTCGTGGTACCTCTTCCTCTCCACAAGGCAATCTCTGGAGACAATGCATTTACGCACTCCAGCGGCATCCATTCTCACGGTCAGCTGACGCATTCTATGACTTACGAACCAATCAGCCCCTTGATTGTTGGACGGAGAAGGGAGTTCCATCTTGGGAAATTCGTCGGTCGCCATTTTGTGGAGTATCTCCTCAAAATGGGTGGTGTCAAAGCCACTCCCGAACAAACAAGGGAGATAGCCGACCGTGTGAAGAAAACACACGAGGATACAAAGAAGAGTCAGTCAAAGAACTCATTTGACAGAATGAAGCAAGAACTCAGAAACATGAGAACAGGGGTGTCAGAGAGGGAGTTCTGGGCCATTGTGTTTGATGTCATTTGAAAGAGATGTCAGTCTGTTTCACCAACTTTACACCAAGGCTCATCACATGGAACGCATGAAGGGAATCGATTGACTTTTCCGAGAGTCTTGAGATCCACTCTGCATGCCAGACGTCTTTGGTATGATCATGAATGATGCTATGAAAGGGGACGAAGCAGTCCACATCATCGAGAGAGATGATGGATATTGCCATAAGTCGCCCGGCAGCCAGTATGTTGCTGACTTTGCGGATTGGCAGGAGGGACAAAGACATGCCTCGGTGGAAGTCCATGGAAGGATTCTGGACATCGGGTGTGGTGCAGGGCGCGTCGGCCTCCATTTCCAAGAGCTGGGTCATGAAGTAGTAGGCATCGATATCTCAGAGGTAGCAGTGGAGATTTCTAGAGAGAGGGGTCTGACGAATGTGTATCTGATGTCGGCGGATAGTCTCGAGTTTAAAGAAGGAAAGTTCGAAACAGTACTCCTATTTGGCAACAACTTTGGAATACTGGGTGACGAAGACAGAATCGTGAACATGCTGAAAAGAATCCACGCGATTACATCTCCGGATGGTGTTGTTCTTGCTGAGAGCCGGGATGTGACTGCTACTGATAAGCCGGAACACCTTGCTTACCATGAGAAGAATCGGAAACAAGGAAGACCGATTGGGCTTGTTACGTTGAGGCTGAAATACCAAGATGAAGTCAGCGACTGGTTCAATCTGCGGATGGCTGGTCCCGAAGAGATGTCCGCGATTGCCAAAAGGGCCGGATGGAAACTTGAGAGGACCTATGGGCCGCGGGAGCTGTTTGTGGGAGTCCTGAAAAAGGCATGATTCTGTACCGCCAATACTTTTAGCATTAAGGACTATCAAAGTCAGCGTTGAGGAGTGAACAATGCCGAAGATAGACTTGAGATACTACTGCTACATCTGCGGCCATCCAGTTGATCTAAGCCCGGTCGTTCCGGCCGCTCCGAACATCATCCAAGTCGAAGTGCATTGCAGCAACTGCGGCGATGGCACTCACTTGATGCTCACTTCCTGTCCTGACTGTGCGAAGGGTGTGAAGTATCTCCTATCGGACCTGGACTTTCCCGAAGAAGTGCTTAGGCTCTCAAACGCATATGTTCAACTAGTCGGAGGCATTAAGGAGAGCCTGAACGAGGTTGCAGAGTTCAATGTCCCGCTACCCAAGAGATGGTCCGTGCGACTTACGTGTGAGTGCGGGAAAGTCTACTCTGCAGAGATATCATTGCCCCAGCTTGATTGAGATGCAGAACGTCAGCCTAGAGTGACTTCATATTCCAGATTCACTGGGCATTTCATAGAGTTTCCCACAAGGCAATATCTGTGCGCCCTCTCGGCTGCCTTCTCCATTCTCGACTTGTCCTTCTCGGTTGGCACCTGTATCTTGGCAGACATACTGATCTCTGCAAACTCCCACCCGAATTCACCTTTCCTCAGGTGTCCATCTCCAGTGACCGAGAAGTCAATGAACTCGGCATGAAACCGCTTAGCGACACCGGAGAGCGATACTCCGTAGCAAGTCACGGCCGATGCCACAAACAAATCTTCCGGTGACAGAAGATCTTTGGGAGACTCGGGCCAGAAATCGGCAGGTGTAGCCACGTCCAGGATCTGCTTCCCTTCAATCTCTATTGTGACAATCTTCTCTCTGACCCAGTTGCTATTCATCTCATACCGATGCTCTTCTATCATCTATTGACCCACATTGTTGGCCTTTTGCATTATATTGAAAGGCGTTTCGTTCTGGCAACATTCGGCAAGAGGCAGGTGCGGAGTGTAGTTGGGAGGGTTTCGCTCAATCCGGAGTCGGAGCTTGTCGGAACCACCAGACCGACAATTTATCAGAATGAAGTTTGGCAACCGAACCCAACTCGATGTAGGTGTCACCATCATGATTGGCTCTGGCAACTCTCCGATTCGCGATTTGCTGCTAGTTCACATTGTCTTCGCTGTCCTGTGTGTCGTAGTTCTGCTCATTCCAAGTTTGGTGATTGGTGCGAAGATGTTCATCTTGGTAGTCTCTTACAATGTCATCATACCAGTGGTGGGCTATCTTAGAAACCACATGGAATGGATAGCGATGTGGTTCTTTGCCTTCATGTTGAGCATCTTCATGATTTGGCCCGACTGGTTTCTGTCCTCACAGTTGGGCGTTCTTGTGTTTCCTAATGACGGATTCTTCATGATAGGACCGGTATCGGGATACATGGCAGGTCTTTGGTCAATCCCTTTGTTCGTGTTAATCTTTGTGGGAGCTGAGGTGAGCAAACGAAGGTCCTACTCGCTCACGTATCTCATCATAGCAGTACTCACTCTCCTGATCTTCGGTTTGGCTGAGGCGACCATGTGGATGCTCCCGTCTTGGCATGCACAGAATGTCACAATGATCGGGAATGTGGCCGTCTACATAATTCTGCCAGAGATATTCCTTGGAATCTCCACATTCTTCTGCTTCACTCTGGTCCGAACTCGGTCGATTTGGTGGCGGATTCTTGGTGCCTTCACGGTCATGATTCTGTACATGGGCAATGTTTCATTCTTCTATTTCCTGATTGAGCAGGTTCTTCCTTCCATCCTATGATGGATTGAGATTCGCCCCAAACCCTTAACTTGAAAGGATACCCGAATCGCATCTAGTCGCGAGGTTGGATTCATGGACCTTCCCGAAGGCCTACTAATAGCAAACTACGAATCGGTCAGACAGAAGATTGTGGGTTTCATCAGCGCTTACATGGACAGAGCCGGAATTGACTATGCAGTTTTGGGACTGAGCGGAGGTATCGACTCGAGCTTGGTACTCACACTTGCATGTGAGGCAGTCGGTCCCGAGCGAGTCATTGGGCTCATGCTCCCTATTTATTCAGCTGCGGATTTAGACAATATTCGAGATGCCGTAGAGTTGGCAGAGGCGCTAGGGATAGAACACCAACTGTTTGAGATAGGGCCGGCTCTGGACTCCTTCAAATCCCTCAATCTGGACAAAGTCTGCCTCGGAAATGTGGCCGCACGACTAAGGATGACCACATGCTATGCCAAAGCCAACATGCGAAACGGTATTGTATTGGGAACGGGCAACAAGAGTGAGATACTAACAGGGTACTTCACAAAATACGGTGATGCAGGAGTGGACCTCTTGCCGATTGCAGAGTTGTACAAGGTGAATGTCTGGGGGCTTGCAGACCATATCGGAGTGCCGAAACACATCATAGAGAAGACTCCTTCCGCAGGTCTCTGGGCCAATCAGACTGATGAAGGTGAAATGGGGGTTTCATACAGAGAGCTTGACAGCATCCTTTTCTTGCGATTTGATAAGAAACGCACGACTGACCAAATCGCTGAACGGGGCCATAGTACGGAAACGATAGACAGAGTGATGAGTCTCGTTTCAAGGTCTCAGCATAAGCGGGATCCAATACCAAGGGCGCAAATCTAGTCAGCATCTTGACTCGGAACCAAGCGCAGCAATTGCGGCGTAGCATCTTCAATTTGCTTCATGACGCCTTTGGTTTCAAGATCGAGTTTGAGAGTCGTGTAGTACCAGCCAACTAGCCCCTAGAAGTTGCCACTCAGTGGATGCATCACTTCCCCACGCAAATCTCAGGAGCTGATCTCTTCAATTCTTCTTAGTACGGCAAGTATAGCGTCCCTAGTAATGTAGTACTTGGTGCAATCCATGTTCACACCCTCTTTTCCACCCAGACGAAGAGTGAGTATTCTATCAGTCAATGTCATCACTCTGAGCAGAAACCTCTCTCGCAGCACGCTGGATATCCATACCTAGAAGCCAAGTTGTTTGATCAGGTTGCCGCAGGTGGTGTTCATCGGGCGGGCACAATGATGCCAAGCTGCTCAAGATCTTGAAGGTACTCACTGGCACTCTCCTTGGTGATTATTAGGTTCTCAGTAAGCAGCTCGTTCATAGATTCTAGACTGAGACTCTCTGAGCCTGCAAAACGTCGGATGAGAAGAACCAGACGAATCTGCCGTGCGCTGGTTGTGCGCTCCATGCCCTGTTCATGAAGCCGATACAGTGTCTGTGCGGGACCAAGGTGTTCCCTTAGCTGACGAGATGCCCACTCATGGTCGAAGAAGGAGCGATCTCCATCCCAATTCGTCAGCAAGAGACCATATTCACTCTCGTAGGCAATCACGAATCCCTTCAGCCTCTTCATGAACAGGTCTTCGACTGGGCCATCAGAAACGGCTATTCCAGCCAGATATTCCCCGTAGCATATGTGCACCGTATGGTGGTCAATGTCGTACGTTTCGTAGTCTCGTTCTGTGTAGTACGGCTCCTGGGCACGCTTGGCAAAGAAGATAGCCGTCAAGAGAGCACTGAAGAGGTCTGGGTCAATGGGGGTTAGAGAGAACGTTTCATGGAAGATAGATAGTCCGCTCTGAATCACAGATACAATCACGTCTTTGACACGTGCAGTATAGTCAGTTATGGTGTCTTGTCTATGAGGCCAAGTACGCTGTCCCAATACCGTACAACCCCGGTTAGTACCCTTACTTGCGAATACTCACATGATAGTGTTGCTATGAGGTAATCGTCGAGTCGAGCTTGGAGGGCTATAACTGTGCCGGCCCTGCTGCGATGCGAGAGTCACCACAGCGCGCCTATGGACTATGTAGTGAGAGCACACCTCCCTTCCTGCCATTCTGGGACTCCTTGGTTTTATGCCGAGAGACCATTTCCGAACCATGCGATACGGAAAATCGCAGTTTTGAGCGCCTGTATGCAGGCTTTCTGAACCTGCGCAGTCCCGCCAATAGATATCCTTTCTGTTCATATATACATCTGGGTGATTCGCGTGCCAAGAATTGGTACAACACGCATTCGAGATGGAATCGACATCAACAGAGACGTCCAAGCTGTCGCTCTACAGGCATACATCAATTCCGGCTTAGGTCTCGTTTCCATGGCATTGGTTCTGATTCCCATTACAATGATTCCTGGTTACATTATCATCGCATTAGTTGCAGAGATATATCTGGCGGATTGGATCTACTCCCAACTGTCTGGAAATTTGGCTCAAGTCACCGTCGATGTTCACGTTGCACAGCATGACCTCGACACTATGAGTGAGATCAGCATAGATCGTTCAGCAGTTGATTCAGTCGTCCACAGACAATACGCAAGCTAGTCTAAATCGGATGAAGGTCAGGCAGTCTTTCTCCAAAGATAGACTGCCACCTTATCGGTAAATCCTACAGACTCGTATAGCCGATTTGCAGCTTCGGTCGCGGCCGCTCCAGGAATACAGATAGCAGATGGTTTGTGCTTCTGCAGACGCTTCAGACCTTCAAGGATCACGCTCTTGCCCAGTCCCAGCCTTCTGTAATCAGGATGTGTTCCCACAGGCTCTAGCTCTGCAATCCGGCTGATAGGGTCTAGTCGCACTGTGACAAATGCTGCGAATGCTCCCCCCGGGGCAACGACAGCCAAGTCAAGTTCCCCGTTGTAGAATGACGCCTCAGCGTATATCTTTGCAGTCCTCTCAGTCATTTTCCCACAGTGAGGGAAAACAGATGCAAGAACTTCCCTGTACTTAGAGAAGTCCTCTTCAACATCCACAGTTCTAATGGCGAAGCCTTCTGGCAGTTCATATTCCGGAATCGGTAGGTCTTTGGGCCTCCTTCGATGATACTCCCAGAGGTCAGTTTTCTGATAGCCCAATCCTGCGTACAGAGCCTGACGATCTTCATCACTCTCTTGGATAAGTATGCGAATTTCAGATTCCTCGTCCTCTTTGACACACAACCTCCTGTGTTCTTCCTCAATGACATGGACAATGTCGGCCTCAAGTTCAGGATGTTTGGGGTCAATATGAATCCAGTAGAGTGAGGGAGGATCCTTATTCGTGACAGCAACAATCCTCGAACAGCCGAGTTCCTCAGACTCATCTATTGACTCCCATATGTTGATGAGATCGTTATCATTAGCCGTGTACTCGTTTCCACATGGCCCATATCTTATGTTCTCAAACTGAGAGGGAATCCAATTCCGGAATGATCTTGTAGTGCCGATACTCTGGGCAAGAAAGGACCGCACATCTTCGAAATCCTCATCCCAGACGAAATCTCTTCTAGCAATCACTCGGGTCACCAATTCCCCAGTCGACTACCAGGATTTCGTTGACGTGCTTAAAAGTCAGTTTGTTTCTTCGACAAGAGAAGATATGCACATGAAAGCCTGGTTTTGCACCAAGGGTTCAGTTTATCTACGGCAAAACGAATTGTTCAAGGATGAAGAAAAGATTCCTAACACGAGCCAGCGCCATAACAGCAACACTTCTGGCTCTTATCCTCCTAGTAGCCTCCACCGCAAAGCATTCGATTGCCACAGAAGTCTGGTCTGATGATTTCGAAGATGGTGACTATCAAGGGTGGGTCACTCCAAGTAGTTACACAGTTTCAGAGGGTGTTCTCCGTGCAAATCGTCCATCGGCAATCATCTTTCGTGAAAGTACTGTTTCGGTAGGTACTTGGAGCTTTGATCTATTCCATGTTCTGCCCTGTAATGAGAACACATACGTTTTCTTCATGAGTAGTGAGCCAGAAGAGCCTCTTTGGGTCGCTTACGCAATCGAAGTGGGTGTTGCGACAAGAGGTGATCTACAGTGGCCCGTCTACAAGCTTAGGGTGAGTTCGCCTGATAGCAATCAGGAGAACATTCCGCTTACTTCTTGGGAGATTCTGGCATCTCACGATGGAAGCCCTGGTGAATTCGGGTGGTTCCGTTTTGCAGTGACAAGAGACCAAAGTGGACTGCTTTCGGTCTTTGTGAATGGAACACTGGTAATGCAAACCGTTGATACGCAAGTCGATGTATCCGAGTACTTTGGAATGATTCTCCATACTGATCGCGCTGTTGACAACATCATTGTGAGCGACTCGATTGATTTTCAAACCTCAGAGGTCATAGAACCATTGGCCCTTCTCCTTGTTTCCGGTACACTTCTCGTGACGATTTCGGCGTTTGTGATAATACGCCGGAAGTAGCACGAGGACCGATCCTTCGATATTTCAGGAAACTGCATCCCAAGTAAACGTACGTCCCATCGTTTTTCGGTGCCCCTAGTCGATTTGTGGAATTCCGATTAGGAGATATTTTTTACTATTAACCTTAAGTATAAAATCATCAATGGTATCAGGCCTAGATAGGCTCTTTCGACTATTCAACAACCCCGTCTCTAGCGCTAACGGGGGGGTTCCTATGGCAAGACTCAAAGGTATCGGATTTGGAGGCGTACTTGTTCTAGTATTCGTAATCTCTCTGCCAGTGGCGGCCATTGTCTACCCTGCGTCCCAAGGTGTCTTAGCAGGTAGCGGAGAGGCAGAAGCGTCCACCTACGTACAACGGGGGCCCATCAGAATAGTCGGTGACTCAGACTTCGAAGAAATGGATTTCCCTGGAGATGGTAGCGAGGCCAACCCCTATATAATCGAGGGCTACTCCATAGCCTACGACGGAATATGCATCAGCATAGCAAAGACATCCGTGCATTTCATTGTTCGCAACTGCATCTTGGAGAGTGGTGACGATGATCGCGATTGCACTTGGGACGGTTGCCATGGCCGGTGGCATCGTCGAAGCATTGGGATTCTCGTTGAGAAGGTAGACACGGGAACCATAGAGTCTTGCGTCATCTTGAAAAAGAGAATCGGTATTCAAATCTCCAAGTCCGAAGGAGTCTTGATCGGGCACAATGGGATAACAAAGGCATGGAAAGGCATTCTGATTGAGAAGAGCCAGGATTGCGTCATCGCTTACAACGAAGTTTCAGATGTGGGATCAGGAATCTACAATATCAAGTCGGATGGAACCACTATTTCAGGCACCCTGATTCACAATTCAGTTGTAGGGATCTCTTTCATGAAGAGTGAGAATTGCATCGTCAACGGCAACGAGTTATACCACTCTTTTTGGGGAGTCTTCGGATACAAGTCTGCGGCAATTGAAGTTTCATTCAACTCGTTGCATGACCTACATACAGGCATCATGCTGATACACTCGAATAGATTCATCATAACTTGGAACGAGATTGTGTACAACGAAGGAATAGGAGTTGATCTCCTCCGCACGTTCTGGTGTACAATCCACAGAAACACTATCGCGAATAATGCTGAAGGAAACGCACGGGACCGCGTTGGTTGGTGTGACGAGGTTCTTGAGAACTTGTGGGATGATGGAGTAGACACCGGCAACTGCTGGGGCGACTATTCCGGTTCTGGAGTGTATGTGATTCTTGG
>LRSK01000181.1 GCA_001563325.1 Candidatus Thorarchaeota archaeon SMTZ1-83
TCCATCAGACGTCTTCCCTTTCAGAAACTTGGGACGAGGGACAGCTCGAATCTCAACACCATTGTAATTCCATAACTCAGGACTTTCTGTTGGCTTGAGTAATTGAGAACCAAATCGCTTAGCCATCTTTCCTCTGCGTATAGGTATTCCGCAAGGCCGTCCATTTGGCAGAACAAAGTATCTACCGCCTACAGGACCGGCCCCTCCTTTTCTACCCGAAGATTCATTCTCGGGGAGTGTAGCACCTTCAGTGAGAAGGCGGATTTTAAGGCGGAGAAGATCTTCGACGTCCATTTTGCTCTTGTTCACTGTAGAAAGCGCCTTAATCTGTTTTCACTTGTGTACCTTGTCACCATCTAAAGCCATCAAAACGAACTCTGGAAGGTCTATGACTCTCATCTCATCACTCGACTGAGCTTCCAGCAGATTCTTACAAAAAGGACATGCAGTCACAATGACATCGGCAGCTATCTCCCTAGCTTGACGAACGCGTTCAGCTCCAATCAACTTGGCTTTCTCTGGCCATAGTAGTCTCATTCCTGCACCATTACCACAGCACATGGCATTTTCGGCATGACGCTCCATTTCAACAATTTCTCTACCTGTGACTGCACGTATCACGTTGCGAGGCGCATCATAGACGCCCATATGTCTACCCAAATGACATGGGTCATGGTAAGTGACATTCCCTTCAATTTTCGCAGTCTTCAATTGATTAATCCGAACGTGCAAAAACTCGCTGAGATGTTTGACTGGCACCTCGAGTTTCAGTCCATGTGATGCATAGTCGTTTTTCAGAACTCGAAAGCAGCCCGGACAAGTTGTGACAATTTCTTCAACATCAAGTGAGTTCAGGACTTCTACATTATGACGCGCTTGTTCGAGACCTTCATCAATAAAACCCGTTCTTAGCAGTGGGGAGCCGCAACACCACTCATCAGGTAGCACTACATCCAAAGCCAATGAAGATAGGAGTTTGACAGTACTCTCCAGAATAGCCTTCTCTCTGTATGCTGAAGTGCATCCAGTGAAGTAGGCAATCCTCTTTCCATTGGTCGAAGGAACATGAGCCCAACTGCTCCTTTCACTGTGAGGCTCGCCAAATGGGTTATGATGTTCAATCACATTCGCTACCATTGAATTCAGGCCAACGGGATGCTTCCCATCCTGAACAATCCTAGTTCGATGTTGCTCCACTATCTCTGCTATGTCAATCTCAGGTAGACACCAAGTTAAGCAATGTGCGCATTCCAGACATTGGTACAGGACCTCAATTGCTCTTTCATCCAATTTTCTAGTTCCAATGATTTCTTGATGGATTAATAGAGCCCGTCCATGAGGTGTTGGCGAGTCGGACCGCCATGCAAAGAAAGTGGGGCAAACGTGTCTGCACATTTTTGGGCAAGCGCTACACATCCGAACCAGACTTGGAATCACTTCTGGCTCAATCACTTTCGTACCCCCAATCCGAGCTTTCCTGGATTCATTATCCCATTAGGATCAAGTACCTTCTTGATACGCTTTAGGACATCAAAAGCTGATCCCATCTCGCCTTCGGTATAGGTCGTTCTCGACAAACCCACTCCATGCTGATGACTCATAGTACCACCCTCTCTAAGACATGCAGCTACGCCATCATCCCATATTCTTCGATAGGTGGCCCAAGCATTCTTCGATAGGTGGCCCAAGCGGTTTCAGCATTAGGCTGATTTGTGTAGAAGATCATGTAGATGCTACCGCCATTTTGATACATATGGGAAAAGTGGGACAATACAATCGCATCATGTGCTTCCATCGCAGCCTTCATCGCATGGTAGACATTCTCTAATTTGTCATAGGTTGCCACAATGTCAATTGTGTCACCTATTGCGTATCCAGACGTGGTGAAACTGCTTGGATAGTACATATCATATCTGTGTTCCCACCACCTCTTTGAAGGTCCCTCACCGTAGTCTTTGGCTCCGTTTGATAGACATATCTCTACAGATTTCGCTTCCGCCAGATCATTTTCAGCAGGAGTGCCATCAAATCCCAGCATCAACATACAATCACCATCATCAACATCAAAATGATTTGCAACGAACATTGCGGTGTCAACTGGATCGTAGAGGCGAACCAGCGATGGAGTCGTGTGTCGGAAGATTTGTCTAATTGCTACAAGTCCGCTATGCACATCTCGAAACGCCATACTTCTGAATCGGCGCTCCTCTGGTATTGGAAACATGCGTAGGGTCGCTTCTGTAATGACACCGAGAGTGCCCTCGGAACCGATAAAGAGCTGCCTTAAATCAGGTCCAACAGAATGCCTCGGAACAGCTTTTGTGCGGATCACATTGCCATCAGCCAATACAACCTCAAGTCCGAGAGTCAAGTCCTCAATCTTTCCATACAGGGATGAGAGTGATCCTCCCGATCGTGTCGCAATAAAACCTCCGACGTTTGATGCTCTGAGGGACGTTGGAGTATGTCCCATTGTATAGCCATGGCGATTTACAGCTTCTTCTAAATCAATTCCAACGACACCAGATTGTACTGTGACCAAGAGAGATTCATGGTCGATGCTGAGAATCTTGTCCATTCGTTTTAAATCGAGCTGCATCCCCCCATATATTGGAAGGGTTCCACCACACGTACCTGCTCCACCTCCCACAGGAGTAACTGGAATCTTCATCTTATTTGCTATCATCAGCACTTGAGAAACTTCCTCAGTGGATACAGGAAAGACGATTAAATCTGCAAGCGGTAGAGCTTCGCCAGCACGAATCTTAGCTTCACTAAGGGGCCACGCATCATGAGCATTAAGAATTGCATCAGTTGCCTGAGTTGTAACGTTATCATTTCCTACAATAGAGTCTATCCGCTTCACGAGCTTAGTCTTAACCTTGGAGTCCAACATTAACCCCTCACTTTTTAGGCAGTCTCTTTGCAATGAAGACCATGAGGTCGTCTACCTCAACCGAACTTCCGCTTCTGAACAAGTTGGCCTCAATCTGTGCAGTACAGAGAGGGCATGGTGCCAATATTCTGTCTGCTCCCGTCTTGTTAATCGCAACCAAATTCTCTTGAACAACTGCATTTGCTACATCCTTTGAATGATATGCTACCAAACCTCCGCCTCCGCAGCATGAGTCTTCGGCTTCTGATATGACAATCTTTACACCGCTAATAGCTTTGAGAATTTCGATTGCATCCTCCATTGTTCGACGAGATGTGTGCCTAATGAGATGACAAGGATCATGTACAGTCACTGTGACATCACTAAATTCGCTTGTAGAACCAAGAGCCTCACTTATTTGAACAAGTCCAACCTCTTCAACAAGGTACTCGACCATGTGATAGATTGGAATATCCCAATTGTCACGTTGGCTGATTTTGGAGAGCATGGATGTACAGCCTGCACAGGTTGTCACGACTTTCTTGATTCCGAGCGCTTCGACTTTCCCCTTGAGTAACGCGGAGAGTTTCCGAGAGGTTTCATCATCACCCATGAGTTCGGATGGCAAGCCACAACAGCTCATTTCATCGATTAATGTAAAGTCAACGTCAAAGTAGCTGAGAACAACCTTTGCTGCCTCTCGTACCTCTTGAGCTAGCTCTTCAGCTTGACAGCCAGGATAGAATAAGACCTCGGCTCCTGTTTTGATAATGTCCTCTATGTAGGGAATTCCTAAGCGTTCAAGCCGCACATCACGACTCTCCACCTTCTCTTCAGGATCCTCCCATGGCTCGAACGCCAAATTGTATTTCGTAATGATTTCCCTGACAACATGGAGTCCTTTTGGAACTAAGTCAGGACGATGCTTGAAGATTCTTGCTCTTACAAGATTGACAACTTCTGGAATATTGACATTCTTTGGACAGACTTCTCTGCAAGTCCCACAACCTGTGCACAGATACACCTTATCCGCTGTGGACCAGAACTCCGGAGGAGAACGACTGAGTTCTACAGCTATACTTCTTGGTCCTGTGAAGCGATCAACTCCAATTGCAGCGACAACAGGACAATGGTTGATACAGAGACCACAGTTGATGCAATCTTCGACTGAATGAACAATTTCAATCTCATCCTTGCGATAAGGTGTGATACGTTCGTCCTTGAGGGTATGCTTCACGAACTCAAATGCCTCTTCTTCTGTCACCTAACTCGCCTCCCTTACCATTTTCACTGCATTTCGACCTGCAGCAAAACCTGTGTTCAGGGCAACACCTAATCCGCTCTTTTCCATTGAGTAGTTGTATTTAGCCAGAATCGACCCAGCACAATAGAGATTCCTAGCATGTTCAATACCGTCGGCATCTATTGGTCGGAAATCCATATCAACAGCCAAACCAGCAGCAAAAAGGGCATGACCATCTGGAGAAAGCGAGTAAACGTTTGTATGGTTTGCAGGACGTACATCCTCCGCCGAGTAAAGACTAGAAGTTACTGGCATTAGATTGAACACAGTTTCTCTGATGCCAGTCTCGTCAGCTTCTAGTCCGCCTCCTATAAATTTCCCGGGAGCAAGTATGATTGTCTTGGGAGAGATGGTCACTTCTCGACGAGGGCTCTGGGCGACGACGCTCTCAACCATATCATTCTTGATAGTGGCTGATTTAGCTTGATGTCCAATGAGAAGTGTTCCTCCAGCTTTTTTGAATACTCTATCCATCGCTCTTTGAAGCCTGAATCCTGGGACAGAAGGAGGTAGCGAAATCAGCTCAAACACCTCTACTCCGAGCTCCTTCTGTATCTGAGCCTGATTCTGTGATGCCTGTTCAATGCCAAGAACTGGCGGGACTGCAACATGAGTGGCACCTAGCTTGTCCACGTGTGCTTTTAGGGCAGAAGTAAGATGATCTACAGATCCTTCATGGTCAAAGTGCCTAGCGAGTTCTATTGATGAAATGTTATATGGCTTCCCGAATGGGGAAATTTCCACCTCGCAGTGCCCTATCTTATGGGGAAACTCACCAGTGCGTAGCTGGCTCTCAAGATATGCTCTCATGGCTGACTGCGCATCAAACTCCGAATGCCCAGAAAAGCCCGCGAAGATGAGTACATTATCGGGGTGGGCTTTCAGAGTATCAGACCACATTGTTTCTTGAAGCAGGCATGTTGGTTTTGTAGTTCCTAAAGCCGTTATTGGAAATATATTCCTGTCAAGATCACCAACAAGCGCGGCGCATGATCCAGCTAATCGCTCCTTCAACCAAGATATCGATTCACTCACATGAGCAATCACATATTCAATTGACTCGTTATCTTCCGCTTTCAGTCCAATTATTCCGTACGGGTGAAACGGATATAGACTCAGGATTGCACGTAGTCCATCAATAGGGGTTTTGAAAGGCAGTTCAATCTCCGGGAAATACTCCTTGAGGGCAAGACCCTCAGGTGGATATCCTATGATATCTATAGCACCAGATGAATACGCGGTGGCACTCTGACCGGTTCTCATCACTAGAGCTTCAAGACCATTCTCAGCTGCAATTGTACCCGCCACAATGCCAGCCATCCCGCCACCTATGACTAAGACATCTGGAGTGGTATTCATCTAGCTCGCCTCCTCCCAAGGTTTTGGATCGTATTCGGTTTCTATCTGGTCAAGATTGCCAACACATGCATAGAGTCCTTGTGCAACCTCCTCCTGGGCAAGCTGAACTCCTCTCATCGGAGGCCTAATCCCTTTCCAACGCTCAGCCCGGAAGTCCAATATATCCACAAGATAGTCTTCTCCAGTCAAATCGAGTTCATCAGCCAGAATCGCTGCAGCTTTGTATGTGCAAAAGGTTCCTTGACATGGTCCGGTTCCGAGACGCACGCGTCGCCTAAGATCATTCAATGTCTGAGGGAACTCGTTCCTTATGGAGTACCGAATCTCAGCCTCAATCACTGGTTCACATGTACATACTGTGGTTCTCCATTGGGAATGCTCCTTAACAAGGTCGAGAACCTCAATCATCTGGGTTCCACGACGAGCCCTCATCCGCTCCATTGCGTGCTGAGAGAGATTATAGTCCTTAGCAAGAGTGAGGACATCTACATCAGATTCCATTCCTGGGAGAGGCAATTCCTGGGTGGTACATTTTGCCTCAATATTCAGCTTTTGACAGATTAGGTCTGTGGCTGCCTCAGCCATATGCCTACACATGACAAGCTTTCCCCCCGTGAAGCTTACCATGCCTGAGATACCATCAGACTCGTGGTCTATCACTTCATAGCCTCTTGTCACCTCGCCCTCTGGCACCTTCCAGATAGGCATAAGGGGTCTAACTCCCTCCATTGTACGGATTATGCGAGCCTCTCTTATTGAGGGAATTACCCATTCTATGCTTTTCAGTAGGTATTCGATTTCATCATGTGTTGCGACTAGGGTATCAGGATCCTCCCAGGTATCAAGAGCCGTTGTTCCAAGTAGAG
>LRSK01000182.1 GCA_001563325.1 Candidatus Thorarchaeota archaeon SMTZ1-83
AACAAGGTCGCATTATGTTCGACATAGACTCCCCCTTTATGTAGTTCTCTCTGCAGACAAGACAGATCCGAGTGTCGAAGCTTGGGATATGCCTGCCATTCAGCGCTACAAGAAGGATCTGGGTCCGTACCTTGGGCTGTATAGCGGGCAATGGCCAGACTATAGTGATGAACTCTACAATCGTCGAATTGCGAACAATCTTACGAATCGAACGTCAGAGCTGCATTTCTACGACAGGAACAGTGCTTTCATCTACATTGCGGGAGAAGGGTATGAGAAGTATTGGAACTATGTTGAAGATGTGATGGATCCGCCCCTCGTTCGAGCGCGTGGCGTAGTCTTCGTGATGCTGGAGCTGCAGCAGCTAATCCAGCGGTTTCTTCAGGAACTTCCAGAACTTAGAATGCAGGACATCTCCATTATTGAAGAGAAGCAGGCAGAGATCGAGAGAACGAATAGATCACTCATGCAACTGATAGCGCTAATTCGTCGGGAAGACATGGTCAATATGCGGGCGCATGCACGGGCTTTGAATGATCACCTGGTCAATCTGTTCAGAATTGAGGATGTGCTTTCCCATGTCAGCAATGAGCTGAAGTATGTTCATGAGTCTGTTCAGCTCGTTTATGAGGAGAAGAACCGAGACCTCCAAGAACGCCAAGAGCGACTCTTTCTCTACTTGAGCATCATTTTGGGCGCATCAGTCGTCACTGAGGCAGTCAACATACTGATAGCACCCTTTGAAGGAACACTGGAGTTCCTAGTGATACGGTACTCAATGGCACTCTCAATCATTGCGATGTTTGGTGTCATCCTAGTTAGAATCTTCAAGAGATAGTACAAGTACATCAGAACAAGGTCAACCTTACTGATTCGGCTTTCTCGCTGCTATGAAGGAAAGCCACCATCTCTGAAGAAAAGGGGGCTCAAGACTTCATCTGTTGATACAAGATGATCTAGGACTCACTTTGCACCTCTGTTCTTATCCAATAGAGGAAATAAAGCATCACAGGGATTCCGATTATCAACATTACCCAGAAGACCGCCCATAGCCATGAAAACACCCAGTCATTCAAAGTCCATGAATTGAAGGCAAGGTCCCAACGCCCATCTATCCAGATGATGTCCATCCGTTCTTCTTCTGGGAGTTTCATGTACCATTTGAAGTATATCACCAGGATGATCACAAATACCCAACTTGCCACCAAGAGAAGTTCCCAAAAGATCACATGCAAGAAGAATGTGACTAAGTAGCCAACTGTGAATTCTCCAAGTATGGATGGCAGGAGTCCTGTTGCTTGTGCAGTATCAATGAACCAGAGGAATACTAGGACTGCTCCGACCACGGCGGCAACAAAGACTGCTGCAAAGACTATCGTCATCTTCCAGTGTCTTTTCAGGAATCTCTTCTGTTCTTTATCTAGGAACTCTTCATTCTCATTCATTAATCCATACTCCTTCTCCAGGTTATTTGAAGAAGGAACGCTATCTCTCTAATTAATGACGTGTTTCCAGAGCAGGGTTTCTTCAGCTTCTGCGGAGAATCGTCACTGTTATTGAGGTCCTAAGTGCCTATGAATTGTGCGAGCTATTCATGTTTTCTCCTAATACATTGATGACCCTTACCGAATCAACCTCTATCTCAGTCCAAGGATTGTGGCGATATTCGCCTCTGAATCAATGACCGGCTCAATCATGCCAGTCGTCGATGTGAACAGTGTTGCAGCACCCGGACCGTGGCCAGATATGACGCAATCACTGTGCACAACTATGCAGACTGATACAGCACCCTTCTTGTAGATCCTTCCGTAGGAATGGTCAGCGTCCGTAATTGCCACTAGGTCTCCGAACCTCAGAGTGTCCAGATTGTACTCTTCCCTCGTTTCTTCGTCGAACAGCTGGATGTCGTAATCGCCGGAGTAAACTTGGTCTGCTCCAAGTCCAGAACCCATTATCTTAGCAGGAACCAGATGGGTCACGGGAACGACCAGTTTCCCATCTTTCTCATTGAGCTTCATCTTCTTCAGGAACTCTGGATCAATGTTCATGACCTTGACCTCTGGGAAGTCAGGGAGTTCCAAGCCCACGCCGTATGCCTTCACTTGTATCTTGTCGCCTATGACAAGCTTCTCCATCGTTTCTTCTGAGAAGTCAACCATGACGTGCTCTATTCCACCGTGCTTCCCGACAACAACACCCTTGTCGCCCTTGGCCTCGCCATTGACCACAATCGCAGTGTTGCCGACACATGCAAGAATGTTCAACGCGGTGTTCGGAGCTTGCTTGAAACGGGGGTCGTTTTCCTTGTTCTCAATGCTGACGCCCGGCTCAACGTGGTCCGCCTTCAGACCAACCGCGGGGTCTCCTACTCTCTTGTTGTAGGTAATCCCACCCACCCCAGGTAGAACAACTGGCTTGCCGTTCGATGATATCCGATAGGCTGACCTCGTCACAGGACTTGACACTTCACCTATGACTGAGATCTTCACAAGTTTGTCTTCGTTCGTCTTGATTGTCATGAAATAAAACCAACCGCGGAAACCGATGTAGCCGGACTCATAAGAGTGACGATTGACGTCATTATGTGGTTGAACAGTTGGAACTCAGTGTCCTGGCAATGGAAATGAGAATGACTGGCTCCAGGTTGATGATTGGATGACAAGAAAGAATGAGAGCCCCGAGCCTGTGCGACCCCGGGCCTCTAGTTTCCTCTCATGTAGCCTGACGTTTGCGAATGACTATGACACCCACAACCAACAGAATCGCTACCCCGGACCCTCCTATCAGAAGCACTAATACTGGGTCGATGGGAGGAGCAGCTAGCTCTACGGTTACACTCTCACTATTGGATAGATAAGAGAAGCCAAACGAATCTATTGCCAAAACAGCATACCAGTATGTTCCATCAGATAGTCCGGTGTCATTGTACTGACTTTCGGTCAGGCCAGAGGCGATGGCGGTCGCCGAGTCCAGATTGGACCCAGTTATCTCGCTGGAATGTCGAAATACTGTCCAGTTCTCAACAGCAACGTCATCGTTCCAGTTAACGAAGATATCACCATCCGAATCGGGGTCTGGCGTGATGTCATCCAATACTGGAATCCCTGGTGGAATCCATCCCTTCATCGGCATTGCATAGTAGTTGTACTGCGCTGAGTCCTCTTCAGGTATTCCCGTTAGCTTGCTGTTGGCGAAGACCCATCGATGAGTGCCCGGCCAGGAAGCCAAAGTTCCATAGCCCCCGACAATGATGCCGAGATGGGTGTCCATCTCATATCCTTCAAGTTCACTCTTTGGAATCTTGATCTCAAACTGGCGATGGTCGCTGGCATTGTTTGCTGACGGCCCGTATGACCAAGCGATATCGTAGTTCCTGATAGATGCATAAGGATAGACTGAATTCTGTCCTATGACTGTCGGTTGGTCAATGTAGATATCGTACTGCATGAAGTCAAAAGACGTATTGAAGGGCACATCGTTTATGCCATTCATTGAGATTCGCAGATTGGTACCAGATGTGAAGTTCTCTCTGAAGATGTCCACATTGCCGAGAATCTCAGAGGTACTAGTCCCCATTGCGCTTCTTATGTCAGGATTCAAAGCACCCTGATTGTCTGACACGCTCAAGAAGTGCTCACCAATCGTGGTGTTGTGTTTGGAACGGAACCAGAATGTGACTTCCTGTACATGTTCAACGTAGAGATCTTCAAAGATAGTGAATGAATCATAGAAATCAATGTCCAGGTCTAATCGGTAGACATAGTGTGTTCCATTGAATTCCGATTCCATGTTCAGGTATACATCATCATTCCATAGAATGTCACTCTGAGTTCCGTCTAGCTTCCCATCAACAACTATCCACTCAGAGGGCTTTACACTGGTCCACACACTGAGTCCGCTGTCTGTGAAGAAGTCAATCGTCTCATCATTATCAACGTCATGTAGAAGGGTCTCCATCCCCTTGTTCAATGCCGCTTCCCATTCAAAAGGATAGTCCCACTCGTTGTTGAAGACATCAGTTTCGTTGGTGTTCAGCCAAAGCCCGACCCACTCGCCACTCTCGTTGTTGGTTTGGTCGCTGCAAAGATCCAACGCGACATAGAGATTGTACGGATCTTCGTCAATGTACATGTAGTTGTAGCCGTCCGAGTTCTCAGGGTCGGCGTCCATGTACCACTGTATCTTGTGTGCAGGAGAACTCCATTCATCCTCTGTGATATCTCCGTCAATCACAAATGAATCGAGTGAGGAAGCAGTGTTGCTTTCTGACATCAAGAATGCATCTAATGTGTTTGAGTCATTGCTTGAATTCCCAACGACGACTGAGGATATCATCAGGAATACAACAGTTACAGTAACTCCTATTCTCTTGCCTTTCGATGCAATCATCCCTAAAACCACCAGCGCACATAATCGTGGAATTATAAGAATATGGCGTGTATCCAAGAATCAAGTCGCGCACAGTGCTGCAGCTTTGCTAGCATTACGTAGTCATCAGGCACTCTGTAGGATTCTGACTCCACCCATTCTGCCTAATTGGACCTGGAATTTCAATGACATGGAGTGGACTGGAGTCTAATCGTAGCTACTCCCGCGCATCCTGACGTAATGATACACTAAGCTTGATAACGGAGATTCGCAGCTATAACCACTGACAAAATGACTTCTAAAGGGAGCATCAGTTGAGTTGAGGGAAGCAAGGATTCTAATGCAGAACAGGGATTTCGTGCCAAGTGACAAGATAGAAGGCACTGTGGTCATCTCCAGCAAATCGACTCTCTCATGTGACCGCGTTGTCATCACCTTGCATGGAGAAGAGCATACTAGGGTCATCCGAGGGAGCAGAAAGCACAGGAGACTCTACGAAGAGGGGAGGGAACATATCTGTACGATTCACGAGCTCTCGGGCCCTGGCAGAATTGACTCTGCGGAGATTCAGTTTCCCTTTGCCTTCTCTTTGTCAGAAGGGTGTCCCAGCAGCTACTACGGAATTCACGGATGGATAAGGTACAATCTCAAGGCCCAAGTGGAGATTCCAAAAGGCTCCCCACTGGAAGCATCTGAAGAAGTCTTCGTTTTTTCACTTGGCTACCCTCAAGCTCCAAAGTCCACATCCACGTCAATCTCGGAGGATGACATCAATCTCTTGAATATCGAGCTACCAAACAATACAATCATCCTCGGACAGGATCTCCTCGTCCGGATTCTGGTGCCGAAACATGCCGAATTCCGGGGGGTTCGGGCTGAGATTCTGCATCGTGAGGTCGTGACGCCAGAGGGCTACGAAACTGACACTCGGACTGCCTTCTCAAGATGGTACACAAAGAAGGAAGACCTCCAACGAGAAGAGTGGATAGACGTCACGCTGAAGAGTTCGCCAAACTGGCCTATCTCCTTCAGGTCGGACCTCATCAGAAGTCAATATCTCTTGAAAGTCACTCTGGATATTCCATGGCGATTTGACAAGAGCGTCGAGATTCCTATTCAAGCAATTCTGCAATCGATGCCAAGATAGGTGACTTCCCTAGGCGCTCATGGTCTTCGAGTTTATAGTGGGGAAATCCAGACGGACCTAGAGGAAATGTCAATATTTTTCTACTAGCATTGTATGGGGGTTGAATCGTTCTCATTGGTCTGTCAGCTTCTTCCAGATAATCAAAGAGTGAGGTGCCAAATGTGCGCATACTAAAGATGAAGTCAAGCTTCCTGCGAGAATTCCTCATGAGTCTTGAGAGTTTTGGAACTCTATATGGTCCGAAACATCAGAATGGAATTCTAACATACGGTCCGATTACGAAATACGATGATCTTGTTCTCGATGGAGAGAACACTCTAATCCCGTTGAAGAAGCTATTCCATCCCCGGATTATTCAATCTTTGAGAAGCGAGTAATCATAGGCGTCCATCCATGCGAGATTCACGGAATACTGAAGCTTGATGAAGTGTTCCTTGCAAATCCTCCAGACCCGTACTATGAAGGTCTGAGGAAGAGTTCAGCAATCATCGGCTTCTCGTGCCTTCCAAATGAGAGCGCCCTTTGTAGGTCCACCGGAACAGACATCGTAGAAGAAGGGTTCGACCTCTTCTTTGTAGACCTTGCTGATTTCTATCTAGTATGGGTTGGATCCAGTATTGGACACGACATGATTCTGGAGAAGGAGGACTACTTTGATGAGAACGTCACTCATGATGACATTCAGACATATGTCGAGTGGCGTGAGAACCGCAATATGATGTTCAAGAGGTCTTTCAACTTTCGAGATATGCCGGACATCATTGAACTGAGCTATAAGAGCGAGATATGGGACTACTTCGCAAACAAATGCCTGTCATGTGGGCAATGTTCTATGGTGTGTCCGACGTGCAACTGCTACAACGTGATAGACATCCTAGACCTCTCAACAGAAACATCGGGGCGAAGAGAAAGGGTTTGGGACAGCTGCATGTTTGTAGACTACAGCCTGGTGGCAGGAGGTCATAACTTCAGAGGTGACCGGGCAGACCGGTTAAAGCTTTGGTATACTCACAAGCTCAAGGCATTTGCACACGAATATGGATCTCCTGGCTGTGTGGGTTGTGGCCGGTGTGTCGATACCTGCCCAGTCGACATCAATGTACTAACGGTATCTGAAGCATTAACAAGATGTGAGGTGCCCGGAGAATGACAGAAACCCAGAATATTGAGAACCCATTTCAGCCAGAACCGGCCAGGATTGTGAGGCAATACGACCTCATCAAAGACCATCGGTTCTTTCAGATTCGCTTCACTGACATGGAGAGGGCTATGTCATTCAAGTACAAGCCAGGTCAATTCGCGATGCTTTCAATCCCAGGAGTCGGTGAGGCCCCATTTTCAATCTCATCCACACCCAGCAGACCCGGTATACTTGAGATGGGCATTAGAAGAACAGGCAAACTGACTGAATCACTTTTCAGAAAGAAGGACAATGACATTGTGTTTGTACGTGGCCCATATGGCAATGGTTTCAAGATAGAACCGATGGTAGAACGCGACATAGTCATCGTGGCCGGCGGCCTGGGAGTAATTCCTCTGCGGTCAATTCTGTACTACGTTCTTGACAATCGAGATCAGTTCGACGAGCTCTTCTTTCTCTATGGGGCAAGGAACCCCAATGAATTCCTGTTTAGGAACGAGTTCTTCCAGATCAAGGATCGAGATGACATTGACTGTTTCTACACAGTTGACAAAGACACTACTGGAACCTGGACTGAGAGCACTGGAGTAGTCACCAAGTTATTCGCCAAGCTACCTGAGATTGACCCACAGACCACCACTGCAGTGGTCTGCGGACCTCCAGTGATGTACAAGTTCGTAATTCAAGAGCTGCTCAAGCTGAGGATACCCAAGAATATGATCCAAATGACCCTCGAGCGCAGGATGAAGTGTGGCATCGGAAAGTGTGGCCACTGTGCTCTTGACCATATATACACGTGTATCGACGGACCCGTGTTCACTTACTGGGATACGTTGCACTTTCGGGAGCTGATTTGAGATGTCTGAGAGAAAGAAGAAGACAAGTGCGAAACCTAGATTGGGAGTCTATGGTTTCACAGGCTGTGCAGGTGACCAGCTCCTGATACTTCACACTGAAGATCAGATTCTCAATCTTTTCGAGGCAGCTGATATCAGGTCCTTTGTGATGGCTTCCTCAAACCCGGTCGAAGAGAATCTGGATGTGGCCTTCGTAGAAGGCAGCATTAGCACTGAGGAAGAAGAAGAGCACATAAAGGAAATCAGGCAACGAGCGCAGATCGTCGTCGCCTTAGGAAACTGCGCCGTTTCTGGTGGGCCGCAAGCAATGTTTGCGCGTGACGGGAGCTTCGCTAAGCGCCTGAAAGATGTCTATGGTGATGTGGAGTTCATCACAGACCCCGTTGAGGCCACACCAATCGACCAAGTAATTACCGTAGACTACTATTTGCCTGGGTGCCCGATCAGCCAACAACAAACCATGGCTCTTATCGCCAGGTTGATACATGGTGCCGAACCTGAGGACTTCCTCCACCCAGTCTGCCACGAGTGCAAATTGAACGAGAACAAGTGCCTTCTCTTAGAGAAGAAGTTCTGCTTGGGGGCGGTGACAGCAGGAGGATGCGGCTCCGCTTGTCCAAATCTTGGTCTACCCTGCGTTGGCTGTTGGGGACCGAACAGGGATGGCAACTTCGAAGAGCAATTCAGATTGCTGGAGAGTTTTGGTATCTCTTTCGAGGACGTGATGCAAAGAGTTCGCAACTACGGAGGCCACAAGATTCTGGATTATATCGGCGAAATCAAGAGCACAAACGGGTGATAGCATGAAAGAGAGCGAGAGAATAGACATCAAACCGCTTGCAAGGGTTGAAGGCAACGGCGGCATCAAAGTTGAGATATCCGACAATAGAATCACGAATGTAGAAGTACAGATCCTCGAAGGTCCGCGGCTTTTCGAAACGTTGGTTATCGGCAAGACTCCTGAGGAGAATCTCAGTCTTGTACCAAGAATCTGCGCAATCTGCAACCTATCTCACAAGTATGCAAGCCTACGTGCATTAGAGAAGGCACTCGACCTTGAGATTCCGGAGGCTACAGACGCATTCCGACACCTCATGCACCATGGTGAGATCATAGAGAGTCATAGCCTTCACATCTACTTTCTAGCCTTGCCTGACTTCTTTGGCTACGACAATGCGGTGGAAATGGCAAAGGAGCATGGCGACTTGGTGACCGGAGCCCTGCAGATGAAAGCTTTTGGGAACAAGATAATGAAACTGATAGGAGGGCGAATGATACATGGTGAGAACCCAATCTTAGGTGGCTTCGGAAGGTTGCCGCAGAGGGAGGTATTGCTCTCTATCCAAAGTGAAGCAAGAGAGCTTCTTGGTTTCGCCATGAACACAGTTGATACCTTGGAGGGGCTCGAAATCCAAGAGCACATGGAGCGAGATACGCAGTTCTTGTGCTGCAAACCTCCACATGATGGCTATGACTACTACGGAGATGAGCTAATCACATCCGATGGGAAGGAGCATCCTGCCAAGGACTACAAGAACGTGATTCAGGAACGAGTTGTTAGCCATAGCTTTGCCAAGCGTAGCACATACAATGGAAGGCCATTCTCAGTGGGAGCGCTAGCGAGGGTCCTTCTGCTGGGAAACCGACTGAAGGGTGAGGCGAGGAAGGCATACGAGAAGCTCTACAACGAAAGATGGCATCGGAATCCGTTATACAATAATCATGCTCAAGCAATCGAGCAGGTCTTCTCACTTGAGGGGGTCATTGAAACAGTGAATCAATTGCTTGATATGGAATCGCCTGAGATTGCAGAGCCAAGACGGAGTAGCGGCATTGGAACCGGGGCGGTGGAAGCACCGAGAGGGACACTAATACACCACTACGAGATAAAGAATGGAAGGACTGCATATGCTGACTATGTAACTCCCACCGCGATGTTTCTGGATGACATAGAGGCGTTCATCCGTGAGAGCGGAGAAAACTTGCTCTCATCCAGGACAACTGACAACATTGAACTGCAGTTCGAGATGATTGCACGAGCATACGACCCGTGTATCAGTTGCAGTGCCCACCTCGTGACTGTAGAATACAAGTGAGCTGTTCAGGTGTCAGCCCTATCTGGTCTAAGGAGGAAGACTATGCCCATAGAGAGGGCTATGCCCACTACTTGACAACCCTCTTGTCAAGCCAAGCGAACATGTCTGCCAGGAGTTCTTCGCCGCCCGGCTCTTCGAACGGCTCATGGTAGAGACCCGGGTACATCTTGAACGTTTTGTCCTCAGATGCAATGTTGTCAAAGAACTCCTTGTTCTTCTCAGGTATCAGGATAAGGTCTTCCTCACTCTGCTGTACAATGACAGGTATTCTGATCTTGTAGGCGGAGTTGAAACCCTCTGCACGGGCCTTCATACCTTCAGCGCCGAACCTTGGAGTACACTCATGGATGCGAAGTGGGTCTTCCCTGTTTCTCCTCACAACTTCAGGATTCCTAGAGATTTTGTCGAGATTCAAGCCCATATTGAACTTGTTCTTAACGTTCACTCTAGATAATAGCCTAGCTACTGCACGAGTGCCAGCCCCCATCTCCAGTTTCTCAGAAACAGCAGGACAAGGCGTAATCATTCCGTTGAGTTGGTCCCCGTATTTCATGCTGTACAGAGCTGCGACCAAACCACCAAATGAATGGCCAAACATGTATGTCTGAAGCCCCTCGAAACGGTCCTTCATGTGGGCCACGAAATTGTTCACATCCTCAATTATCTCACCAAAACTCTCTACGTGTCCTTTGATCCCGTCGTAATGTCCGAATCCTCTGAGATCAGGGGCCATAAAGGCATAGCCGCGTTCTGCAAAAGACTCACCTATGAACGAGATAGTACCACTATGTGCACCCAGTCCATGAATGCCGACTACCAGAGCGGACTGATACAAGTCCCTCTTTACGTTACCGATTCCCCACTCGGCGGCCGGATTGCTCCGAAGGCTGCTGCATTTGATAACACATGCAGCTTATATGTTGGGAGCAATCTCACCTCGATTCGACGGATTTGGAACAAGGTGATAACGATTGGATAGCATGAAGATCTATGTGGCAGGCCCCTACACCGCGCCAACAATGGAGGAGATGGAAGAGAACGTCCAGAGGGCGATTGATGCCGGGATTGAGTTGTGGAGGAAGGGGCATTTCCCTCTGATTCCGCATCTACTACACTGGGTTGACCTTCGTGCTGAAGAACTTGGTGTGCCAATGGGATGGAGCGACTACATGCTCTGGGATGCACCGTGGCTAGATCACTGTGACGCTCTTCTCCTTGTCGCCGAGTCGAAAGGGGCTCTGATAGAACTCGAACATGCGTCCAGGAAGGGGATGACCATTTTCAGGTCAATGGACGAGGTGCCTGCAGTCAAGAGAGCATCAACTTGGGCTGACGTTCATCTAGCAGATCATTAGGTATACTGTTCCGCGGAAGTCAGAACTCACCCGAAGGGGTCGGTCCTGTCGCCAAGCCCCCCTCTTCCCGACAATCGGAGTGGGACAACCACGCTTCTGTCAAGTCGCATGGGTATGTCAAGGGTGACCTTCAGACGATGAGTATAGTCGATTAGTTCGGTCTTGAAAGAGCTCTTCCAACTAGGTTCAGTTTGAATAGTCATCTCCATCCAAGAGTCCCGTCTAAGATGATCATCTTCGATGTAGGATGTGGCTAGGACATTCTCGGCGTCGCGTGCGTGTCCTTTTGGTGCGACATGCTCATAGCCGATAATCTCAGCGCGCACCCCT
>LRSK01000183.1 GCA_001563325.1 Candidatus Thorarchaeota archaeon SMTZ1-83
GCTGGTGTGATCATTGCAGTTGTGGTCATCATTATGAAACGGAGGTGAGGCAAAACACAGGCATCGGTGTTGTATTGTCTTTCGGATTTGAGTATCTACTATACTGACAAGAGGAATAGAGGCAGCTTCAATTCACCCAAGATGACAACAGCCAAGAGGACTGGCCTCCTTTTCTCTCATCACAATCCCGAAATGGCCATCTAGTAGATGTACTATCGAATAGACCGTATACCTAGCTTGCAGACCCTGCTCTCTTCTTGCGTAGCATGGGACCATACTTTGCAACTACAAGAATCACCACAAGGACCATGACTCCACCAAGAATTACAATCGCCATCGTCTCGCTGAGAATGAAGACATCTCTAGAAGTACTATATGTCCCTCCTGAGTCATCCATGCCAAAGAGAGTGATGTTAGTAGAGCCAGGTGCATAGTCGCCGGTGTTGAATTGCCAGGCTATTGTGTTGCCAGTGACAAAGTGGACTTGCTCACCATTGAAAAACACAGTCAGGTTTTGGACCTCAGCTGGACCGCTCCCTCGAATGGTGAAAGATCCCTGTATGATATTACCAAAACCTATCCCGACGTTTCGGTCTACAGATAGTGATAGTGTGCCTTGTCCGTTGACTTGCATTGGCACACCGACAAAGAGAGCAGCAGTGATCAATAGAAGACTGGCAAGTGCAATCCTTCGAACCATGGTGGTTACTACCTCGCAGATGCTCCTGACTGGCCGTAATTAAAAAGTTATGACGAATGTTCGAGTCCGAATCACTTGATTCTAGCCACGCAAGACCCTCCGTGTGCTCTGTCTTCAAGCTACAGTGCTGCTAGAGAGTATATAGGCACCTACAAAGTCAACTATCCGCCAAAGAAGAATCCAAAGATATTGTCAAGCGTCATCATGAGTATGAATCCAAGCATGAGTCCCCATGTTGCCACACGTGCGTTTCCTCCCGCGTGACTCTCCGGAACTATCTCATCACCGACAACGAATACCATGGCTCCAGCTGCAAATGCAAGTCCATATGGTAGAAGCACAACTGCAATGAACACAATGGACACTCCAAGGAGTCCCCCTATTGGCTCTACCAGTCCTGTAGCAAAGGCCAGTATAGCTGCATATTTTCGCGAATAGCCCTCTCGTACAAGTGGTGCTGCAACTGCAAGCCCCTCGGGGATGTTTTGAAGTCCAATGGCAACTGCCACAGAAATGCCTGTTAATGTGTCTCCAGTCCCAAAGGAAACACCTACAGCAAGTCCTTCAGGAAAGTTGTGGATGGTAATTGCGAGCACAAGCAACCATACCCTCGACATTGAAGAGGAAGGTCCTTCCAATCCCTTCTCAAAGTGGGCATGGGGGATGTACTTGTCTGCAACGTGCACGAAAATCCCTCCCAGGCTAAAGCCTAGCCCGACTATCAAGATCACTCCAATCCAATCAGCAACATAATCAAATGCAGGCACGAGCAAGCTGAAGGCTGATGCTGCAAGCATTACCCCAGCAGCTATGCCCATCATAATATCTAGGGTCCTTCGACTGAAGCTTTCCTTTATGAAAATCGGCAAAGCACCAAGACCAGTCGCTCCCCCTGCAAGCAGGCTCGCCAGAACGCCTAGTGAGATGGGATCTGTGAACAGTTGCATGAAATCAGAAATATTCCACCTCCTCTTAAGGAGTCTGTAATCGGGAATCATTGGAACACGTGTTCCAAAGGAATAGCGGGCATGGTAGAACTAAAATCATGCATCGATTATTAGACATGTGTAGGGATTCTGATGATTAGCAGGGAGATGCGAGTGTTCTTTGGATTTATCATCGTATTCTTTATTGTCTTGATATCAGGAATCGTAGTCTTTGCTATCACATCTCTACTACCTGTTTCTGTTCCAATCCTGGACCCTCTCTCACCCAGTGAAGATTCTGTAGATCACAGTGTAGAAACAATCGAGGCTGGGAATCTATTACTGAATGCGACGGCAGAATATTCTGGTACTATCCCACATCAACCACCGATTAACTTCGATATGCGTCTAGCAATTAATATCACCAATACTGGTAGCAGTGACATCGATGATTTTCGAGCGTGGAAAGCAAGTGTCTTCTATTCAGACTCAGAGCTGTTCTATACCTTCAGTCTTAGTCCTGATGGGAATTCTACTATAGCCGCAGGTGATAGCATCACACTCTACTTCAATAATAAAGGGGGACGGAATCTTTATGCATCATTCTGGCCATTTGACGAAATCTACACTCGAATACGCGTCACATTTGACGTTGACAGAGAAGCTATCCTTACGACGCCTCTTTCATTTGGCGATTTCGCAATTGAATAGTGTGCTACAGAATTAGATGGTGGGCCCGTCGAGATTTGAACTCGAGACCGACAGGTTATGAGCCTGCTGCTCTACCAAGCTGAGCTACGGGCCCTGTGAATACGACAAACAACACTCACGCTTTGCATTTTTGATATTAAGGTTGCGAATACCTGACATATTTGCCCGCGCATTCAGACAAGTTTCTCCGACTTTAAATCAGAGTGGTAGGAACGCACAGGAAACTCTGCCGGGATTAACCAATGATTCTGCTCTTCACATCTCAACATTGCACATGGTGTGATATCGTTAAGAACATGATAGAGGATGAGAGTACAGATCTAGGTTGTAGAGAACCACTCTTTGAGGTGAATGTGGAACACCATAGTCATATCGCTGAGGCCTACGGTGTCCTGATGGTGCCAACTCTAGTATCTAGGAGCAATACGCTTTCAGGGGTTCCATGTCAGGATGACCTTCGTGCATTCCTGTTGCGGTCACTCACTGAAACTATCGCGGAGAGGAATGAGGGTAGAGCCGCGAAAGCAATTCGCTCTGCACCAAGGAAGTTTGAGCTTCGAGCTCTGTTGAGGACATCTGTAGTGAAACCTCTGACGGCTTCTGCTAAATGAGTCGACTATCAAGGACTGCTGCGCAATCTTAATAACAGCATGTCCGAGTCCGATGCTCCAATGCCCCGGTAGTGTAGTCCGGCCCAGCATCTAGGCCTTTCGAGTCTAAGACCCGGGTTCGAACGAGTTGATGATTTTTCATCTCTTCGAAAATCCCGGCCGGGGCACCATTTTCTCTCTGTGTTATTCTCAAGGCTAGAACCGTATCAATGCTAGTGTTTAGTATATGCGCCCCAAGAGCATGAAACCTGCTTTCGGTAGCTCGGAATGAGTGAGTAGAGAAGATATCTACAGGAAGCAGAATTCGTATCATCAAGGTGAGATTGTAGTTTGAATGCAATTGTAGCAGCAGTTGATCTCAGAGAGCATAAGCAGGACTCTGTAAAATATGCGTGCAATCTCATTGGTGGAATTGACGATATCGATGTTTCAGATCGCGAGGTCGTAATCAAGGTGGGTGTGTTTTACCCTGAAAGCGGATGGTATTCCACAGTCGAAACTGTTGAGAGCATTATCAAGGCATTCTCACATGCCCCGAGAAAGTACCTAGTTGAAACCGACAACTATCAGGGGACTGGTACTGAAAGACTAAAGGTGTGGGAGTCTTTATTCTCAGATACTGTAATCCCTGTGAACCTCTCTGACGAAAACGAAACCAGTCCAGTCAAGGTTCCGAACCCAATCAGAGAAGTAGTCATCGACCTTGCAGAACTAGTCTTGAAACCTCGCGTCTTTGTCAATACGCATGTAATGAGAACCTATGAGAAGGGAAGCATTCTCAAGAACCTCTTCGGTCTTCCGCCCACTAGAAAGAAGGTACAGTATCATAAGAATGAGATTTTCTTCAACCTCCTAACAACGCTCTATGAGGCTATTGGAGGCATCGACTTATCTATCCTGGATGCTACCTACTTCTCGAAGTTCTCCAAGGGGAAGGGAGCGAGAACTCGAACTGACATTCTCTTTGTTGGACGTGATTCTGTAGCAGTAGAAACTGTTGGCTTCCATTTCGCTGGCATCAAAGCACAAAAGAACCAGGTGATTCAGTCATTCGTTGAGAGAGGACTAGGAATTGGAGACCTTGATAGAATAGAAGTCGTTGGTGTTCCCATTGACAAGCTCGAGCGCAAGTTTGGAGAAGCAAGAAGAGCACTTGAAGCAGAGATAGATTCGACACCAGAACCTTGGTCAGCATCAAAGGCAGTGGATGGCCTCATCAAAAATGGCTACTTCAAGTTACCCAGTAAGAGAACAATGTCAGAAGCAATTGCAGCTCTCAAAAAAGCAGACCCTAGAGCTGAGAACAGAGATCAGATGATCTACACAACCATGAAGCAACGTTTCGACAAGGGGATGCTAAAGGGTGAGAAAGGAGAAAATGAATGGACCTTTTGGACTATCTAGTCAAGAGATTCAGTTGACCCCGTTCAAGCGCGCTAATGATTGATTCTGATTCCATTTGCACACTATGTGATTTTAAGAAGCATATTGAAGTCTGCTGATTCATACGAGTGGGTCAGCGCTCCTGAAGATATGATATCTACTCCACTCTGAGCATAATCTTTGATGTTGTTCTCATTTATACCGCCGGATGCTTCCAACAATACCTTGTGTCGAATTTCCCGTTGGCTCAATACTTGGTGCACTCCTCCTGCGTCTTGGGCTGTGAAATTGTCTAGGAGTATGATATCAGCACCCGCTTCTATAGCCTCAATAGCCTCCTGAAGTGTACGGACTTCACATGATATCTTTTTGCTGAATGACCCCCCAGCTCTTGCAGCCTTGACAGCCTCACGTGCACTTCCAATTACAGCAATGTGATTGTTCTTGATCAAGACCATATCATCAAGTGCATAGCGATGGGTGTCTCCGCCCCCTATCTGTACTGCTCTCTTCTCGAAGTACCTGAAGCCTGGGGGTGTCTTTCTTGTGGCTGCCACCCGTACTTTTGGATTCATCTCTCTCGCAGCTTTAACTATTCTATAGGTCTTTGTTGCTATTCCACTCATTCGCTGGATGATATTGAGACAGACTCGTTCCACTCCTAAAAGAGTGCGTGCAAGGCCTCTCAGACTAACTATGGGTTCTTGAGGGCCCACCCAATTTCCTTCGAAAACAAATTCCTCGTAATCCAGGCCTGTGAGTTCAGCGATTGCAATCGTTTCCTTGACCCCTGCCAGTACCGCCTTACTCTTTGCGTAGATTGTTGCAGAGCCTAATGCATCCTCAGGTATTGTTACAGTGGAGGTCAGGTCCCCTGTTCTGATGTCTTCCTTTAGGAATCCCTTAAGGGTTTCAATCACATCTGATGGTAGGTTGTTCACAACATCACACTCCTCTAGCATCTGGGATGCTCTGGGTTCCTTACGATGCCTTTTCTGGGGGTGGTTTCCCCAAATATCTCTGCTTGAAACGACATGAATTCGACTTCAGGATTCTTCCAGAGGTCCTGTGGAAGTCCGGCCTTATTGCAGGTGTGCTCCAGAAACGTCCTCACATCCCATCCATATTGTACTGGGACTTGTGGAAGCAAAAGCCCGCGCATCGTGCCGCTGCTAGCAATCAATCCATCCCTCCCTATTTGAACGAGATTCAAGAGATTCTCTGGGCTGGAGTATTCTAACTTTTGTGGTGGAGTGAGAACGCTTAGGTCAACAATGACTTGGTCGAGCTCCGCAGGACTCATTGGCCTAAATCGATAATCATGGACCGCTGCATCAACTGCTGAATCGATGGTAGCTTCTATCAGTGGTTGTGTTGGATATGGACGGCCAATACACCCTCTAAGCCTGACATGCTTGTCTTCCAACAGATTGAGTGTCACGAACACCCCCGACTTTTGCCATAGTTTGGGCGGGGCATCATCGGGGGGGATGGGCTTCGAATTATCAAGTACGTATTCATCGACTGCCTGTCTTGCCAGTTTCACAAGAAAAATTCCTTCTTCGTCAGAATATGCATGGTCCAATCCATGTCCACCATCTTTCTTTCAGCACATCTTGCCGATTATGCTTTTCGCAGCTACCTCAAACGCCGCAAGGGCACTCTGCCAACGACACCCGGATCAGTGAAGAATCCGCCATAGCTGTAGACTAGCTCGCCGCCAACGATGGTGATGACAGGACGCGCCTTTACACTCCTGCCTTCAAATGGAGTAATTTTCGCCTTGGAGTGAAAATCTTTACCACGAATTTCCCAGTTCTCCTTTGAAACAACAGTGACATCTGCATCATAGCCTTTGGCAAGGACTCCTTTGCCTGCAATACCAAGAATTCTGGCAGGGCCCGAGCTGCAGACTCTGAGATAATCCAACCAAGATACCTTTTCCTCGAAGACAGCTGTCAGCATTAAGGGCACTATTGTTTCAAGTCCAGGTATGCCTGAGTCCGCATCCATAAACGGAAGTCTCTTCTCGAAGGTTTCATGAGGTGCGTGATCCGTCACAACACAATCAATCCCGCCGGTTGAACAAAGCACTTGCTGAAGGACCTCATTATCATGGGGCGACCGCAATGGAGGAACCATTTTGGCCCTGCCATCATCATGAGAGAACTCTCCTCCACTCAGGAAGAGATGATGCGGTGTAACCTCCGCAGTAATTGTATCTTCAGCACGGTTCTCCAAAATCAATCGGGCAGTCGCACCGCAGCTGACATGACAGACATGCAGTCTACTTTCATAGACCTCAGCCTTTACTGCCAGAAATTGCTTTAGGGATTCAACTTCGTTTTCGCAGCTGTGAAGTCGAAAGAATTCATCATGTGTCTTTGGCCTCTCTCTCTTCTCTGTTGAGGCTGGGTGAAACAACAGCGGGATGCCATACTTGGCCGATAGTTCCATACATTCCTTAATACGCTCCTTAGTATAGCGTGTGCCTTCAGTCAGTGGAGCATGCGGATACACCTTAAATCCCAGAATGTGGGGTAGCCAGTCTTGGCTCACATCACTGACTATCTTTGGGATTCCAGCGTAGAAACCCACGTTGACATATCTTTTCTCCCTAGCTATGGCTATCTTCTCCTCCAAATCATTAAGAGTAACAGTTGGAGGGATCGAGTTTGGCATATCGACGACAGAAGTAACACCACCAGCAGCAGCAGCCATAGTTCCTGTAGAATACTCCTCCTTGTCTTCCTGTCCCATGTCTCTCATATGAACGTGAATATCAATCGCACCAGGCAGAATATAGAGTCCTTCACAATTGATTTTTTCAGATGCGAGGGGTTCAAAGCCCGGCTCATATATACCCTCAATTATGCCTGCATCTATTGTAACTGAACGGATGACTTCTCTGCCGTCAAGTATCACAATCCCTCTCTCTAGGATACTATCTACAGGCATGTTTCTTCCTTCATCACGGCACGATATGATTGTGTCGCCGAACGATTATTCCTTAATTTCCGGGACCTTGAATTTGTTTGCGACGAAGCGAGTTAGATCAGTTGAACTGATAATGCCTATGAGTTTGTTACCCTTACCTACTACTGGCAGTGTATTCAGATTCGCATCCTTCATTTTCTTAATAGCAATAGCAAGGGGATCTTCTGGAGATACTAACGGCGGCTCCCTTATCATGGCATCTACAACTCGTATCTGCCTGACTTGGTTTCGGCGGTGCTTATCGGGAACTTCCTTGCTGAATCTAGCCATCGCCTCAGCCACAGCCCTCTCAGTGAGTAATCCCAACACCCTTGCACCATCAGTGACCGGGAGTCCTGAGTATCCTTTGTCGAGCATTTCACTCCTCGCTTTCACCAGACGCTCCACCGGGTTGACAACAAGAATATCTTCCGTTGTCATTAGGTCTTCTACTTTGATATCCTCAAACTTGGCCACAAGAGAGCATAGCTCTGTTTTTGAAATCACACCAACGAGCTTTTCATCCTTGTCAACAACAGGACATCCACTCATACCTCTATCAACCATGAGCTGAGCAATTTCTGTGACTTCGTCGTCTGGGGATACGGTAATTACGGTGTCAGTCATCGCGCTTGAAACATGTAATCTTCCTATTGAAACAGCAACTACCTTACTAACACTAAGCCTGTCTGCGATATCTGCATAGGTGAGAATGCCTTTGACTGTACCATTCTCTGTAACAATTAGTCTATCCACACGCTTCTTATCAAGAAGTTCAAGAGCGTATGATAGCCTCCGATCTTTGTCGATCGTGACTGGTTCTGCCATAATTTGACTTACTTCCAATATACAATCCTCCTATCACCGTGCTTACCGGATTGAATGCACACCTATAGTTGGCCAACTAGCTCCGACACTCATCACATAGATATCTTCCATCTGAAAGAGCCAATTCGGTAGAGTACTCTCCACAGCTGTCACAAACACCACCATATGCGATTAATTCGTCTTCATCCTCATCCTCGACTCGAGTCGCAGTATCTGAACGGAGCCTCAATGATTCCATAAGCACGTTAATGAGTTCTGGTGACCAGCGCAGAATATCTCTTGAAGTGATTATTCCAGCCAATGAGTTGTTCTTTAACACTGCTACTCTACGGATATTTCCATGGGCCATTATTCTCATGGCTTCAGTCAGGGGGGTATCTGGTGTGACATGAACAAGAGGAGAACTCATCACATCTTTGGCTTGGGTTTTCTTTGGGTCCTTATCCTCTGATACAACACGTCTAACGATATCGGACTCTGTTATGATACCTAGTGGCCGACCCTCATCAGAGATTATAATGGATCCGATATCCATTTCATTCATTGAGTGTGCCACCGCGTGCACACTGGCATCTGGTGGCATTGTAACTACATTGACAGACATTATCTCTCTCACAGACATTGAATGTGAAGGGTCAGACATCAGCTATTACCTCGGCGCATCAGAAAGTTGGTTAACCACCCAGTGTATCTAGGCTTTAGGGTGCTTTCTTGACTGAATCAATCCCGATGGAATTTAAACGTGTCTGTGTTGCTTGCTACGCTTCGTTTAGTTATAATTGGCGTCTCTTATTGTCAGAAACCAAATCGCCTCCGCCTGCAGGCAGGACGCGCATCATATCTTCTTGAGGAATCTGTTCGATTAGATGTTTCTTGTCCTCAGGTACTAATTTCTTCAGTTCATGAAGAATTTCTTTCACAAGCTGACCTTTCTTCTCTTTGCTCGGGATAATCCTCACAACATAATCTGTATGAGCTGACAATGCTGAGGGTGGTCCCGACACGGGAATTACATCTTCATCCTCAATCATCACGCCAACTGCGAGTTCCACTGGGACTCTCCGAATATAGTTTTTCGAGCCATAAATCATGACGGCTCCTGATGGTAGATACTCACCAGATGGTGGAGTGAAGCTAACCTGCTCCGGATTGACCCAATATGCATCACCTGATGAAAGACCATCCTGCCATGCCCGAGAGAAGGTAACAGCGAACTGTGCAGCCTCGGTGAGGGTCTGTTCTCTTGGAGGCTCACCAGACACCTTGACAACAATATAGGGCGCTCCATGGAGTGCAGCATGGATAAAGACATCGCCTGCCTCCATCTGTCGTTTTGCAAGTCTTTCATTGCTCTTTGCATCTCTTCCTCCGATGACGAGAAGACCCTCAGAGGACAAAAACCAGCGGAACTTCTCATACCAACGTTTCTTTCTAATTCGAACAGGGACTTTCACCTCTGTTTCAGCCTTGATAGTTTTCGCCTCAAGTTCCTTCAATTTTGTCAACGTCTTCTCGATTTGTTTATGCGCTCCTTTGGTCTTTGCCTCCGATTTCTTGGCCTGTTCATATGCTAGCGAAGCATTGTCCTGTGCGCTCTTTCTGATGTCGAGACTCACATCAATATCATCAAGCTTCACCATAATCTTACCTTGGGCGGGTATTATCCTTTCAATAATGATTGCTGAAGCTATCCCTTTCTTTTTCCCTTCATCTATCCTAGTTATGATTTCTGCCCAAGATAGGGCTCCTGATCTTGCGCTTGAGATCGTATCTAAGACCTCTTGCACCATCTGAAAGCTGTTGTATATGGCTTCTCCAGCCAGTCTCAAGTTGGCGGCTTGGGCTTCTAGCCGTGTGATTCCTTCTCTTTGTTTCTCAATTATCTTCTCTAATCGTTTGCGTTCTTTCACGTGAGCCTCAAGAACCTCTTCGTCTTCAAGTTCCATATCAGACACGCCAAAGAAGTTGTCAATTGCTTGACTGAACGTGGAGAACGTTGTTGTGGGTAGACCGTTATAGACCTCGAACACGAACGGGACAAATGCAACTTGTTCTTCTACATCTTCGTCATCTAGAATGACCTGAGGTTCACTAATTCCATTCTTGAGCTTCTCGATAAAGCGAAACAAACCGCCCGACAGGTCCTTTACTGCCTGTTCATCTAGGTTCGAAACCTCTGCCTGAGGATTCACGCCTCCGAGTGCACATATCTCCTCACAGCTAAGTGAGTCAAGGTTTAGTCTGCTTGCCAGAGTTCGAACAACACTCGTTTTTGACTCAGAAAGGACTCCTTCCAATGCATCAACTTCAAGGTTCATGACATCCATGCCGCGCGGAGGTGGGAATTCGTACTTCGCCTTGGGAATGACATCCCTGTCCTTCATTCTCCTGTAGCGCATCGCTACAAATATCGTGTCATCCGGATCGAGAAGTAGGACATTACCACTGCCAAACAGCTCTACAACTAACTTATGCGAACTCGTTTCGTCACCAACCTCTATCACCACAATTCTATCCAAATCGTGCTGATACACCGTCAGGACTCGTCGGTCCCTGAGATATTTCCTGAGTGCTGTGCAGAACTTCGGTGGTACTTTGGGAGCAACTCGACGGTATTCAGTGAGATGGATTCGACGACCGACTTCGAATAATAGATGTGACGTCCCTCCAGCTGGCTGGTAGAGCTTGAGTACGAAGACATCTCCATATTGGTAGACATTCTTGATGAACGCTCCTTCTGCAGACTCTTTTAGCTCTGGCAGAATCAGCCGAATGTCGATATTGCTCATCGTTTCTTTCATTGTCAAACGCTCTTCCAGTCCGATATTGTTATAACATAGTCGATTGACAGACGCATAACTCCGTCAGGTGTCACACGATGTCATCGGTAATAGAGCCCTTAAAGAACATCTTCAAGCGTCTTTTCAGTAGATGGGCTGCCTCAGCAGACGAACAACAGACGTACGTCAAGATATTCTTCGCATTAATCACGGCACTAATCTGTGGACTCGCTGGACCTGCTTTTCGCGGCTCAAGAGGTCTGATTTTTGGACTACTCATGTATGGACTTACCCTGTACGTTGTTGTCTACCTGCTAGAGATAGATCCCAAAGAGATTGGAGGTCGACAGAAGCTTGTTACGGCTGGTTTGCCTACGTTTCTGTTGCTATGGGTGCTCTTCTGGACCTTACTCTATACATTCTCCCTTCCTGTGGTAATACTCTAGAAAATCGCCATCATCTGGATGAGAACATATGCCAAGCACAAAAAGGGAATCAAAGGTGTGATTCTCCTCTCATCTTGTGGCAGACCATTCTCTTTTCTTGTCCATTTTGAGTATGCATAACCAAATGTTAGCATGATGAGTATTTCCAAGCCTCCGCCAATGATTGCCTCAAAAACTGGATCGACCCACAGGGCTAATTCTATACCAGGGCTGATGATACTCAAGATAATCAACGCTTTCAAGTCAGCGCCGCCAATTGACCCGATTTGAAACAGAGTATAGGAGACTACGATTGTGAAGATTGGTGCCGTTAGATGCAGTACTAAATTATGAATCAAATGTCCCGTGAGAACCGCAATGAAAATCCCAATCACACCTCCTATCAACATAGAGTGATTGGATACCCTTCTCTCTCGAACGTCCATTATGCTGAAAATTATGAGAATAGCCAGTGCAGTCATAAAGGTGCTAATCGACGGAACAGTCAGCTCTAGAGTCATAGAACCATCATCTCACATAGAGGCGTCCTCTTCTAATGTATATCAAACCTGTCCCTTGTTTCTTGGGCGCCAGTTTCGCCCAAATCTAGGGAACCTATGCGTTCCGCCCTTCTCCTGCCAGTCTCACCACCTCTCAAATCTCAGTGAGCTTTGAAATAGGCAAGGTCTTTGTCTGCACTCGATGGGAAGTCCTCCCTCCTGCAGTCCTGGCATCCTTCTCCTATCGGGCTCTGAGGGTATCACTCTCAGCGATAGAGAGAGTTTCCGCATCTCTTACCACGGCGGGGTCTTCATCACCCATCTTGACATCGTCACCGAAATCAAGAAGGCTCATTTGAGCATGGTGAACAGCCGCGGACTCCCCAAGGTCTGATACCTTACCCTTAGAGGGGAGTAAGGACTTCCTCCGAGAAGAATGAGTCCTCTCTCAGGCTTTTGGTCGTGAACGCTTCACAGCCTTCTGGACCGAGTCAGTTCACTTACCTAGTCCTCTCACATTGTGTAAAAGGTGTAGGATATTTAAGCCCGTACCAAGACGCCCAAACCCTCCATTACAAAAGATACGATTTCATTTGGTGAACCTCATGAAAGACCCAACGCAAGTCATTGAAGACACTGCTTTTCGTCTTCTCAAGATGGCTGTAACAAGACTGCCTAAGGATGTTGAAGCTGCATTGAGAGCGGCTCGTGATCGTGAAGACAATGAGACCGCCAAGACTCAGCTCTCAGCAATCATTCAAAACATGGACATAGCTGACGCCGGAGTTCCGATGTGCCAAGACACAGGCATAATAGTCTTCTATGTCAAAGTTGGCAGCAAATTTCCGTTTACTGATGACATCAAAGAAGCCCTCACCAAAGCCACAAGAAAGGCTACTGCAGAAGTGCCAATCAGGCCTAATGCGGTTAATCCGATTGTGGGGGGCAATTCGGGTGATAATACAGGCGTCAAAATCCCATGGATAAACTGGGAGGTCGTATCAGGTGACTCACTCGAAATCATCGCATTCCCCAAAGGCGGAGGAAGCGAGAATGCTTCTATTGTTGGTATGCTCAAACCCGGAGTGGGACTTACGGGTGTCAAGAAGCTGGTTGTGGATAATGCCATGAGATATATGGGTGAGGCATGTGCTCCAAACATCATCGGTGTTGGGATTGGCGGTGGAGCTGACATCTCAATCAAGATTGCTAAGCAGCAGCTGCTTCGGCCGCTTGATGACAAGCATCCCGAGCCTGAGGTAGCCAAGATGGAGCAGGAGATCATGGAGGCAATCAATGCCACAGATATTGGTCCAATGGGCCTTGGTGGCAGGACAACAGTTCTAGCAGTAAAGGTCGACTACGCTATGCGTCATCCTGCAAGTCTACCTGTGGGAGTGGCTGTTCAGTGTTGGGCCGCAAGGCATAGTAAAGCTGTGATATCCAAAGACCTCGAAGTCAGTTATATAACACATCCACTGGAGGGCGACTGAAATGACTGAATATCACTTTACTACACCAATATCCGAAGAGGAAGCTCGAAAACTGAAAGTCGGAGATGTGGTCTATGTCAGTGGTGAGCATGTTTACACAGCACGAGACGAGGCTCACGAACGTGCCTTACATATGTTCGAAAAAGGGGAGAAACCGCCTGTGGATTTTGAGGGCAGTGTTGTGTATCATGTAGGTCCCGTGGCTTGGCAGAAGGATGGCAAGTGGCAGATAGTTTCAGCTGGTCCTACCACAAGCGTCAGAATGGAGCTCTTCGAGGATGAATTCCTTCGCAAATACAGGGCACGTATCATCATAGGCAAAGGAGGCATGGGTGAGAAGACTCTGACTGCATTGGAAGAAGTTGGTGCAGTTTATTGTAGCTTTACAGGTGGCTGTGGTGCCCTCGCAGCCAAGGGCTTGAAGGAAGTTCGAGCGTACGAATGGTCCGATCTTGGCATGCCAGAGGCACTCTGGGTAATTACTGCTGAGAATTTTGGTCCTCTCTTGGTCACCATGGATTCGCATGGTGGTAGCCTTCACAAGGAAATGAATCAGCGAGTAGCTGCTCGCAAGGCTGAGGTCTATGCCAAGATCGGAATAAAGGAGTAGACTTTGCACATCATCATCAATCTTTACGCTTGAGGATTACCCACTGAAAGCACATATGCAGTACAATGTTGAAGTATCTCATAGTGGGTTTCAGTGCGGTTTCGACCTTGAGAAAGATAGTCCAGGTTGTATATCATGAAGACCCCAAGCTCAAGCTTGATGTTGCCGTATACTATCCTGACAACGTAGAATACAGAATTCGGTATATACATCCTAGTCATCATGCTGAGATGGAGAATGTATCGAATCTACTGAAAGGAGTTCAGTTCGACGATCTAAGGATGCTCACAGAATGGCATGGTTTCATGAATGCGCTCAGGATGCTGCCTGACCAATATCTTCGTTCGCGGGATGTAATCTATCTCACACGCGCAGGTGCGGTGGTTGAGGAGCACAATGACCATCAATAATCCGCTCACCTTTTCTCTTCTTACGAACTCCGTGTACTAAACGTGCCCTTGGCTGTGAATTGGAAAACTAGCCTATTCCACTCTCTGGTTGGGTGAAGCGCTGCGATTCACGTTCGCGTGTGCATCTTCCACCTCATATGCAGTCCGTCTAAGTTCCCAATGCCGAAAGAATTGGCACTGAAATCCCATAGAGTGCCACAAAGAGTATTACCAGCACTGCAATGAACAGCAACAGATCCTCCGCGTCCATTCTCATGCATCCCCGGTGACTACAAGCAGTGTATATTATGCACTTATAGCGGTTCCCTATCAAGTAGATTGTGTGCGCATTGACACACAAAAATGGCGCCAACCCATCCGATGAAAGAATTCTCTATCCAACCATATTCTAGCAAAGGATGTTCTCTTAGTCAACCTCAACAGTAACTCTTAAACGGTCGCCGAGTGCCCGACGGGTCAGGCTAGGAGAAACCTCTCCATCGGAGGACTGTAGTAGTTGAACTACAAGACAATAATGTGCGATGTTCTCGTTGTGGGTGCTGGCGGTGCTGGATGCCGTGCGGCCATTGAGGCATCAAAGTACAATCTGGATGTTATCATGCTGAGTAAGGAGCTTCTCGGCAAGGCTCACACAGCCATGGCAGAGGGTGGCTACAATGTGTCACTTGGGAACGTTGATCCCGACGATAACCCTGAAACTCATTTCAAGGACACAATCGTAGGAGGCAACTATCTCAACAATCAGAAGCTCGCTGAGATTCTGGTACGTGATGCCTCTGAGAGAATATTCGATCTTGAGGAGTACGGAGCTGTATTTGACAGGACACCTGAGGGCAAAATCGCCCAGAGACCCTTCGGTAAGCAGTCATGGAGGCGCACAGCTTACGCGTCCGACAGGACCGGTTCTGAAATCATGGTGACCCTTACTGAGGCAGTCAGAAAGACCTCAATTCGGGTTTTCGATGAGGTATTCGCCACCAAGATTCTCGTAGAAGAAGGCAGAGTTGCAGGTGTGACTGCTATCGATCTGAAGTACGGTGACTATCTTGTATTTCGTGCCAAGTCTGTTGTCATGGCGACCGGCGGTGCTGGGAGAATCTACGAGGTCACAAGCAATGCACAGCTGGATGTCGGTGATGGTTATGGAATGGCCTATGAAGCTGGCTGTGAACTCATCGATATGGAGATGGTTCAATTCCATCCAACTGGTATGGTGAAGCCCGAGTCTGCACGTGGCAGACTAGTCACAGAGGCCGTGCGCGGCGAGGGCGGAATACTTCTGAACAGTGAGGGTGAGCGCTTCATGAACCGATATTATCCTGAGGTCATGGAGCTTGCAGGAAGAGACCAAGTTGCAAGGTCGATTATGACGGAAGTCCTCGAAGGCCGAGGATCACCCGATGGGGGAGTCTTTCTTAGTATAGCACACCTCCCGAAGACCATAATCGAGTTTCGACTTGAGAGCATGATAGAGCAGTTCGAGGACGCAGGAGTCGACATCAGGGACGAGCCAATGCAGGTTTCTCCAACAGCGCATCACTTCATGGGTGGCATCAAGATAGACGAGGA
>LRSK01000184.1 GCA_001563325.1 Candidatus Thorarchaeota archaeon SMTZ1-83
AACAATATCGAGGAAGCCAACGAGAAGTTGCGTGAAGTGGGAAAAGAGATGGGATATCAGCTCTATTTGTCCACAGATTTGGCTGAGAAGACGAACAGCGTATCTGGTAGCGAGGACGTGCCAAAGCTGATTGATTCAATCTTCAGGTTGCTTCACAACAGGAGGCCGTCAAATGTTGACTACTCCTCTGCTGACACAGTCCGTGTAGTGGACAAGAATTGCACTTGGTGTCAAGATATCACTCTCGAAGGAATGCACGGATTCGGTTACTGTGAAGGTTTCAGTGGAGTTCTTGAGGCGATTCTCGAGTTCAAAGGAGTTGAGGCCAGAGTATCGCAGGAACTCTGTAGAGCAACAGGGGACAAGAACTGTACCTGGATTATCCGGTTCTAGGGACTACTTGGCACAAAGAACTTAACACTCTGTTCCTTTTCGGAAACATCGGAGGCGTGACAATGTCTAGGCGCGAAGAAGTGATTCCCTGGTGGCAGGGCAGACTTAAAGACAAAGACTTGATGAAAGCCTTCTTTGCGAAGACATGGAACAAGCTGGCAAATCGAATAGGATTCATGTTTCCTGATCAAGTCAGAGACCTATATTACAGCGCAGGCCGTCTCGCTGGTCTGGAAACGCAACGAGAGTATATCAAGATTGGCAAACAGAGGCCTCCCAAGAACTTCAAGGAGATCATCGAGTTCATCAAGACCGTTCTGTCCTTCCTTCTTGTCCCATTCGGCGATGTCGTCATTGAGAACATATTCAAGGCTTCACAGGACGAGGAGGCTGTGCTCAGAATCCCTGACAATCCCTACGCCTCAGGATATGAGTCAGAAGAGCCCTCCTGTTACTTCCTCAAGGGCTTCATTGAAGCCATTACTGAGTATCTGGTAGACTTCAACAAGATTGTATATGAGAAGCTAACCATCACAGAGGACACTTGTATGGCGGCAAAGATGGACGCCTGCAGATTCAGGATAACTTTATCCCATCCTGTTCAAGAATAGGGGCCGAGTAGTACATACTTTGACCATACATATCGCTTAACTACCTTCATGGCGTAATCAGAACGGTGGACAGACCAAATGAGACCCGACTGGAGAAGAAGAGCCATCTTAGCACTATGCTTGGCATTGCTTGGATCAAGCATTGTAGGTCTAGTCCTATTTGGCTTTGGGTCCGGCAGCGAGCCCCTGATTGTCCAGGACGTATCCCACTCTTCCTCCGCAGTTCCCGTCTTGTCTGATTTGGATATTCAGGGCTCATGGTTGAAGAACACCACGTCTGTGGCACTAGAGCTCGCACTTCACACTGTCGAATTTGGCACATCAGTCGTTTGGTCTGATGGATTGTCTCAGTCCATTGCCACTGGGTCTTTACTCTTGGTGATTGGAACAGTCTCAATAGAACGCAAGGGACATGAACGTCCGCAGAAGCTACGAGACCGAATACTAGACATGATCTCCAACTGCCCGGGAATACATCTGAGAGAACTTCATCGAAACATCGGATGTGCAATGGGCGCACTGCAGTACCATCTGAACAATCTTGAGAATGATGACATAGTCGTTTCGATGCGAAATGGCAATGCTCGGCACCTGTATCTTCAAGGTTTCTGTGACGATGAACAGGTGCTTCGACTGACGTCACTCTCAAGGAATCCCACCGTACAGTTGGTGCTCAGTGAGTGTATGGCAAACGGCCGCATAACTCAGGCAGAGCTGAGCCGAGCTCTCTCACTGGACAAGAGTCTGGTCTCCTACTACGTGAGTAGTCTCGTGAAGAACGACATCCTTAGGGTGGTGCGGGTCTTTGGAAGAGAGCGCCCACTGATTCTCAGTGACTGGGCAAGAGTTTCCCTCTCCAGTTTCGGCCTGCTGGTACAATAGTTGAAGTACCTCTACCTTTATCTTTCATCAATTGTGAAGCTGGAGTCAGGTTCATCAGCCTTGGTGGCATGACCTCTCATAGTTCCACAATTGAGGGATTAGATAATGACCGGCGAAGATGTCTGGACCGCGGATGATACATACGAAGACATAGACGTTGACGAAACAGAACGTGTGTCAAGTGCCGTCCGGCTTGTAAATGTGTCTAGGAGATACACGATTGGGAAAAGAGAGATCGACGCACTTCGCGATGTCACGCTTGACGTTCAGACCGACGAGTTTGTGGCTGTTTCTGGTCCATCTGGTTCCGGGAAGACAACACTTCTGAACCTTATTGGTGCGATAGACTACGCTACTGAAGGGCGAGTCTTTGTGATGGATGTGCCAATAGGGGACTACGATGAATCGTTCAGGGCAACATTTCGCCTCGTCAATACTGGCTTCATATTTCAGAGCTACAATCTGATCTCCACGCTGACTGCCCTGGAGAATGTCATGTTTCCTATGCAACTCTCCGATAAGCCGCTAAGCGAAATACGCACAGATGCGCTGGAACTACTTGAAACGGTGGGTTTGACTGAGCGGGTAGATCACCTACCTTGGCAATTGAGCTCGGGTGAGCAACAACGGGTTGCAGTTGCGAGGGCTATGGCCAACGATCCTCCGATAATCCTGGCTGACGAGCCCACGGCAAACCTTGACGCAGAGAGTGCAGAGATGGTGCGCACTCTGCTTCGTGAGTTGCATCGTCAGGGAAAGGCCGTGATTGCAATGACTCATGATGAACACATCATTGAAACCCCTGGTGCCCGCCATCTTCGGATGATCAATGGAGAGTTATCCACTGATGTCTGAACAGGACTACGCTTCCAAGGACTTGAAGAGAAGGCCCTTCAGAAGCACTCTGATTCTGGTTTCCATGACAACCGTGGTAGCCTCGACCACCTTCCTGTTCCTATTTGGCAATGTGTTACTTGATGTGACATCATTCGTGACTTCGAGTGACACAACCAAGTCACTGGGAGTGTTCTTTGAAACCTTCATCTGGGCTACGATTCTTCTTGTGCTAATCCTGGGTGTCGTTGTTATCTCCAGTACGGTGTCCTTGGAGATGGTGACTCGCCGAAAGGACATAGGTCTGATGAAGTCAATTGGAACGCTGATGGACACGATATTCGATCATTTCATGGCGCAAGCGCTTATCATGCTCGGTTCTAGTGTTGTTCTTGGCATTGCTCTTGGAGCATTTCTCTACGTGCTCGGACTCCTCTGGCTTTCCTCCATAGTCACCAACTTGGTGATTAGCTCATCATTCCCTTGGCTCCACGTGGTGGCACTGGGGGCAATCTATCTTGTTGTTGGTTACTTTGCTGCACAGAGGCCGATCTACAACCCTAGATACTTTTGGTTTGCCATTTCGTATTGCCACGAAGGCCACGGGGCGTCGATTCTCAGGGTCACGTAGGACCCTTCTCTCATTATTCCTGAGCATATCTCTGGCTTCGCTTCTCTGGATTGGTGGGGGAGTTGTTGAGGCTACAACTGATGCCTACGTCATTCGATCCATGGGCTCAGACGTTGTTGCGGTTGGGGACGCTGCTCTTTTGGATCAATACTATGCAGCATACTCACTGACCGGCACTAAGCTCGATAGTTCGTTTGATTTCACGAACGAGTCTTACATGGTTCCCGGTGATCTCATTGCAGCACTGACAGGTCTGGCGAGCACTGAAGATATTGACCAGCGACTTCTATCCTATGAAACCGTCGGTGAGGGGCCTGCCATCATATGGAATCCCACTCTTGAACAGTACGAGTATATTGGACTGAATAGGTCAGGGTCTGCACTTATTGTGGGAATTGACTGGAGTTCGACGATATCTGACTGGTACTACGAGGGCTCAGAGGTGAACGCATCATCGCAAGTCTGGATAGGGGGTCAGATGGCGAACGTACTCTATGTTGACCCCTTGGTTCAGAGTCTTGAGGTGCAGGGAGCTTCGTTGGATGTCCAGGCGGTGGCTTTCGACATCTTGAATGGTGGCGATGTGGCGTATATGAGTCTCGACCAGATGCAGAGTCTCTTCGGAGTCACTGGTGCCAACTTGGTCCTTGTTCAGGTAGGTCGATACGATCAGTCGGTGATAGACCAGATCACCGATTTGGCTGACGACTACGGGATGGCCGTGTATCTCCAACAGGAAGTTCTCGAAGATAATCTGAGCACTATCAGCGCTTTCTGGATGCTTCTGCAGCCACTACCAATAATGGCGCTTTTGAGCGCATTCTTCAGCCTTGTAAACTACCTCTTGGTGTCAGTATTCGGAAGGCTCAGGGACTACGTGATAATGCGTTCTGTGGGTGCCAGCCCCATGTTCATTGCAAAGACGATGATGGCGGAGGGAATAGATATGGGTCTGAAGTCCGGAATACCGGCTGTATTGCTCGCTACCTTCTCCAGCATCTACTTTCTAGTTCCAGAGGCCGCTGTCCCATCTCTCTTGTATCTTCCTGTGGCGATATTGACGACATTGGTTGCATTACTTCTAGTAGTCGTCTTGGCCGCCATACCTGTGTACCTAATCTTCAACAGCAAGGCCGAGCTGAGGGTTTCAGAGTTCTCTGTCTAGAGCAATCTTCTTTAGCACAGGTCCGAGGTTGAACGTGGTGACAATCTGGTGTCCAATGGAGCTGCGGAAGAGGAATATAGCATCCACTGGATAACTGATGTAGTTGACAGTGTACTAGAACGCGATGTCGATGAGTACTTGGTCTCTACCGGGAAGAGCATTAGTGGTAGTATTCCCATTGGCTTCTACCGCGAGCTCATAATAGCTGATGTCATCAAGCGGAAACTCCTTGAAGCAGGTAAGAGGGCGCGTACGTTGTTTGTTGCGGACGATTACGACCCAGTCCGTTCATTTCCTGCAAGTGTGTCACTCCCTCTTGATGATTGGCTTGGAATACCATATTCTGAGGTGCCTGACGAGTTTGGATGCTGCGAGAGTTTTGCAGCACATGAAGCAAATGATTTCATCGAAACGTTCCCGCAATTCGGCGTGAATCCCGAGGTGATATGGCAAAGCAAGCTATACGAAACTCCAGAAATGCTGGAAGCCACTAGGTTATGTTTGAAGAACACGGAAACCATTCGTGAAATACTCATCGAATATGTAGCCCGCGACTTCAATGATGAGCAGAAGGCAGACTATATCGAATCGATGAAGAATTGGTATCCGGCCTCTGTATTCTGTCCATCCTGCGGACGAGTTCAGGCAGGTGCGAAGGGGGAGATTGTTGTCAATAGGATTACAGACTACGACCCAATTACTGACAAGGCTAACTTCACGTGTCCGTCATGTGGTCATAGTGATGAAGTGCCTCTTGATAGACTTCGAGTGAAGCTCTCTTGGCGTATTGATTGGCCAGCCAAATGGTACGTGCTCAATGTGACATGTGAGCCAGCAGGAAAGGACCACACGGTGAAAGGTGGTTCTTTTGATACGGGTCTAGAGATATCACGACGCGTCTTTGGATGGGAAGGTCCTGTGAAGGTTCCTTTTGAGTGGGTGCGCATTGGAGGTCGTGATATGTCAACCTCTGAAGGCATAGTGTTCAGTCCAAAGGTATGGCTTTCGATTGCACCTCCTGAGCTGTACAGATACCTTATGCTTAAGCCGCCTCTTGAACGAGCAATTGACCTGCAGCCTGAAAGAATTCCTGACATGGTGGATGAGTTTGACAGGTTTGAGAGGGCATTCTACGGTCTGGAGGATGCTACCGAGGAACGATTTGAGATCATTCAGCTGCTGTATCCACTTTGCCTAACTGAAGATGTTCCAGAGGAATACATTCCAAGACTGCCGTTCAAATTCGCGGTCATAACCTCGCAAATGGAAGGGATTCTTGGCGCATCAACGATATTGGAGCGCTGCGAACACGTCATCAAGAAGCAGTATGGACTTGATAGAGTTCCGCAAGAAGCAAGAGAACTGATTCCGACCAGATTGAATCGAGCAAAGACCTGGGCTCGAGAGTTTGGAACTGAGCGGGACAGGGTTGAGGTTCCCAAATCTGTACCCAGAGAGATTATCGACACTCTTACGGATAGTGACCGAGCGTTTCTCAGGGAATTCGCTGTCGTACTTAGGGGTGAGCCTCTTGAAGATGAGCACCTGCAGAGTAAGGTCTTCGAAATCGCACGCTCCGTGGGCCTAAAGGATAAGAGAGCATTTGTCGTTCTCTATAGGATTCTGATATCCCGAAAATCAGGGCCAAGATTGGGAGGTTTTCTGAACCTTTTAGGAAATGACTGGGTCCTCGAACGTATCATTAGTGTCATCTGAGCGCCCCACAACACGTTTATTAGCGCAATTCAGGTCGGCGAAGCCCGACTCCGAGTCCTGGAAAAGTGACGCCCATGCTAGGGAAACTCCGAGAAAGATATCAGAAAGCCATGATGCCTGTTGGACGCATCTTGGCGAGGACTGGGATGACTCCCAATATGATAACTGGACTCACGCTACTTGTGGCGCTGTTGACAGCCTATGTCTTCTACTTGGGTGACCTCATGACTGGGTTCGCCCTGATGCTGCTTACCATCGTCATGGACATGTTTGACGGAGCTGTTGCTCGAGCAGCAAACCTTGGTTCTAGGTTCGGAGCAACCTTTGATCATACGCTTGACAGATATGCGGAGTATCTTTTCTTGCTTGGCCTAATGATGGGTCCGGCGACCTCTGTGGCAATTCCTTGGTGGCCATTATCTGCTGGTGATACCTATCTCCCTTGGTTCTGGGGTGTATTCTCACTATTCGGAATGATAATGGCGAGTTTCGCTAGGGCCAAGGCCGAGTCCGTGGGTGGAATGGAGAACTGTAGCGTGGGGATTGCTGAACGTCAAGAGAAGCTCATCCTGACATTTGCAGGAATCCTCCTGCTTGCTCTGCCCGCCACGAACATCTGGATGGACTTCCTGTCATTCTTTCCTGCATCAATTTCAGACTGGTTCACATTGATACAGATCACCAATGCACTCACATTCTGCATCGTCATCGTGGGTCTGCTGTCCCACATCACTGTCATTCAGAGACTCGCATACGCTCGCAAAACCATAACCGCATCTGAAGCCAATGCAGACAAGTGAGCACGCCACTACTCAGTTAGATCAAACACGTTGGAGAGCGTGGTCGAGAGGAACTGCTTCGCCTGCTGCATTGCGTTCTGGCCCTTTTCTGTAATCTCGTAATACTTGCGAGTAGAGTCGCTGGAGGTCTGGCCCTCAATCAATCCGTCTTTTGTTAGTCTGTATATGATGGCATAGCCACTTACTAGAGCTGGTGAAAACCCAAACCTCTCAGTGACAAGGGTCTTAATCTCATACCCATAGAGGGGTCTCTCCTGGAGCAGACGCAGGATGTATATCCAAAGGACCTCCTTGGTGAGTTTCTTGACAAGCCTTGTCATGGCCTTTGGATTCTCTGGCATTCTCTCATCGTCTGCCTGTGACATCATACCACCATCCTTTCAAACTTGGAGATAATCGCCGCAATACAGTGGCTACTCAAGTAGCTTCTTTTTCCAATAGATATACGATAAATGCTGTGGTCATCCAATGTGAGCTGAGTCTGGGAATCAAAGCCTCTATGATCCCCCACGATGAAGGTGTTTTCTCCATCTGGGTTCATGGTTTTGATCTCCCCAAACGGTTTGCCTGTTTTCTCCAATACCCAAACATGTCCCTGATGAAGCTCTGCCATTAGCTCAGGAAGCGCCGCTTTCTGGCCAGTCGCAAAATCGGTACTTGAATCATTCAGGACCCTTCTGATTGTCTCTGCCCACTGAGCCTCTCCTCTTGGAAGCAGTTTTCCTGGGTCCTGAACTCGAAGGGTCACTTTGTTGGCTATGACGGCTACTAGCTCCAGCATCGACTTTGGCCATGTTGCTGGGCCCCAGTCAAAGCAGGCCGCGAGGGACCGACAAAGAATATCCACTCTTCCTCCCGACCCGGGCAGATCTCGAAGCCTGAACTGGCCCTTCTCGGACACACTTGGAAGAATCAAGATGAACCTTAGAATGCCTTTACCGTCCATCATTCGGAGAACCAGCTATGGATGTGGGTTGTTGCTACGAATGGATTCTTCTATGAAGTCGGGCATGTTGATGTTGGTTTTAGCGACGTTTCCTTTCGTCTCTTCTCTGCGAGGCCTGTCTTATCTGGACCTTGCCAGCATGAACAGCACAGCTAACACAGTAGGTCTGTGTGACTCTCTTGGTCTGTATGAAGCTGCCTTGCTGTCTAAGCTCACGAGCCAACTGAGGGTCGACTGCTGAAACCCGTTTAGTGTACCTCTTGGCCTTATCAGCCGGAACTATGCGACCACACTTTGAGCACTGCACAGTTCCAGTTTTGCCAGAGCTACCTTTACTGCGCCCGCCGGACTTTCTCTTCTTTCCCACTTGTTCTTCACCACTAGCGGTTCTGGAGTCGCCCAAGTGGCTTGGCCTTTTAACATTGTGCATAAAGGGCCCTGTCGATGACGCCTTTGGTCAGAGATACTTTGAGTGGGTCTCCAGTACCTTCTCAATCACCTGATTGTTCGAGTCTATCAGCATCTCATGCTCTTCTCGTTCCGTCTGGTCCTCCAACTCTTGAAGAGGTCCACCGAGAAGACCATCCAGACTTGCACGAATGCTCGGGCCAAGTGCAAAAGGATTGTATCCTCCTTCTAAGACCCAGAATGAACCCTTCAGACTAAGACTTCGAACAAGCTGCTCAACGGTACTCCCAAGAAGCCAATATGTTCTAGAATCAACGTTCATGTTGCCAACAGGATCCGTGTAGTGAGCGTCGTATCCTGCGGAAACTGCAATCAGTTCGGGGTTGAAACTCTCTATTGCGGGGACTATCACTCTATCCACTACTGACTCGTAGGATATGTCTGGAGATGACTCTACGAGGGGGATGTTGATGTTTGTCCCTGCACCCTCGCCATATCCAGTTTCCTCAAAGTGTCCAATCCCAAAGTTATCGTAGTCGTACTCGTGAACCGAAATATACTGAACTTCCGGGTCCGAGTAGAAGATTTCTGAAGTACCATTTCCAAAATGGCTATCGAAATCCAGAATGGAAACGCGCTTGACTTCTTGGTCCTTCATCAATGACCTGACAGCGACGGCAATGTTGTTAAAATAACAAAGACCCATCGGCGATGCAGATGTAGCATGATGCCCAGGCGGACGTACAAGTGCAAATGCGTGCTTGGCCTTCTCCTCTACGATTGCATCTGCAGCATGCTTTGCCCCTCCAAGTGCGTGCAAGGCCGAACGTAGCAGGTCCGGACTTGCATAGGCATACTCCCCCAGTTCCCCGCTGCCGATTCTTGACATTATCTCAACCGTGTGAACAAGATAGGGAGCGTGCACAGTGAGAGCGTCCTCTATTCTTGCCCGAGGGGCGGGGGACTTCGTGTAACTCTTCGATACATCGCTGTTGTCCAGATACCTCAAAGCCATCTGTATTCTGAGGGGGGTTTCAAAAGCCCCTAGATTGGGTTTTGGAAACGGATGGACATGGGTGTCAGTGGAGGGTTGGTGAATCAACGCGATACTATCTGATGCCAAAATGGCTCACCACCAGGAGGCAGTATGTTTCCCTTTTTTACCCTTGCACTGTTGAGATGGGGAAATCGTCCTCCACTCTCAGAACGTACCTGTGAATTACATGCTGCAATTTTGCAGAAGTCGCACCCTGAGAAACACGTTTGAGTCCCTCGACGGGATTCTCCTGAAGGAGTGCGTCAATCAGGCTCTCGGCCTTCGTCCATTTCCTACGTTCTACCACCCATAGGTAATCATCTCTCTCAAATGTATCAGAGTGCACTTCTCTGAATCCTTCTACCGCCTCCTGTAAGTCAAGCGGCGGCCCTTTTCTCTCATATGTGCTGAATATCTCTGGTTTCTCAACTAGGAAGCCAACAGCAAATCTGTCATCATCGAAATACACTTCGGAAATCACTTTGCCAAACCGTTCTTCACCGGTTGGTTCACGCTCGAGTTCGCTAACAACCTTCTTGGCCACGCTGTGAAGCTTGTCTCTAAGTACCGTATAATGGATTATTCCATCCGACTCAAACTCACGAACAATAGAGTGCTTCGTGAACCAGACTGGTACAGGGGCAACTGGTATCGGTTTCTCCAATAGTAGGTTCATCATTTGATCATGGTCGCCCTTCCGCGACGCATCAACGAGCTGCTCAGTCAGAATCTTGAGTAGGTCATAAGCTCTCCTGTCGAAACTTGATGCAACATTCCTGCCTGTGTCGGTGGGGTCGATTATGAAGATGTGGTCGTCCCTAAACCCAGGGTCCTGTTTCAGTGTCGGAAGACTTCTCTCAAGAGGGTCAACTGGGTCCGAATCGAGTCGCAAAATCACTTCCAACGCCGCATCAAAGCTCCCGGTGAAAATGATTAGCAGCTCAAGAGCGTATCCCGTGAATCCCATCCGTCCAACTGCGCAGGTGTCACCGTATGTGTGACTGGTCCTGACAAAAGACTTGAGTATTCGCACATCCTCTCTAAGAGATTCGCTCAGATGGTTCACCACGTACTCAGTATGATGGATAGTCCTGTCCATCGCTGTTATTGGACCGTTCTGCGCAAGCTCGTCGTATGATAGGTGAAAGCAAGCCACGATATCCACGTCGAACCCTGCCATCTTTAGTGAGAGGTAGGGGTGCTGTGAGAATGTCTTCTGCACAGACTGCACATCGAGATTGGCAACTGCCGGAATGAACCACTTGTCAATCATGCTCTCCATTAGCGCGTCAATCGCACTGTGTCTGTTTCGGGCATCCAAGTCCAAACTCCCTCTGTAGTGCTCCTTGTCCAAGGCCACGAAAAGGTCTATGTCTGATGCCCCTCTCAGCTGGGTCTGTTTCTTCCCTGTCGAACCTTGGGGAGCGATGAATGAGTATTGGAATGCGCTCGACCCACTGTGATTTTCAAGCGCCTCTTTCAATGCTTCAATGACCGATGCCTGTTTCTTGATCTCATCCTCAGTTGGAGTTAGCTGAGCTAGCACAGATGCTCTTACTTCACTTGGGAGAATCCTGCTCACTTCCGATACCCATTCAGAGGAACCTAGCTGCCTGCTTTGAATCTTCGCTTCCACTCTCCTTTAAAGAGAGAAGCACAGTTGACTGATGACCATCGATATGTCCACTGTAAGACTTTGAGGTCCTTGCTATGTCCAGAATTGTGCCAATTGCGATATCCATCATCCGTTGTGACGATAAGTTCCTGTTCTTGAAGCGAAGGAACCCTCCTTATGAGAATCTATGGAGTATGATCGGCGGCAAGATTGGCATTGGTGAGCACATTGTGGACGCTGCTAAACGAGAGATTATGGAAGAAACAGGCACTCAGAAGGTGGACAGCTACGAGTACCGAGGCATGGTTTCTGAGAGACTCGTCTTGGCTGACAATGCACTATCGGCACACTTCCTCATCTTTGTCGGCTCGGCGGAGATTAGTGACTATCGAGAGAATCACCGAGAAGGAGAGTTGGCACTCTTCTCTCTTGACGAGGTAAGCAATATGCGGGAGCATTTCCTACCCTCTGATCTCCGAATGTTCAGCAGTTTCAGAACGAAGAGTGATTCATTGCATCTTTACGAAGCCGAGCTCGTACATGAGGATGGCAGGTATACGTTGAGATACTATAGGAAGGCTGGAGATTGAGAATCGGAGAAATCGAAGTAGTTCCCATCGCATCTGAGAGTCTTGGCGTAAGGTCTCTCTGCACGGCAATCTCCACTCCTGATGTAAGGCTCTTGCTGGACCCCTCTGCCGCCTTGGCCATGCGTGAGGGAAGAGAGCCACATCCTCTGGAGTATCGAATGCTAATCGAAATTCTAGAGAGGATTCTCATGGAAGCGCGACAGGCCGATGTCCTTTCCGTTTCGCACTATCACTATGACCATGTTCGTCCCGGTTTCACCAACCTCCGCTACAACATGAGTTCACGTGACGAACTACAGCGCATGTTCCAAGACAAGATTGTCTTTGCAAAGGACAACAGGGAGGATGTGAATGCTTCTCAGAGACGCAGGGGTTTCTTCTTTGAGAAAGATGTGAGTGAGGTCGCGGAGGAGATTAGGTGGGTTGACGGCCAATCGTATACCTTTGGCGAAACGACTGTCTGTCATTCGCATGCCCTTCCTCATGGTCCAGTAGACACAAATCTTGGATACATCATTGCCACGAAGATTGAACATGCGGGGAGTCGAGTGGTTTTTGCTCCAGATGTTCAAGGGCCAGTGGTCAAAGACACGCTTTCATGGATTCTCTCCTGTGACCCCGATGCAGTCGTTGTTGGCGGCCCGCCAGTCTACCTGAAACGGTTCGAGGATGCCCACAGGCATGCCGCGCTCGCCTCTCTCCTGGAACTCGCCGTGCGCATACCGCTCTTGGTAGTAGACCACCACCTGATGCGATCAAAGATTTGGAGGGAATGGCTGCACCCGGTCACAGAGGCGGCGTCTGAGGTTGAGAACAGGGTGATGACGATGGCCGGCGTGGCTGGTTTGGAGCCATACTGTATGGAGAGCATCCGAGAAGACCTCTACTCAATGTATCCTCCAAGCCCAGAATTCATGAACTGGGTGAATGCTACTGAGAAGTACAAAGTAGGCAATCCACCTCCCATAGTTCCGCCCGATGGTCCTGATGATGGCACCCCGAACAAGTGAGGACATCATAGACATCTTTTAGGGGGGGTTGTTGACTTGGGAGATGGAACAAGGGATATTCTGGACGTTATGATCAGCTGCAAACAGGAATGATCAACGACGCCCCGACAGTAGGAAGAGTCGGTGAAGCTTGTGAGCAAGAAGACACAGAAGAAACGGAAGCCTCGGGTGAGCGGCGCTACGCGCACCCTGCTCAAACGCTTCAAGGATGCAGTGAAAGAAGCTGATGAGCATCTCGAGAATGAGGAGTTCCAACAAGCTATGGCTCTATACTATGATGCCAGCCAGTCTGCCGACGAAATGTGTGAGCGTTTCTTGACTCTTCTCATGAAGACTGCTCCAAGTCCCGACTATCGGACACTTCTGATGGAAATACTCAGCTGGCGGTTGAGATATCTGACAGCACAATACGACTATCACCTTGCAGTTGCTCAGACTCTGACCGGGCTTCCAAGGGAGGAATGGATTGCTCGGTTGGAAACCCTACTTGTACTGTCACAGACTTGGGTCGGCAAGCTACTCCCAATTATTCAAGAAGTGGCAGATCCAAGACTGGTGAAGAGGATTAGGGAGCTATTGGTCGATTGGGTCTCGGGGATAAGGAATCTAGTGGCAAAACTGAAAAGTTGGGGCATGGCGAGCGCTCAGGCATCAAGGGTGCTTGAATGGGCAATCGACAACGGAATTGACTAGGAAGAATCACTTCTCTTCCTTTGCCTTCCCCTCTGTGTACCCAATCGCCACTTCCGTATCAGCAAGTTGATGGTGGCTGTCGATATAGCACACAAGATAGTGGTCTTCGTGCTTGACAATCACGGCCACAGGGAAGCGTTTCACACCCTTCAACGCCTTGGATGGAATCTCCCAGAAGATCGTTTCCTTACAGGCAGGGCACTGCAACCACTTTAGGCCATCAGTCATAGAACCACCAAAACCTTGGGGTCGGCAGTCTGGGAATCTCGGCAATCGCACTAAAAACGTTTTCCAGTCGGAATTCCCGAGAATTGTTGCATGGCTGCCCCTATGACCTCGGATGTTATCATCCAAATGTGACGTACTCCGGCTATTCATCAAGTTCGAGGTCCCACGCGCCCGGATCCTCAAGGTCACGGCTCATTATCGGGCCTTTCCTTTCTGCAAGGGCTTCTATGTCATAGCGGTCTGCATCGACTACTAGCTCCTCTGACTCCATGTCAAGATAGGCCGGGATCAACCCCTCTTCAATTCCTTTCTTGACCAGCTTGACAATGCTGAGCCACCTCATGCCGGTGCTCTCCATCAGACTGGCGATTGTCACTGCAGCCTCAGACTCCAAAGATGTGCGGATGAATCCTGTGAGGATTAGATACAGATAGGTCATCGCTCTTCTGACCGAGTCAGAGTCCAAAGCCTTCTCGAGTACCTCCTCTATATACAGGTCCGCATCACCAAAACGGTATTCAATCAACATCAATGCGAAGATGACTAGCTCCTTTGATTCCTCTCCTGCGACTTCAGCGGCCGCATTGGCGAGCCTCTTGGCCAGGTCAAGGTCCCCTCCCGTTATGGCACAAAGAGAGCCATCTACAAAGTACGAGGGGTCCTTCTCTTTCTCGGCAGCCATGATATATGCCTCTGAGGCGATTTGGCAATCAATCTCAAACCTGTCATGGTGACCCTGCTTCATCCAAGCGAAGCCCCCGTCAAGCATTGCTTGTGCTGCCCTTGAATACTCATGTACTAACATTGCGTGTTCGTACGCTCTTTCATAGCAGCCAGCTGCTCTTGCAAATGATTCCCATCTTTTCCAGCAATCAGCTGCAGCTTGAAAGAGATCTGTGGCCTCCTTATTCATGCCCTTCGAGGCCTTCTCTGCGGCCAACTTCTCTTGCTCTTCGCAGTTTGACTTCCGCATCTCGGGTAAGTCTCCCTATTAGCCAAATGGCCCCTACAGTGGCCCACTACTAAATCTTTGTTCTGCACAGCCGAGAAGCTGTGGAATCCCGTATTCGGTCCAAACTAACGAATTGCTCCGTCTTTCATATTAAGCACACGTTGCGCAAATTTAGTCAGGCTTTCGTTGTGTGTCACGAGTACCACCGTCATTCCCTTGCTCTTGGCAAGGTCAGAGATGTACTTCATGATGGTCTCTCCGATCTTGGAATCTAGGTTGCCTGTGGGTTCGTCGCAAAAGAGGATAGGTGGCCGATTCACCAATGCTCTGGCAATCGCAACTCTCTGCTGTTCTCCGCCAGACATCTGACGTGGGAAGTGATCGCGTCTCTCCAACATGTCTACTTCTCGCAAGACCTCTAAGGTCATCTGTTCTTGCTTCTCCTTTGTGATTTCTTCACTAGGCCAGAGGACCGCCTCGACATTCTCGTAAGCTGTAAGGTCCTCGATGAGCAGAAACGCCTGGAACACGAAACCAATCTTCTGTGCTCTAAGCTTCGGGAGATCTCGCTCACCAATGAGTGTGACATCAACAGCATCCAGAAGGACCCTGCCTGAAGTTGGCTGTTCAAGACCTGCCATGACATGTAGGAGCGTTGACTTGCCGCAGCCAGAGGGTCCTACAACTGCGACGAACTCCCCTTGGTCAATGTCCAAGTTGATGTGTCGTAGGGCTGCAACAGTCTTCTTACCACGTCCGTATTCCTTGTTGACGTCTTCCAGTTGGATTATCGATTTCACCATCTCTCACTCCTCCCTAAGCGCCCTCATCGGGGCAATCAACATGGCTCTGCGTTGTGCCAGGAAGAGCCCTGGAAGCTGCAGCACGACAATCACGAACAGGGTGACGAATAGGTCTCCGGCAGGAACGGCCAGTAGACCCTGTAGCGCTGTAAATAGCCCGACATCGAATGCAGGCTGGAAGTATGCAACCAGGCCCAGTAACTCTACGCTTACCTGAAACACAATCAGAAATGCTGTAAGGGACACCAACACGACTTCACCAATGAGGACAAGAAGAATATCTGCATTTGTCCAAGATACACACTTGAGAATCGCGATGTCCTTCGCTCTGGACTGGGATATAAGTATGGCATACAGAGTTGCCAACACGAATGCCGCGAATACCCAGAGCAACCACTCTCCAGGGCTCGCAAGTCCGCGTGAGACCATAACAATGAGAAATGCATAGATCACTATGAATGTGAAGACGCGTCTCCTAGCACGGAAAGCGAATTTGATACTCTTGAAAAGAACTCTCAGATTCAAAGGTGCAAAACCTCCTGTGTGTAGGGGCCTGTTTGAAATCTTCCTCGTCTATTGCATTAATGTGTGTTTCTTGTACAATGGGGCGAATCTGCTCAGAGGGGTATTCATGCTTCGATTGTCTTCCCTTTCACTTGCTGTTTCCAGACGCCTCTGACGCCGACAACGGACTGCCTTCAGCTGGCCAGAGTTCGCGGCGTAGCAGGTCACGTATCGCTACTCGTATGGCCTCACTTCGAGACGGATACATGCCTAGCTCCACTAGTCTGTCAACACCGTTAACGTAAATCTCACTCATCTTCACCGTGATGAGACGCATGCTTTCAAGTCCTCCCGGCAGGTACGACCCGGGTAACACTTGTTATAACACCTTCTAGTTCACATTGCCCTTTTTCGAGATGGGCGCCATCCAAATCAGTCCAAGAAAGTCCGTTTTGGCCATTCAATGCGATAAAAGCCTAAATACGGACAAGACCCAACCTCATCTTGAACCCAAACAAGAGGCCAGAGGTGGGTCTGTCACCCAACACAGACCCGTTTCAGCTGCCTCATCAAACCAGTATTGTGTGTGCGAGGGACCGATGTGATTAGGTCGTCAGAATTTGACTTCATGAGAAAAGTCGTCATGATTGGCGCTGGCGGCAGCGGCAAGACGGCTCTTGTGAATCGGTTTCTCACACAGAAGTTCTCTGAACAGTACATAGTGACGATCGGCTCACAGTTTGCTGTAAAGACCGTCGCAGTTCCAGATGCGAATGGTCGTGATGTGATAGTGAAGCTCTTGGTATGGGACTTGGCCGGGCAGCAACGTTTTGACTTCATCAGGGGGAGCTACTACAGAGGTTCCAAGGGAGCGCTTCTTGTGTTCGACACAACTAGGAAGTCAACCTACCTAGAACTTCCGAAGTGGATTGAGGAAACAGAGAATGCGTTGGGCGAACGAATCCCCATCATTCTTCTGGCCAACAAGGTGGACCTGTTTCATGAACGAGTCATAACTCCTGAGATGGGCAGAGGGTTTGCGGAGCAGTACAATCTCGTTGCATACCTCGAAACAAGTGCTTTATCGGGGCAGAATGTCGAGGAGGCATTCCAACTGCTTGCGAAGTGGAGTATCTAGTTGTGCCTCATGGCTGGTGCATTGACCGAAACTACTATACACACTTCCAACTCCCCTAGACCATTCCTTACAAGCAGATTGACGTGAGTTCCATGACAAGCAATGAACTTGACCTTGGACTTCTTGAAGAACTATGCAACGCATTTGGCCCGAGCGGTCATGAACATGAGGCGCAGAAGATTGCTCGTGACTATGGGGAGAAGTATGCTGACGAAGTGCTCTACGACCGTATGGGATCCGTCGTCTTCCGGAAGGGCGACAAGGGCCCCAAGATCATGCTAGCTGGACACGCTGATGAGATTGGTTTCGTTATCACTAAGATTGAGAAGAGTGGCTTCTTGAGATTTCATCAGCTTGGAGGATGGTGGGACCAGACGCTGCTCACGCAGGAGGTTGTCATCAAACCCTCAAAGAAAGCCGATAAGGTCATCGGAATCATCGGTGCGCCACCACCCCACGTCCTCACCCCTGAGGAGAGGAACAAGGTTGTCACCAAAGACAAAATGTTCATAGACATTGGATGCCATTCCGCAAAGGAAGTCAAAGAACTGGGCATACGTGTTGGAGACCCTGCTGTGCCCAACGCAAAGTTCAGGACAATGCAACGCACCTTTAAACAGAAAAGGGATGAAGATGACAAGGACGCTGAAGAAGAGATTAGGGACGCAACCATTGCGGTCGCGAAGGCTTTTGACGACCGCATAGGTGTCTTTATGGCTCTCGAGGTCTTGCGCCGGCTTTCGGAGGAAGGCATATCTCACCCAAACATCGTCTATGCTGTATCGACGACTCAGGAAGAGGTCGGCCTCAGAGGGGCCAGAACGTCGGCACAGATGCTCCTTCCTGATATTGGATTCGCTCTGGATGTTGATGTTTCTGGTGACGTACCTGGTGTCGAAGGGCTACCCCAGAAAATGGGGGAAGGAGTTGCTATCTCCGCAGGAGATGGATCAATGATCCCAAATCCCCGGTTCCGACAGTTCGTTCTTAATATCGCTGAGGAGAAAGGAATCAAGCATCAACCTGCCTTTCTGAAGTTTGGAGGCACAGATGCAGGAGTAATACACATCACTGGCATGGGCGCCCCATCTCTCTTCATCGGAGTGCCCACCCGCCACATCCATTCTCATCATGGCATGCTTGATTTGTATGATGTTGAGAATGCAGTTCAACTGCTAGTTGAAGTCATCCAGCGCCTGGATGAGAAGACTGTCAAGAGCTTCACTGAGCTATAGCTTTTGGATGGATGGAGCTGTCTGGTCTAGCCCTTGCCGGACCAGTTGCACCATCTTTGCGGCAGGGAACTACCTCTCTCTCTTGCCTTCAATGAACTCGTCTACTCGTTTCCGTGCCTCAAAGTCATCAATCTGGTAGCGAGGATGCTTGAAGCTGTATGAGCTAATGCTTGACAACTCACCACCAACTCCACGGTCGAGTGCAATCTTGACCGCACGAGCAACATCGATAATGACTCCGGCGCTATTGGGTGAGTCCTGAACCGATAGCTTCAGGCTCAAGTCAATCGGTAGATCACCAAAGGCCTTGGAGCGCATGTTGATGTAGCAGACCTTATTATCCTCAAGGAATGGTACGTAGTCACTTGGTCCTATCTTCGTCGGAAGTTCGTATTCTACACAGCTTGTGACCGCCTCCGTCTTGCTGATTCTCTTGGATTGGAGCCGATTTTCAACCTGCATGTTCTCAAAGTCAGTGTTCCCGCCTATGTTCAACTGGTAGGTATTCTGTAGGATCAGTCCTCTCTTATCGAAGAGCTGAGCAAGAATTCGATGGAGTATTGTCGCACCCAACTGACTCTTGATGTCGTCACCAGCGCAAGGGATTCCCTTGGCAGCGAAGCCCTTCGCAATTGGGTCTTCTGGGTCAGAAACTATGAACTCCGGGATTGCGTTGATGAACCCGACCTCCGCTTCAAGAGCGGCTTCAGCCTCTCTGCACTCCCCACCGGAAGATAGCTGACCAGCATGTCAGCCTTTGCCTTCTTCAGTTCTTCAACTATGTCTACCGCCTCAATCTCACTCTCATCATAGGCGAAAAATGATTCTCTCATATGTGGTGCCACACCATCAGAAATCGGCCCTGGGAGCACTTTCACTCCTGTCTTCGGAACATCTGGGAAGAATTTCCAGCAGCAGTTAGGTTCTACCCAGATCGCATCTGCTATATCAAGCCCAATCTTCTTCCTATTCGCCTCAAATGCTGCAACGAACTTCAAGTCCTTGGGAAAATAGCCACCAAAATCAACATGCATGAGTCCTGGTACTTCATCCTCTGTCTTCGCATCCTTATAGTAATGCACTCCCTGAACTAGGGCGGATGCACAATTGCCAAGACCAGCAACTGCAACACGTACGTCTCCCATAAGGATATCACCATCCCTCAGGTATTCTATGACGGTAGAATAGTGTAGTCTTTTAAGATTATCGAGTTAGCCGTTCCCCGAAACTTAGACAAGCCCAGGCATCACAGTCCGGGACTGATGTTCGGTTCCTGCTTCGTAGAGGTCTGCTCGGTGATTCTCCCTGCACAACTTGATTCTCTGTTCAAGTCCCCAGTTGTAGGCAAAACGAACGACTCCTGCATGTTGTAGAAGAGAGTTCTTCTGATGGTTGTTGGGATCTAGCTCGTATCGGTAGGCCTTGCGGACCAACATGAGAATCAAGGTGTTGTCTTGATGCGGGGATAAAAGGACATACAAACTTGAGGTGGTATCGGAGAGAGGAACTTGATGAATGCCCAAGACCGTCTAGAATCTCTGCGGCTGTTACATGCCTTCGCTTTCTTCTGGCTCTACTGCATCATCATCACGGGCTTGGTACTCTGAATATAGCAGTCTCTTGGCTGACTCAACAGTCTTCGGTCCAATTCCTGGCAGCTTGGTCCATTCGTCAGTTCGGGTCACTATCTCTAGTGGAGATCCAAACTCCTTCAGCAGACTACGGGCTCTTACAACATTGATGCGAGGGAATCCTGCCACGAAGAACTCCTGTTCATCGTAGACTG
>LRSK01000185.1 GCA_001563325.1 Candidatus Thorarchaeota archaeon SMTZ1-83
TCCTTCATGCACAACATAGGAGTGGGCCCTATGGCCCTTCCATTCTTCGGAAGCCTTTTTACACTCAATGGCGTTGCATATCACACTCATCCATATTGGAGGCTATAGGAGATGGTGTCAGTCGTAGTCCTAATCAAAGCCGAGGCCGGAACAATCTGGGACGCCTGCAAGCATATCACGGAAATTGACGGCATTACCAGAGCCGATGTCGTAACGGGTCCCTATGATGTCATTGCGTATGCGGAACTACCATCTGTGGAGGACTTGAGACGCCTGATGAAGTCAGTCCACGAAGTGGAAGGCATCAACCGTACCGAAACATGTGTTTCAATCTAAGTCCACCCAGTTGTACCTCCAACCCACATACGAGAGTGCCTTATTCCACCTCGCGTTAGTTTTGGTGAGTTTAGTTGATATGAGGTCGCTGAATGAACGAGATTATAGAAGCTGAGATCATACAGTCAACCCTAATCCGTGCGACTCCAGAGAAGGTCTATGATGCATTTGCCACAGGAGCCGGTCTGGACAGCTGGTTCACTTCCGGGTCTGAGGTGGATGCTCGTTCAGGTGGTACAATCAAGTTCAGTTGGAAGGATTGGGGTCCAGACAAATATACACAAGTGTCCAAGGGGCAGGTGCTGGAGGCTGAGAGGGGTAAGCGGTTTGTGTTTCAATGGAGCCCTGACAATCCCGACTATGTCACAACCATCGAGATTGACCTCGAAGCAACAGAGGAGGGTACAGTCTTTCGTCTACGAGAACATGGCTACCGCAATACACCAAGCGGCAGAGCTGCGATGGCTGAATGTGCAGCCGGTTGGGGTGAGGCTGTCACCCTCTTGAAGTTCTATGTAGAGCATGACATCGTATACTGATTCTACTTAGTCGCTAGAGCAGACCTAGTCTGAGCTTCCGTATGATGAGGACGCCCAGAGCTGTCTATGGGCCGTAACTCAAGAAATGCAAGGACTCGATTAGAGCCTACCGGGATCACTAGCCTATCTGTCCGTATGAAATCAGCTCATATGCATTAGACACCTTGATTCTTCTCGAAACCTGACCAAAACGCACCTTCTATTCTGGTGGAAGCATGACTGATAATGGAAGACTTCGCGAAGAGGCCGAGCAAATAGTCGAGGCACTTGATATCCTAGATCTTCTGAATGCCTATGGTCATGCCCGCATAGTTGGCAGCGTTGCGCTGGATCTGATCGTCAAGAGGGATATCGACATTCATACGCTAGTCCTGCTCAACGATTTACTTGAGGTAGCACAGCATCTTCTTCGTGTGCTGCTACGTACGGACGGTATTAGAGAGGTAAGAGTGACAGACTTCCGAGAGAGAGACTCGATGAAGCTGACTGTCGACGAGTATCAGGGGGTTTCGGGTAAATGGACCATCGACTTCTGGCTTACAACGAATGTAAGCACTACAGGGTTCGAGGTGGTAGAAGCATTGGAAGGAAACCTAGATGAAGAACAACGAGAAGCGATTCTCAACATCAAAAGACACTACCACATTCGTGGTCTTCTTCAGAATGGCATCAGCAATCTAATCTACCGCGCAGTGGCAGAGGACGACGTAAGGGACCTCAATCATTTTGAACAGTGGCTATCTAAGACTCGAATAAAGAGAATGGATATGGACAGCAGGGTATGGTCTCGTGACCGCTGAACCCTGCATTCCAGAAAGGTCGAGTGAGGAGTCTAATAACCTTAAAATAGGCTGCAGCCAGTCGCGTGATTCTAGCGAACGGACAGCAGGGACATCTCATGTGCAAATGGTGTTTCAAACACGGTGACGGCGGCAAGTGGTACAATAATGCTAGGCTCTACTCAGACGAGCTGGCTGACGAGTACAATGCCCGCGAGTACTTGGAAGAACAATGGAAGCATATGGAAACCCTCTTCATTCGCAAGATACTTGGGTTCAACTCTATTGGCCTAGGATACAAGATGCAGATGCCCATTATTGGCCGCATTATCAGATGGAAGGTTGAGAATCAGATCCACAGCGAAAGCCCTAGGCGTAATCCTGTTCGTGCTGATGGTCATTTCGGACAGGTGATTCCCCTAGAGGATGCCCAGCACATAATGGGCAATCTTGCGGCAGAGCCAATAATCAAGAACTACTGTGTATGTCGATGGATGCAGAGAGGAGTAAAGGACGCTGTCTGTATCAACTTTGGGCAGCTATCAGGTGTGATTGAGAAGCACGTTCGATACATTCCTGACAACGTGAAGTACAAGCTAGACCGAGAGGAAGCCATCGCTGCACTTGAGGAACAGAACAAGAGAGGATACGTCGCAACAGTGTGGTTCCAACCAGTACCCTACATCAGTGCAATCTGCTCTTGTGAAACGCCTGAGTGTGGCGGCTTGCGACTGAGAAACGACTTCAACCTTGAAACAGTCTACAAGGCAGAGTATGTGATAGACGTGAGCAGAGACAACTGTCAGGGCTGCAAAGCGTGCATTAGGATGTGTCAGTTTAATGCGCTACGGTATCTGCCATCTATACAGAAGGTCGTTGTGGACTTGGACAAGTGCTTTGGTTGTGGCGTGTGTCGTCATGCATGCAAACATGACGCACTTCAGCTTGTGCCGAAGGAGTCTGTTCCCGGCATGGCAGGTAGGTTCTAGACCAGGTGGTGTCAGATGAGAAAGACAAGCATTACATTCGATTATTCCAAGTGTCATTCTGGGGCAAGTACGGACCCTCGGGATTGCAGGCAGTGTCTATATGTCTGTGACCCTGCAGTTCTTCTCATGCATCCAACGCTCAATGACAATCATCCTGATCCTCACAATCCAGAGATTTGGAGAATCGATGCAATCTGGCTCTCAAAGTGCACGGGGTGCATGAAATGTGTGGAAGTCTGTCCGGAAAAGGCGATAACTGTAGTACCTGGGAAAACACTCCACGAGATAAGGACTGGCTACTGACAGAGGGCCGCTATCGACCTCAATTGAAGTATGTGTGTGTTTCTATCAATGCACAATTCTGCATCTCTTATAGAGTTCGAACCTTCTTCTAAAGCGACTATTCTGAAGCAATTTCAGAACGCGATTGGAAGCATTGATGCCATGACCCAACTGAAGAGCACGGCACTCACTATGGCGCCGAGCCAGTATCGACCAGTCAGATGATGTCCCCACACAAGTACTATCGTCGAAATCACAAACCAGGGAGCAAAGGCATAGAAGAACAGAAATGAGAAACCCAGCATTCCTGGAACGAGCGCGAGCCCCGTAATCATTCCAAAACCATAGTGCATTAGTAATAGAATGAAGTACGGACTGCATTTTATGAGAATCGCCTTCAGAGTCCAGTCGATTTGAGTTCTTGCCCATGTTTCTTTGACTTCGGTTCGCATTGCACCTATCAACCATCCACTCTCTACATAGAAATAGACTAGGAAGGGGATGAAGTAGACGGGAACCATCAATGCACGTGATGCAGTCAAGTCATTGAATCCAGGAAGGAAGCAGCGGAAATCGAGAGCTAATCCTAGATCAACAACGAGAGTCCAAACATATACCCAGACTGTGATGAGCAGAGCCAGTAGAGTAGCCCACATCACATGTTTGGGAGTGTCGCTGGCTACAGCTCTGACTTCAGAAACCATCTGCGGTCGCTTTCGTCTTATCAGCTTCAGAATCAAGAAAGACAACAGACCACTCCCTAGAAACCATAGGGCTATGGAGAGTCCGTACGTCTGTGGGAAGGGCAGAAACAGACCTACTGCGAGCAAAGGATAGAATGTCCCAAGCCCGATTGCTGCGTATAGAATGCCCAAACTGAGGAATGATCGATTGCCAATCACCTGATCAGTTGAGTACGCATCCCTTAGCTTTCGAAACGGCGAGAACCCGAGCAGAATCACCAGTAGAGGGAACTGAGTAAGGACTAATCCCAATAGGCCAATGAACCCACCAGCAAGCCAGAGAGGGTATATCTGCTCCCCAGACGGAATCCAGTACGAGTCCTCTACACCATCCTTGAGGCTCTCCTTCATCCATTCAACACTCTCTGCCACTATTACTGGGTCTACTGTTTCGAACAGATGGTTCGTTCTTGGAAGGATTACTCTACGCGCCGAATTATCACTGAAACTTCCGTAAGTGACTCCCGCCTCGACTCCTGTGATTCCAAAGAAGTCCTCTAACACAGTCAGATTCTGAGTGTACGGGGAGAGGGCGTCGAATTCTCCTACGGCCAACAATGTGCTTGGGATGTAGGGCATCTCAGTACGATTAGTCCAACTTCCTACTAGCACAAGTGCATCCACATTGACAGACGACTCCTCAATGGCACTCCAAGATATCCCCCCTCCCATGCTGTGCCCAATGAGGCCTATGGCGGTACTATCAACGTAGTCAAGACCTGCAAGATATTCTAAGGCTGCAGCACCGCTTCCTGAGCCTGGTTCTGAGTTGCCGTGTGAGTTAGCATCTATCGTCAATACCACAAAGCCTCGTCTTGATAGCTCAATCCCAAAGGCCATGAGCCATTCCTTGCACTGTATGACACCATGTATTACTACTACACCCGGCAGCGTGTTCGTGTCTGTGGCGTAACTTGGTCGTTGTAAGGTGCTATGAATCCATGAGTCATCTGCAGCCTGAAAGTCAACCTCTGTCACGATAACAGTTCCAAATCCACTCTGAACGCTGAATGCCAGAGCGATTCCAGATACCGTCAAGAGTATACTCAGCAGAAGTACTACGTATCTCGGCCTCATTCTGTACGCACCTTTCTTCAAGGACCGGACGAGAATCTCTCTGCCCTCCTTTTATTTCGTCCGAATCATGGTGAGCACAATGCATATCATAGTCTGTTTCATCACAAATATCACTGATGCCAGACTGGGACGACATCTTTGCAGAGCAGGGAAGGGTCTTCACGGAACCCCACTCTTATTTCGATAGAGTTTTGGGAGTCTTCCGTGACCGCCATGTGAAGAGAGTTTTGGACCTGGGTTGCGGAACGGGTCGCCATCTCATCCATCTGTCTAAGCTGGGATTCGAAGTCTACGGCTTTGACGTGTCGCCCATGGCCCTATCATTGGCTCGCGAGTGGTTGACCGAGGAAGGTCTGGCGGCAGAAATCAGAGAACATAGAATGGAAGACCCATTCCCGTACGCGGACGACTTCTTTGATGCAGTGATTTCAACTCAAGTGATTCATCACAACCTTATCGCTGACATCATGATTACCGTGAACGAGATTGAAAGAGTCCTGAGAAGCATGGGTGTGATATTCGTAACATTCCCGATCTACTCCTATGTTCCATCTGAAGGTGACAGGGACTGGAGGCTTGAACAGATAGAACCAGGTACCTACATCCCTCGAAACGGACCTGAGGCTGGGATTCCTCATCACTACTTCACCCTGGAAGAGGTTGATTCTGTCTTCAGCGGCTTTGAGATCCTAGACATATTCACTGATGAAACAAAGCACAGGTGTGTCTTGGGAATCAAGAAGTGAGATTCACTCAAGCCCGAATGTCGGGAAGATCAGCTCCTTGACTCTCTCGATAGTCTCGTCCACTGCTCTCTTTACCTTCGATTCGTGCTCAGCGTACATCCGGGTGGGACGGTCTGTCCAACCTCCGCGTTTCACTTGCAACCCATATTTGTGGCACATCTCAATCCATTTAGCCGGAAGTAGTGGTGGTAGAGCAATGTCTGCGAGGTCGGCCAGCAGAACGGTCCATACTCTAGCCGCTGCAACAGCATTGTAACCACCTCCTCCAACAATCACTAGTTTCTTGTTCCCGAGATGCACGAGTTGGCGAACTGTCTTGGACAGACGGTGGTAGGTATCGAGGTTGAGAAGAAGATCCGCCAGAGGGTCATCCATGTGGCCGTCAGCCCCGACATTCCATAGAACAATGTCTGGCTTGTAGGCCAGCCATATGGGTACAACCAGTTCCTCAAAGGCCTTCCAGTACTCGAAGTCATCAGTGAGTGGAGGCAAGGGAATGTTCACAGAGTATCCTTTTCCCTCTCCGATTCCGACCTCCTCAGGCCTTCCTGTTCCAGGGAAGAAACCCATGCTCAGCTCATGAGTGGATATCGTGAGCACCTTCGGATCGTCGTAGAACGCTTGCTGAGTCGCGTCACCGTGGTGCACATCGGTGTCCAGATAGAGCACCTTCCTACTCGGATATTTCTCCTTGAACTTCTTGATCGCAACAACCGTATCGTTGAGGTAACAGAAACCTCCAGCGTTGGAGCTATAGGCGTGATGAAAACCACCGATTATTGACATAGCATCCTCAAACTTGCCATCGGCAACCCCCATTATCGCATCGGTCGTTGCGCCAACTGGATAGCTCGCATACTTGTCCATCTGATAAAAGACGGGGCACTCATCCGTATCAAGCCCAAATCGCGAAGCGAACGCCGATCCCATGTTCCCGAACAGCTCTATAGTCTCAATGTAGGAGGGATCATGGTACAATCCAAGCTCATCACGAGTAGCAAGGCGCATTTGCTGAATGGCTATTCTGTCACTCTTCAGCAGTCCTGACATTACAGGAAGACTCCAAGTGATTTCGAAACGTGGTCTGTTCCAAAAGGGATTTGGCTCCGTTCGCATAGTATCCAGCTCGTCAATCCCGTCCAGCTTCAGGATTCTCTCGGGACTGAACACAGCTGTCAAGTGAGACAAGTTTTCTCCTCCGCGGACGAACAGAGTGTCAGGACTATTCTTTGAGTTGATATGATTTCTGGTATAGAGCTCTCGATTACAAAGAGCTACTAACGACTACTTGAGCGATTGAATGGCTGACAGCATCTCTTCCTTGTGGATACTCTCCCCATTCAGCTTCTGGACTGTGCCAGCAGCAGTCTTCCAAGATTTCTCGATACCAATCTTCCTGAGTGTATCGACCACAGAGAGTACAAGCGGTTTGATGCTCTCGTGCAACAGTGGATAGACGGCCTCTGCGGCTATCGACTTCCCAGATCGTTTGACAAATCCATCCATGAACGGCACGGTTGAGGCCAGCAACACATTGCACAATCCCGCTGCAGTGTCATTTCTTGGAAGCAGGCCTCCACCCTCAAGAACCTTGATTATGTCAAGGAGTTCTTGATGACAGATTCCGACTGCTCTGTTGAAATCACCTCTCTCTGTAACCGTTGCCTTTGATAAGCCCCGGAACGCTTGCTGAGTCATCCCCAGTCTGTGCTCAATCTGAGTTTCATCAAAGCTGCTGTTCAGCTTGATGAGATTCTCCAATGCAAAGACTGTTCTGCCGAGTTTCATCAGTCTATTCACGCTGCGGGCCGCGAAATCCAAGTCCTTAGGATCAATTCCGAAAAGACTCCATTTCCCTACGAGATGCGCCTGCATTCCGTCATAGTCCCCCGACTTCTGGGAACGTCTTATTCCCCCGTCAAAGACCTTGATGATCTGCTTGCGTGACTTCTCGTCCAGCATTGACACAGCTATGTTGTCCGTAAGTTTCGCTAGGGTTTCTGCGGTGCGTGATTCTCCTAGAGTGGCTGAGAGTCCCGATGATATCTCCTCGAGTATCTCAAGATAGAGCGCCGAGTCCAGAAGGACGAGGCGACTAGACGCCTCAACAAGTAGCTCTCCCTTTTGTGCCGCATCAGTCAACTTGCCGTCCTCACGAAGATCATATGCCCTCTCGGACGCCCGTTCAAGGGCCCTTTGGAGTCTGCTTGGACTTACGGAGTCCTGCTTGAGGAGTTCTCTAAGCTCATCATATCGGGACTTCCTGACGACACCTGCTTCTGCTAGTCCCGCTTTGGCCAGGTTCGACTGTACGAGATCATAGATCTTGGTTCCAAAATCACCCATGTCTTGTAGCTGTTCGAGCTCCGCTAGACCTCTTCGCACTTCATTCATGACTGACTCCGTAAGCTCGATGCCATCCTGTTCCAGCATGACTCGGACATCATCCGGAATGAACTGATCCCCACTTGGTGCCGCCGGCATTCCTGGACTCTTTACCTTGGGTTCAGCGGGCTCTATAGCTCTCATCGAGTCTGCCTCCGTCACAGGTCCTGTCATTGCCAATAGCCCCTGGCTCAACGGATTCTCGATGTGCCGATTTGCCAGGTCTATTGCCAACTTGTCTAAGTGGTCAATACCGAAGTTCTTCGTCGCGAAGTAGCCGTAAGCAAGCAATGGCTCCAGCCCTCCCGCATGGTCCATCTCATACTCCGCCTTGACATGTTGCCACCCGTCGACGAGTGCTTCTGTTTCAACGATTCGCCTGCCTGACGCGCCCATCTCCTGAGCAAGCATCCTGATGTCTCCTACAATCGGATGGTCCACTCTCCCTCGTAGCACGTCCGCAAGAGTGTCATGCATGAACTTGAGAGAGAAGAAGCTTGGATCACGTGACAGGTACTGCTTGATTGCATTGAAGGGGCCCGGTGAATCAGTCGGTGATTTCAACTTGAAGAACATCTGATTGAGATGCGCTTCATGAGTCTCATAGTTTGGCATGTCTGCTAGGCAGAGCAGAGTCTTGATGACAGGCAGGGCGCCCTCTCTTGGTGTGTAGATTGTACCATCTAGACTAAATAGAATCCTTGTCAGGATTCCTGCAACGTAGTCCGTCATGCCTTTGGGTGCCTCTCGAACCCGCGTTTCTGTAAGCTTCTTGGATCCTCCCGCCTTGACATCTGCTGCAATCTCCTCTATCATGTATCTCACGTATATCGGACTGCCTTGGGCTTTCTCGGCCAATTTGGCTACTGCCTGCTCACTATACTTGACATTTTGACTCTCAAGGTGCTTCACAGCAATCTTACGCATTACTTCGTCCTGAACCATCGGGAGACTGACGGACGTGAACTTCACTCGTAGCTCAATCGGTAGCCTCGCCCAGTCCTGCTCCCTGGCCGTCGTCACTAATCCCCGCACATCTCTCTCAATTACCGCCTTGACCAACTTGCGTGTTTCAGGGATGTCGTCGTTGAATAGAATCACACCATCTTTCTCGTGGACTCTCCCTACATCCTTGGTGTCCCATACTATGGCTGCATTGGATTCCTCATCCAGCTCCTTCCAGATAGCATACAAAGCCGTGGTCTTCCCGGAACCCGGCGCTCCCAAGATGACAACGTTCTTTCCATCTTCAATGTGCCCAATTGCAGTGTCTAGCACGCTTCTCAGTGACGAATCAATTACAATCACACTGTCAATGTAAGATGGCAATCTCCAGACGTTCTTCACTCTGTCAAGCGAGTCAGGTATCTCATAGTACGAAACCAGGTCGCGAATGATGCCCATCTGTTGTGCTATCACCGAGATTTCAGACTTCATTGTGTCAACGTACTGGCCCGCGTCTGGACGAACTGCACTAAGCTGGTTCATTGATGTGTTTACGTTGGATGCAACATTTACCCCGCCCTCCCTGACAGCATCCTTGATTGACTCTCGCACAGCTGGGTCTTGTATCGCGTCTTTGAAGAAATCCATCAGCTCGTCGGATTTCACCTTACTCTTCTCTTCTTGGTGCTTTACGATCGTTCCAGCAGCAACCGCGAGTACTGCTGAACCGGATCCAAGCATTGCGAAGTTTGCTGCAATGGCTGATGCTACGCCGAGAGCTTTCTTCGCTCTGGGATGAGAATCAAAGTAGTTCCGAATGGAGTCTGCTAGGCCCATTGTACCAATCCCCTTGTCAGCGTCAAGTGAGCATTCTTCGGGCTAATGACCTTTCCGAAATCACGTGCGTTTTCGTCTGTTTCGTTAAGTCCTCTGGACAAGGACCAGTTCGAAACCCTCATTATCCGATGGTCCGTCTTCCCAGTACCATGTCTAAGTTCGACCTCCTCAAGCAGACTTTCCTAGGAAATCTGGGTGAAACAATCCCAGTCTCGGTGTGGAAGCATCATCCCAACAGAGACCGCACTCCGGAGTGGCTGGCAGAGGAAGAAATCGCATTCCACCAGCAATTCGATCATGATCTGCTCAAGATTTCCTTTCACGGAAGGTATCCCGTAGTGGACTGGGGATGTGAAGTAGTCTATGACGGAGCTATCACTGGTTCTACGACGTGCAAGAACTGTGTTGTACGGCATTCCAGTGATTGGGAAGTGCTAGAACCACTGGATGTCAGCGACGGAGAGTTCGGAAGACAGGTCCGTGCGGTCGAGCTGATTCGTGGGTACGCTCAAGAGAAGGTCCCAACGATGGCTACTGTCTTTGACCCGGCCATGGTTGCAGAGAAGCTGTCAGCAGAGCCATTGACCGAGTTTATGGAGAGTAGTCCAGAAGTTCTGGAGACAGTTCTAGAGATGATTACTGACGTTATGATTGACTTTGGAAGAGCAACCATAGAGGCTGGTGCAGATGGAGTGTTCTTGGCGACACAACACTCCACTCATTCTACTGTGACAGAGGAGCAGTACCAGCGCTTTGTCTACCCATTCGACCTCAAGCTGATATCGAAGCTTCGTGGAAAAGCAAAGTTCCTTGTCATGCATCTGCATGCCAAGGAACAGAACGAGGAGATTCGGTTTGACAAGATTGCTCATACTCCCGGTCTGGACGCTTTGAACTGGGAAGACCAGAGTGTTGAGCTGAGTCTCGCGGAGGGAAAGAGAATATCTCGAAAGACTGTCTTAGGCGGCATTGACCACAATGGGGTACTGAGAAGTGGCACTCCTGACGAGGTGAAGGCACAGATCTACGAGGCAACACGTAAGGCGGGTCTCAAGAACCTAATCATAGCGCCTGGCTGTGTTATCACAGTCGATACCCCCGAAGAGAATATCAGTGCTGTTGTGGATGCGACTAGGTCGATAGTTCCGTGGGCGAAAGAGTGGGAGGCATACTCTTGACCAAGAATGTGGAAGTGGCTCGTGCACTGAAAGAGATTGCAATCCTGATTGAAGTGGAGGGCAAGGACAAGTTCAAGCCGAAGGCCTACATGCGGGCTGTACGGTCTGTCAGTTCGTTGGGGGAAGACATTGAGGCCATTGCACGACGTGGTGAGCTCGAACAGATACCCGGTGTGGGGAAGGCAATTGCAGAGAAGATTCAGAGCTACCTGGAAACCGACACTATAGATCTTCTAGAGGAACTTCGAGAGAAAGTGCCTGTCAAGGTGATGGAGATTGAAGCAATTCCCGGCGTTGGGCCAAAGACAATCAGACTAGTGTACGACCAGCTTGGAGTAACAGACCTAGAGTCACTAGAGATGGCTGCAAATGATGGTCGGCTTGCTACTCTGAAGGGCATGGGGAAGAAGACTCAGGACCAGATAATTGAGGGAATAAAGCTCGTCAGAGTGGGAATGCGTCGAAGTCTGCTGGCTGACGCAATGGAAGTTGCAGAGAAGATCGAGCAACACCTCCAAGCTCTACCTCAAGTCAGAAGAGTAGAAGTCGCTGGCTCCTACAGACGCAGACGCGAAACCGTTGGAGACCTAGACTTTCTTGTGGATGCAGATGATGTCGAGCCCGTAATGGAGGCATTCGTGACCTACGGAGATGTTGCTGATATCATTGCCAGAGGTTCGACAAAGTCTTCAATTCGACTGAAGAGCAATCTCCAAGTCGACCTCAGGATAATCCCCACTGAGAGCTATGGTGCGGGTCTACAATACTTCACAGGAAGTGTTGACCATAATGTGCACCTCCGTGCAATCGCGCAGAAGAAGGGGCTTCTACTCAATGAATACGGTCTCTTCAGAGGCGACAAGAAAGTTGCTGGAGAGAACGAACAGGGCATCTACGAGAAACTGGGTCTTCAGCTAGTTCCCCCAGAGCTACGTGAGGACAGAGGCGAGGTGGAGGCCGCTCAGGAGGGGAAGCTACCTACTCTTCTCGAACTTGAGAATATCCGCGGAGACCTTCATAGTCACACAGACGCGTCAGACGGCAAGAACACGCTTGAAGAGATGCTCGAGGCCGCATCAAAGAAGGGCTATGAGTACTATTGCGTTTCAGACCATACCCAGAGCCTGACCATCGCCAATGGGATGGATGAGGAACGCGTTCTGAAACGAATCGCAGAGATTGACGAGATCAATGAATCAGGTAAGTACAAGATGCGTGTTTTGAAAGGTGCAGAAGTTGACATACTGAGAGGAGGCAAGCTTGACCTTGATGACTCGGTCTTGGAGCAACTTGATGTTGTCACATTGTCCGTTCACAGTATGGGGAAGGACAAGAAGGAAATGACAGAGCGCGTCTGCCACGCACTAGAAAGCAAGTATGCTCACATACTCGGTCATCCGACTGGTCGTCTTCTACTCAGGAGGCTTCAGCTAGAGATTGACCTAGAGGCTGTCTTTGAGGCTGCAAGACAAAACAAGGTCATTATGGAGCTCAATGCCCATCCTGAACGCCTTGACCTGAATGATGGCAATCTCAGAGCAGCAACGAGAATGGGACTCAAGATTGCCATAAACACAGATGCCCATCGCATTGACCATCTGGACTACATGAGATTCGGTGTGTATCAAGCACGTAGAGGATGGATTACGAAGGAAGACGTTGTGAACACATATCCGCTTGAAGAACTGTTAAGCATGATTAGGAAATAGAACGTCTACTGCCCACTCCACACTCACCATGACTCTCTCAGAGGGGCAACTCGTAGTCACAATTTGTGACTCTAATTCGTGACCCTCTGTTGTGGCTCCGCATTATATACTCATTCTGCGTGTTGTTCATTGTGAAATATCATGGCTCTAGCAACCAACTCTCATGAATCATCATCACTGAAGGACCACGCTTACGCGAAGGTCATGACAACTCAGGCTCTCTACTATGAGTACATGTCCCGGAGGTGAAAGAATGAATCAAGTGAAGAACGTCGATGTTCGGCTGTTCAAGCTACGTCAGGCCCGACTCCACGCTGCAGCATCCGCTCGTGCATACATGGCCTAGATCAGGCCCAAGTACTCTGAGGTGCTCACGTATCAAGATGCGTGAGCACATCGTGCTCTTTCTCCAACAAGACCAACTGTAACGCCAATCCAGAAGAACGTGGCATCACAGTTCTGGAGGCCCTGCAGATATCCGCTTCCGGACATCATCTGGTTTCACCGACGAGAGTATGAGATCCAACCACCAGGTGGCGCCGGCCTCATGATATCCTGCCACATACTCCCTTCTCTTCTCTGGTTTCTTACCAGATGTTATTCCCATTGCCACAACATCAAATGGAGTCTTTGCGGTCCGTTTCGCCTCTATGAAATTGAGTATGTCTTTGAAGTCACTCGGAAACAGTCTTTTCCAAGATCCTGCACGCAAGGGGAAGATTCCATCAAGGGTAGCAGCCCTGAGGAACGGCTTCTTGTTAGGCCACGTCCCTGCAACCCAGATCGGTATCCGAGGCTTTTGAAAGGGCTTCGGGTAGAACTTTGCGTTGTCAATCTTGTAGTACTGACCATCAAAACTGAATGGTTTGCCACTCCATAGGCCCAGCAGAACCTCTATTCCCTCGTCTAACATTCTACCTCGTATCTTTGTGTCAGACACCTCTCCGAACACTCGAAACTCTTCTTCCGGTGGGGATCCTAGACCTACTCCCAGAGTCAGTCTCCCGTGTGATAGATGATCCACAGAAACTGTTTCCCTCGCCAATTTCCAAGGTCTTCGGCGCGGGATGGGTGTGACTGTTGTACCCAGTCCTATGCGTTCGGTGGCTGTCGCCATGGCTGCTAGGCCAATCCATGGGTCCACCATGGGTACTGGTTTGGTCTTATCCATCTGGATGTGATCCCATATGAAGAAACCGTCCCATCCAGAATCCTCAGCAGTTCTAGCCAAGTCTGCAAGCGTTTCAGCGTAGCCAAAGGACTTTCCGAAGTTGGGCACATACAGTCCAAATCTCATCTTCCCCATGTCGGGCTTCTCCTTACTCTCTGAAGTGACTATGTCCACCTGCATGAAGATAATCTAAGGTAAAAGTTGTGGTTCCTAGGACAGTCAGACTAGCATAAGGAATCAGAATAGTGCTCTATTTTCCCCTTATCCCGCTACCGGTGACCGCCCTCTCATACTCCTTTGATTCGAGAGGGAAGAAGGCGCTGTCCACGACCTTTGAGCAGAAGATCTCTTGTGCGAAAGAATCCCTCTTCCTGCAGTCTGGAAGTACTTCTCGACGCCTGTCAATCACCAAAGCAGTGACGACCACAGTCGCAACGGCCACCAATAAGACCCAGATCATCGAGATTCCCCGTCCATTCAGACATGAAGCGAGTACATATCCTCACATACCTTTGCCGCCTTTTTGATTTAAACCTTCTTTGACACGGCCTCTTGGAGTCTTGGACCTGCAATGATCCGACAGAAGAAAGGTGAACCAATCTAACAGGAGATGGTGCCGAGGATGGGATTTGAACCCACGAACTCCTACGAGAACGGATTTCTCAGCGGAGTCTGGCGACTCTGTTTAGATCTTGAGTCCGTCGCCTTTGGCCACTTGGCTACCTCGGCGAATCTCAGAGGAAGCTGCATCATGTTGCTATTTAGCCCTTCCCGTTCTGCTAGTCAAGATGGGGCCTGAGCTGTTCATAGAAGTCAGCAAGTATCTTGCTCTTGGTATCCTCGGTTTCCAGAATGAAGAGGCGTATTTGCTGACCTACCTTTATCTCCTTCACCAACCCCATGTCAACTAGGGGCTGCATAACACGATGGATGGTTGAATGCGCCAAACCAGTTTCCTTGGCGATTCTACTAAGATTGAAGAACTCCTTCGGCCGGTCCAGAAAATGCTGAACCACCCTTGTCTGAGCGCGGGATGCAAACACCTTCTCAAGTAGCCTCTTCAACTTGTACTGTCTCCTTTCTGGAATCATTTGCCCGGTTCATGTACGATTCTGCTTCCCACATCCTTCCCCTTCACAATACGGAGAAGGTTGTCTGGATCATTTCCATTGAATATCACAGTAGGAATTCTCGACCGTCCCACTACTCTGATTGCCACAGGATCGAAGAGCTTGTACTCTCCAGCGCGAGTGCCAGTTCCTGAGAGTATCTGGTTGAGTTCATCAACCGTGACACTATCCAGCTTCTTTGCACCTGGTTCTTTTGGGTCGCGGTCGTATATCCCATCAACATTCGTCGCGTTGAGTAGCATATCAGCTTGTACAGTTTCTGCAGCTAGAGCTGCTACTGCGTTGGTCGACTGGCCCGGTGTTAGCCCTCCCATGAGGACAACCTTGCCTGGGCAGATTGCGGTTTCAAGCTCATCGAGGGTCTCCACTATCTTGGGATATGCGACGTTTCCGAGGGCCGCACACAGGAGCTCAGCGTTGTTTCTGGCTATCTTGATTCCTAACCAGTCACATTGGGCCTCACTGGCCCCAAGCTCTCTGGCGGCTGCGATGAAGAGCCTTGCAGGCTTACCACCGCCGACCACAACGACCATGCTGTGCCCATCATCCACGAAGGAGTTCACTACCTTGGCATAGGCTCTCACTCGGTCTGTGAGAATCTGGCCCATGTCGTCGTAGAGGAGTGAACCTCCTAGTTTCAGAACGGCTCGCATGTTTAGTCCCCTGAGACAATCTCCGAACAGGGACACCTTCTCGATTCAATTAAAGAAGCTTTCTTGAATGGACAGGTTTGCCGATATTTCGAAAGTCGATTGAGTTTACTAGAAATATATCAACGTGCTAGGAAGTCCATCTCCTCCCAGTTGGACACTTCGTGCAAACTTCCTAGGTCATCATCGGAGAGTTTGATGTCAAGCGCACCCAAATTCT
>LRSK01000186.1 GCA_001563325.1 Candidatus Thorarchaeota archaeon SMTZ1-83
CCTGCTCATTAATGTGTCGCATCAGAGTGTCTATCTGGCATCCGCATATGGCATTCCTTCGCATATATCTCCCTCAACGAAATCGTGAGCTTTGACACTTCCATCAACGACCTCGATGTGAGCGACTGCGTTCAGAGCGAGATCTGAATAGTTGCCATCAGCAGGGCGTCCGTAGCCAAGTGAAACCGTGAAGGATCTGATTCCATTGAACTGTTTTTGCATTCTTATGTGACTGTGACCCGATATCGTTAGAATCACCCGCCCATCATACAGCAACAGTCTTCCTGTGCTCTCTGCTCCCATAAACGCCGAGAAGAAGTCCCAAGGCAGTCGCCCCTTATAGAGAGTCAAGTCGCGGAATGGAAGATGATGGGAAACGAACACCACTCGGGTTATGCTCTTTGATAGAACTGACAGGTCATACTCTAGTTTCTGATTGAACAGAGTTGTCGCCTCCACATCGGTATATCCCCAGTCAATACAGAGTTGGTCGTACCAAATGTTGCCTCTCCACTCCTTCTGTGCGTATGCCTTGTATGGTATCTTCAAGTCTTCCCGTTTGAAAGAGTAATCATACCAGCCAATGGACCCTACAAATGCTATCTTCTTTTTCACGTAGGGTGCATCTGGAAGATAGAGAAAACCACTCTCTCTACATGCGTCGCTTAGTGCGGTAGAGTACTTCTCCAAGGACCCAAGTCCAATATTCTCTTCAAACCAGATGTCATGGTTTCCGGGTACAAACAAGTTCATAGCACTGGAAGCGCGGAGCCTCGCCAGAGTGTCTGAAAGAGTGGCTATCCTATTGCTGACATCCCCTGCGATTACAAAGACATCCGGAGATATCTCCTCAACCCGACTGTGAATCTCCTCAAGGAGTGCCTCATCCCCCTTGTCCGGACGAACATGAATGTCAGATACTGCCGCTATTCTCATAGCCTCTCACTATTCCAGGCGGAACGATTCTCCGTGCACAGTAGATTCGTTATACTCCGTTCCAAAAAAAGAGTCTGCACGTTGACCGAGCCCCTTTACATACCAAATGTTTGATATTGAAACCTAGATTGGCCTGAATCAATCAGACAAGAAGTGAGGCTGAAAATGACCAATCAAATCAAAGCATCTGCACCTGCCAGCGCAGATCTCTCTGAGATGAAAGTCATCACTGACCAAGCTGAGATTAGTGACACGTACGCGCTTTATCTAGATGACGAGAGCCACTCGTTCGATGGGCAGACTGACAAGATTGTGTTCCCTGCAACTGTGGAACAGATTGCTGCAGTCCTGAAGGAAGCATATGATTCTGGGACTCCTGTCACTGTTCAAGGAGGAAGGACGGGCCTCACAGGTGCTGCTGTTCCCCTTGGTGGAACTACTCTCAATCTAGAGAAGATGACCAAGTTGCTCTATATGGAATACAGTGCTAATGATGGACTCTATTCCATATGTGCGCAAGCTGGGGTCCTTCTCGAAGACTTGGTCAGCGTTGTGACCTCAAAGAGCCTTGACAGCTTGAAGGGCAAAGGAACAGGGGCTCAACAGAAAGTTCTTGAACAGTTCCTTGGAGAGTCTGGCGACTTTACATTCCCAGTTGACCCCACCGAAATGAGTGCGTGGCTTGGAGGAATATACAGAATACAAGTTGTGTTGATTAACGGGGACATCCTAGACATTGAGCGTGGGCAAGTAATGGCAGAGGACGGCAAGTTCCAAATTACTCTCAGTGACGGGACCGCGACTGACATTCCGGTTCCGAGCTATAAGATGCCAGACACCAAGAACGCTGCTGGACTGTTTGCGAAACCGGACATGGACCTAATCGACCTCTTCATCGGCTCTGAGGGCATACTGGGTGTGATAACAGAGGTGGAGCTGGGTCTCAACAAGATGCCAGATAACATAATGACTGTCATGGCGTTCTTCCCCAGCGAAGAGGATGCCATCGATTTTGTCTACGAGATCCGCGCTCCGAACACTCCAGTACCGATGAACTTCCTGGAGTATTTTGATTCAAATGCAATTGAAATGATCAAAGAGAAGGCCACTTCGTCTGGTATCAGAGTGCCTGCGATGTCTCCCGAAACCAAGGCGATAGTCTTCTTTGAGTTCTCATATACAGATGAAACAATGGAGTCGAAGGTCATGGGCCTAGAGGAGATTCTCAATAGACACAACACCTCCTCGGAATCCAGCTGGGCTGGAATGGACAGGTCAGAGCTTCAGAAGATGAAGACAGTCCGACACTTCGTCCCGGAAACCGTGAATGCCATAATCGCCATGAGAAAGGCAGAGCATCACGAGGTTCACAAGATTGGTACAGACATGGCTGTTCCAGATGAGGCCCTTCGTGACTATCTCAAGTTCTATCGTGACACTCTTGAGGCACAAGGAATGGAGTATGTAATATTCGGCCACGTCGGTGACAACCATCTTCACGTCAATATGCTACCTCGCAACAATGAGGAAGTCAAGCAGGGCATGGACAACTACATGCTCTTTGCGAAAAAGGCAGTGGAACTTGGTGGAACAGTAGCGGCTGAGCATGGAATTGGCAAACTCAAACGTGGCTTTCTTGAGGTTATGTATGGAGAGAAGGGAATCCAAGAGATGCAAGCTGTGAAGCGCGCATTGGACCGGAAGTGGCTATTGAATCGCGGAAACATGATTGCTGTAACTGAGATGCTTTCTTAGGTGTGCATTTCGCAATGCATAGTCTGACTCTCGAGAATGTGTCAAACTTGTCCAAATAGCGGAGTTCGTTTGTGCCGAATCCACATAAATACAGAATCATCGCGTTTTCCTTGAGCTATGTGCCTAAAGCCGAATTAGACCGTTTCAAAGCACGCAGTTCGATGTTCGGACTTGCCTGGAGAAGGTCCCGGTGCTCAGGAAGAGAGTCATCATACTGTCAATCGTGGCTATGCTCCTAGCTGTGGCTTTAGACATCGAACCATCGGTAGATTCCAGACTTCTTCCGGACGACTCTACTACCAAGCATACTGACTCTCCTCCAACGATGGATCTGGTCTTGTCAGCCGACACGCGCAGCGGCGTTTTCAACCCCCTTGAGATTAGACAAGAGGGGATAAACACTGAATCAACCGGTTTCATTCACACCCGCACCGACACTCAACCCGTTGTGCAATCCAATCTCACACTGGACACGGGAAACGGATGGATGAGCAATCAAGTGGAAGTCAATGTCAGCAGTCTATCCAGACTGTACGCTCTAAACGGCACCTTTGACAATGGTATACCCGGCAATAATAGTGAACCGTCTGGAGGCGTGGCCAACTATCCACTCGGATGGGATGCCAGGAGTCTGAACGATGAACCTACCAAGCAGAGTATCTATGCCGGCTATTCTCAGAGCTCCGGCCGCCACATACAACTCTGGGCAGAAGGTGAATCTACTGGTCATCCTCAGGACTTCAAGTTCTACAAAAACTCGCATGTCTATTGGTACCAAGAGATTGACAATAGCATGTCGGAGACCAACTTTCTTCTCAGCATGGACTATCTCTACCACAAAGGTCCCATTGGAACACGACAGGATGACGATATGGAACTGAGGATCGAGGTCGGCGATGGTTCGACAACTGAAGTGCTCTGGAGCATTGACCCAACAACCATTCCTGCAAGGGACGTCTGGCAAAGTCTGAGTCCCGTACCAGTGTCCATTACGGGTCTTCAGAGCACATTTGAGATTAGAATTGTTTTCGAGATCATCGAAGATAGAACCTTCGAGGGCGACAGAGAAGACTTCGACGGTGATTGGGACAACGCACGTTACGTGTTCTTCTACTTCGATGATGTTTCATTCATTGCAGCAGACTCGCCTGGTTTTGAGGAGGTTGACCTAGCTGCTTCGTTGGTTCCAGTGGGTACAGTTCCGATCACGGGGCTTTCAGGAACTGGACGACTACTCATCAACCACAGCAACTGGGAAACAAATCTGGTCACGCTAACCGTTTCTTCAAACACGACTGTTTCGTTTGACTATGAGGCTCGTTTCGTTTCTGTCTTTCGTAACTTGAATTCAACGTGGACTCCTGAGAATGGGCAGACAGGATTGTCATACACTGCCCAGATTGGACTTCCAACAGCCCTCACCGCCTATGTCTATGTACCTCTTCATACTTTCCTGCAAGACTTTGAAATGAAAATTGATCATCCATCGGATTACGTCAATGCAACAGTCTATAATGCGTTCTCAGAGGACGTCACGACTCAATCTACTGTCGTGTCGGGAAGCATTCAGATCTCGGGAAGTGTTCTGGATAATCTTGGTTGGTGGCATATCGAGTTCGATGCACCGAACTATGCACAGCAGACTACATCCCAACTTTGGAATGAAACGTCGTCTTCGTGGACTAATGAAAGCTGGTTCCGGAGTGGGAACTTGATCAGATTCCAGGCCTTGGTTGCGAATGGAGCATCCATTCCCAGTACAATCGAGGATGTCAGCGCTGACTGGTTTCTCCCGAATGGTTCTATCTGGACAACTGAGAACCTTGACGGACTTGACGGAGAAGTGAATGGTAGTGCCCTTGTCCTGGGACCATACAATGCCACGCCCGGAATGTGGTCTATTGAAGTGTTCTGGGAGAATGGTACAGAAGTCGCGTTTGATAGAATCGGGTTCAGTGTCAATCATTCAACGACTCTCTCACCAGTTTCCGCGGCCATCGATGCGCAAATTGACACGAACGTGACTGGAGCGGTGACCTTCACAGATGCAGATTCAGGAAAAGCAATACTAGACTTATCTGCCATAGTAGTGGGTAATTGGTCCGGGCATGAGATCTACTTTCGACCCAACATAGCCAAGGACTGGTGGGAGGCTGATTTCAACACAACTCTGACCGGGACTGGGAATTTCACGGTAGTGGTCAATTCCTCCTTGTCGTTCTATGAGGATGCCACATGTACGTTTGAGATACGAATCACATCCGATGCAGAGTTGGAGTTCATGGGTGACGAGTACGTGGAAATAGGCATCGGAGCCACGTACTCGGCTATTCTCAGGTATCAGTATCTGGATGGAACTGGGATACCTGATGCCTCAGTGAAAGTAGAAAGCTGGACTGGCCCCTCCGGAGGCTTGGGGTGGGGCGCTACCACTCAAGTGGGGGGGCAGTCCGGGAACTACTCCATAGAATTCAGTGCTAGCCTCGGTGGGCAATACCACGTGACGGTTTCCGGGTCGAAGGAGAAACACAAGACGGCTTTCATCACCTTTGCTCTCACAGTTGGGGATATACAAACAGAACTCCTCCTCCTGAACGATTCTGTTGCAGCCATTAACGCCGAGAGCAACTACACTGTAGTAGTCCAATACCTGAATAGCACTGGAGAGGGCCTAGCGGGTGCGGATGTGGGTGTAGTCAGTATGGCACCAGATACTGGCTTGAACTCCTCAACGTCCACCTATCATGGAAACGGAACCTACTCTATCATCCTACACCCCGTGGATCATGGGACCTTCTCCCTCATTATTGGTGCAAGCTTAGTGAATCACCAATCCAAGTTGGTTTCCTTCACTCTCACCGTGTCCCCCCTCGCAAGCATTCTCTCATTGGAGAAGTCTGCCGATCAGATTGCGCCAGACAAGAACTATACGCTTATTCTCACTTTTCAAGATGAGAGTCTAGTTGGTCTTGAGAATGCCACGATCACGGTTCTATCAGTGATTCCCGCCGCTGGAATTGATTTTTCGAATATCACTGACGTTGGAGGCGGTAATTACTCCATTACCTTGATTCCCTTGATTGGTGACGACTATGAGATTGTGTTCAGGGCTACACTCCCAAGATATCAGAGTGCCACCACAGTATTTACCCTCTACGTTACAGATGCAGAAACGACTCTTCGAACGTCGAACGGGCTGAACACAGGGAATGCCTACTACAATGAAACTCTTGAAATCACCCTTCTTTTTGAAAGAACCGACTTTCCCGCGAACATCAGTCTTGCAACCATTGAAGTTATACCTAGTCTGGGTGTAAACTACAATGTCACAGAGCAACCCGATGGATACTACCTAAGAATCAGAAGCACAGACGTTCGAACCCACTTCTTGACGATACGGGCATCGAGGCCAGGCTATCAGACGTCGGGCCTGGACTTCACATTCGTTGTAGAAGATCTCCCAACTACTGTTGTTGGCATGGGGCCTCCTGATACTATGTACTCCGGCATTCAACACTCATTCACGCTCTGGTTCAACATGAGCGACATAGTAGGGATTGAGAGTGCCACTGTGAACATCACATACACGCCCTTTGAGATTCGTTGGAGGGATGCGGGTGGCGGATTCTACGAATTCAATTTCACCACAGGTGACCTTGGTGACTATTCATTATCCATAATCTTCTCCAAACATGGTTATGCATCCGTTCATGTAGCATACACGTTTGAAGTGAAATCAACACCTACTACAATTGACTGCATAGGCAAACCCGATGTGTTCTACCTAACGCGTTCTTACTATATGGCCTTCTTTTTCAACTCGAATCTCATTGAGGGGGTTGAGGGTGCACAGTTCACGCCATCTCCGGACATTGGAAACTTCTACTCATTTCAAACACAATCAAAAGGCTGGTATAATTTCACTCTGACACCTTCAATCCTTGGCGAAAGGAATGCGACTTTCCACCTACAGAAGCGCGGCTTTGAGCCTCAGACTTTCAGCTTCATAATGACTGTTGAGGCAATTCCAATTGCCATCGCGACTGGCTATGAACTGAATCTGACACGTTCGGCCAGTGAATACGGCCACATTGACATTGAACTGAGGCTTATTGCAAATGACACGCAGGAATCCATCGTGGAAGCCGATGTCGCGTATTACATTACCGACTTCATAGATGAACAAAACGTACTGTCCACGGGTCAGATTCCAGCAGTCAATGGATTGTTTAGTGCGAGGATGGAGATGCCCGGAGCAGGCGGGTATGTCCTAAACATCACCATTTCAAAGACGAACTACAAGACACTCACATTGACAATCCTACTCAATGTCGGATCCGATATCCCAGCTGCTGTGCTATACTATGCTTGGGTTTTCCTGCCCGGTGGAGGTCCATTGATTGCTCTAGTCACAGCGGTTGCGCTCGGACGTCGGGCATACAAGAAGAAGACTGTTCAAAGGAAACTAGAGCTTTTGGCCTATGAGTCCCGATTTGACGATGCCAACAACATCATCGGGTTCTTTGTCATTCACCGAAATACAGGTCTCCCAGTGTACTCTAAGGTATTCAAGGGCGGACTTGAGGAGGCACTCGTAAGTGGTTTCATCTCTGCCATTTCGCTCTTCAGGTCCGAGTTCAAAGAAGAGGAGCGACTCTGGGTCGCAATTCCCATCTCCGAGATAATCACTGCAGTGCAGACAGAGATGCTGATCTGTGCAGTTATGACGACAGGTTCTCCCTCTTCAGGGCAGACCGAGAGTCTCGAGTCCTTCGGAAGGAGCATCGGGGCCTTGCTTGACGATGAAACAGAAATACTCACACGAATGACAACGAGTCCAGAAGGGACCCGGGCGTTTGAGAGAACTATTGACCAGATATTTGGCGAGTGCCTTGACGGTTCCCTCTTAGACAAGTACACTGGCATTGATAGGGAGCAACTGACCAGAAGATACAGACCGCTTGAGCGTTTGATGACTGAAACAGACATCAGTGAAGGAGTAACACCAAATGAACTAGTCAAGAGGCTAGTCTTGGCAGGCACTGATGAGCTCACGGCATACAGTCTGGTGGTAGAGGCCATAGGAACAGGGTTACTCACTCCCTTGGAAGAAGACAGTCACCTCGTTCCAGCGCCTTTCAGAAGTTACGAGGACAGGGAAGAAGGCGCGCTTTCTGATGATGAGGAACCTACCGACTCCACTGAGTGACACTTGACGCGCATATCGGAAACAGAACAACACACAGTGATGCCGTTGAAACGTGCTCAGAAGGCCTGATTTCGGCGGTCTCTTGCCAAGTCCGGTTTTTCTACATAAGCTTCGAAAATCACTCAAGAATCATCTTATTCTGTCCCGGGCTTCGAAATACGGGAAATCTAGGCACAACAGAGAAATAGGACCCAGACACCTGCTGCAACCAAATGTCAGACAACCCAACCTTGTAAGATGTCATGACATTTCTAGAAGGGAGAGAGAGAAGAAAATGACGCAGACAAAGAAACGCAGGCTTCTGGCGGTCTGCTTTCTGAGTGTGTTTGTGATTATGTTAGGCTTTACCCCTGGCACGCTACAGGCCTATGATAATCCAGACTATTCCATTCCTGAGATTCAGGGAGATGGTTGGTCTAGCCCACTCATGAATCAGTATGTTGACACTTGGGGTATAGTGACGGCTGTCTACCAAGGCTACTATGAGAAGAGTGGCTTCTTTGTGCAAGACACAGCCGGTGATGGGAACCCTGATACCTCAGACGGCATCTTCGTATGGAACTACTGGAGTGATGTGAGCGTTGGCGATGAGGTCTGGCTGTCCGGCAGAGTCGTGGAGTACTATGGCCTGACCGAACTATCGGGGCCCCAGGTTACTGTATTGTCTACCGACAATCCGCTTCCTGACCCGGTTGAGCTCAATCCACCTTTTGACGACTATGACTCCGATGTCTATTATGAGGCGCTCGAAGGCATGCTCGTATCTGTCAAGTCCATGAGGACTGTTGCGGGCACGAACCAATATGGTGAGGCTGCCGGTGTTGTAGCGTCCTCGGACGTTAGGCGCGTGTTCTTGGATGATCCTGCTGGCACAGGTGGGATAATCTTCACAGACGACGCAGGCGGATATGTGGTCAATACTAGGACTGGTAATATTGTCAGGAATCTATATGGTCCACTTGACTACACGTATGATGAGTACAAGGTACTGCCTAGTCCGGACCACCCACCAGAAGTAGTCACTGAGTCGTGGGCAGAGTCCGAGTACGTACCAGATCTTGGTCTGACTGGTGGTCTTACTGTTGCCACCTATAACATGTATAATCTCTTCGACGAAATCGATGACCCGGACCTAGACGACACGGTCAATGACCCTGAAGTAGTCGAGCTGCAACTCTCAAAGCACGCTCTGGCCATTCATGACCTCTTGCAGATGCCTGATTTGATTGCGGTCCAAGAGGTAGAGAACTTCGAGATTCTCGAGAGGTTGGCAAATACTGACCCAATTGCTGGAACATACGGAGTAGTACTCATTGAAGGGCCCTACTACAGAGCAGTTGACGTTGGCCTACTCTATCGTCTGGATCGGGTGGAGGTTCTAAGTGCCGAAGCACGACAGACTTGTACGGATTTGGAAGACGGCTACGGACCAGGAGAGGATCCCGAATTCTCATGTCCTGAGGGCTACAATCCGCTGTTCTCACGGCCACCATTAGTGGTTCACATAAAGACCATACCCGAAGGCCCCTCATGGTCGTGGTGGAGAGACATGTTCAGTGAAGATCTGTGGTTAATCATCAATCACTTCAAGTCAAAATCGACATACGCTCCCACCTATGCAGACACGGAACCCCGCCGTGTTGAACAGGCAGAGTGGGTAGGTGCCCTGGTCGATGAGATTCAAGATGCTGATTCATCCGCGAAGGTCATGGTTCTGGGTGACCTCAACTCATTTGAGTTCGAAGCTCCGATAGAGACACTAGAAGCCGGTGGATTAGTAGATCTGATTTACCAGGTCCCGAAGAGTAGTCGCTACACTTACATCTACCGTGGCGTTTCGGAGGTGCTTGATCACATTCTAATCACGCCATCACTGCTGGATATCTTCCTGAAGGCTAAGGTGGTCCACTTCAATACAGATTTCTCGTGGCCCCATTTTGGTGATGACTCAACTACTGGAGTGTGGAGCTCAGATCACGACGTGCTCATGACCTCCTTCTACATAAGGTGATTTGGCAGTCGATTCAGAAGCCAGACGGGTGGCAGAACTCCTCTGCTGCCCCTCTGGCATCTATTTCTCGTAGAACCTGACAGGAAACCAAGATGCCCTTCTCTTTTGTCTAGGATACCTGACTTCGTACCTGTTCTTCCAAAATCCTAATCTTTGTGCATAGGTCGGAATCCTCTATGCAGAGACTTTCAAGGTCTCTCAAGCCGAGCAACTTCCAGAAGTCTTGAATGGCATCTTCAATATTCTGTCCATTGTCACGACAAACTGAGATGGTTTCGCGCATCTCCTCAAGCAGCTCATCTGTGTCTGCTTTCTTAATTCGCACCCGCGCCCAGAAATCACAAAGCTTTCCCCTACAAGGCCCTTTGACCAATACACACCATGCCATCTTCTACAGACTCGACCGTACAAGTGTCTATGTAAAATGTTCTCTTATGGCATTAGGAGAAGCGGACTGATTGCCCTAGTCCACATTGACCGGGTCGGTTTGCCCATCTGCTCAATCCAACAGAAGAGATAACAAGTCCCATTGCACTACTTCGTATACCGTCATTTGCCACCAAGCGAGGTGAGTAGATACATGAAGATAATACGAGTTGACATGTATCACATATCTATACCTCTGAAGAAGGCATTCTTCCCTTCATGGATTCCTGGATATCCGCAGACTCACAACCGCTTTACACTGCTGCAGCTAACCACTGATACCGAACTGATAGGACATGCCGCCGGGATTGCCTTTGGAGAAGAGAGAGAAGGCCTGGGAGGTCTACTAGCTCCATATGTTCTCGGCTTGGACCCTTGTGACCTCGAACTCGCGCACCAAAGGATACGAGAGGCTTCTTATCTCGGATGGAGAAACTTCTGGATGGAAACAGCCTTTCTGGACATCAAGGCTCAGGCCGAAGAGGTTCCCATATGGAAGATGCTCGGCGGGACTGACAAACCCATACCCGTCTACTGGTCAACAGGAGCAGTGTGTGATCCAAAACACCACTCTAAGGTGGTTAACAAAGCGCAGAGCGAGGGCTATCACGGAGTCAAACTACGTGTCAAGTCAAAGACACTGGAAAGAGATGTCAACTCTATCAAAGAAACACGATCGCTTGTAGACTCAGAGTTTCCTCTAATGATTGATGCCAATCAAGGGTGGCCAGTAACAATCGTGGACCGGCCCCCTATCTGGGACTTGGCCCGTGCCAGTGCATTCGTTGAGTCCATCAGCGATCAGAACATCCGCTGGTTGGAGGAACCGCTCGACATGCACTCATACGAGGACTATGCTAGGCTAAGGAATTCTAGTATAATCAAGATTGCAGGAGCCGAGCTAAATGCTGGTTGGCCCGAAGCACGGATGTTTCTCAACTTCGACAGTCTCGACATATACCAGCCTGACGTGACCATTTTCGGCTTCAAAGACACTCTGAAAACTCTCGAAGAGGTCAAGAAGCGTGGTCTCGGATTCAGCCCCCACACTTGGACAAATGGTGTTGGTCTCTGGGCCAATCTGCATGTGTCCGCGCTAACGGACCGAGAATACCCTCTCGAGTACCCGCATGAGCCCAACTCATGGACTCCCGAGTCTCGAGATGGGATTCTGGACAGTCCAATTGTGCCGGAAGATGGATTCATCGAGCCACCTCAAGAGCCAGGACTGGGTCTGTCCATAGACTGGGAACGAGTCAAGGATTTCGGTACAAAGTTCTTCTCGATGACGGAGGGTGATCTCCGGAAGCAGGTGATGAAGGAGAAGGGCGTCGTCGCAGCACTGCGGCTGAAGAGAAGGAAGGATAAGGAAGCAAAGGAATAAGATTCGCATACAAAACATGAAGGGGTCAGAGGAAATTGAAAGACAGGTCAAAGGCCTCAGCATATGGAGGTGCCGGCTGGTCACCCCGAAAGAAACCACTTCGTGAAGAAATAGGAACCATTTGGGCCAAGTGTGGAGTCGAATCTGAATGGTCTCCTCTCAACTCTGTGTTGCTGCACTGCCCGGGTCCGGAGTTGGAAAATGTAACAGAGCCTGACAAGGTACAGATGCTTGAAAATCTTGACTACAGTTTAGTCTGCCAACAGCATGATGCCTTGGCTGATGCCTACAGGGACGCTGGCGTTTCAGTCCTCTTTGTTGAACCGCCCAACACGCCTCCCCCGAATCTTATGTTCATGGCAGATTTGTTCTTCATGACGCCCGAAGGTGCGATTCTAGCCCGCCCGGCCTCTACTGTGCGAGCAGGAGAGGAGCGGTTTGTTGCTCGGAAACTAGCTGAGCTCGGGATTCCCATTCTTCGAATTGTTCGGGGTGCCGGGACGTTCGAGGGTGCTGATGCGGCTTGGATTGACTCTGAAACAGTCCTGATAGGCATGGGTCTGCGCACGAACAAGGAAGGTGCATCGCAGGTTTCCAGTCTTCTTCGCGAAATGAAGGTAGAACCAATTACAGTTGACCTACCACACGGGTCCATGCACCTCATGGGGGACCTTCGTTTTGCTGGTCGGGATCTAGCTGTATGCAGGTCGGGCAGAACCCCCTACGGGGCCATGCAGGCCATGAGAGAACGCGGCTATTCCTTGGTCTTCGCACCAGATGAAGAGGAGGTCGCCAAGGGAATGTCACTCAACTTTGTAACACTGGGTCCAGGACGTATACTCATGGCCGCCGGAAACCCTACGACCCAATCATTCTATGAAGATGTTGGCATCCAGTGTAACACAGTAGAGATTCATGAACTGGGAAAAGCTGCTGGTGGAATTGGGTGCCTGACCGGCATTTTGGAACGTGAGAGGCGGGAGTGATTAATTCGCTGGCTGCTTCCTAGCGCGGACTTCTGGGAGCGCTTTCTCCGAGTCCGTGCATTTCAGGTGCCATCCAGTCGCCCTGACTCTTGAGATACTCTGCCTTTTCGACTGCATCATGGAGTTCGGCCACAGCACCACTGTAGTTTCCATCATCATCCCACAGAGGATAGATGTATTCATACAGCATTCTACCAGCGAAATTGACCCACCCCTCGTAGTCTTTCAGTTCGCCATTCTTCATCTGTTCAATCATCTTCAGGACGCCTGGCTCTGCGCGTTCAGGATGACAAAGAAGTATCGAGGTGCCAATCCTGCCTTCCGCATCTTGACCAAGCATCTCTCCGGCCATTCGGTTGAAGGATATAATGCAATTGTCAGAATCGATTACGACGATTCCCACATGAACAGAATCGAGTAGTGTCCCAAGAACCTCATCGATTGGTTTCAATCCACAGCACCCGCTATACACACAACTGCACTTCGAGTATAACTTCGCCTCATAGCCCTACCGGCGAGCTGCCCTTTGACACATTCTTGGAATCCAGACACTGCACATGAAACTGTGACTGTGGCAACCCAGTCACACATGCTTAAATTACAAATTGGTAGGCCAAAGAGTCGTTTAAGGGGTGATTGTCAGATGATGACTGATCAGCGCTTTGATGACAAGCTTGCAGGTGTAAAGCTGACGAAGAGCCAAGGAATAGTATTAGACATCCTTAGAAAGAGAGGCAAGAACGGTGTAACACCCAAGCAGCTCATAGAAGAGGTCTCCTTTGCCCCCAGGACCGTAAGGTATGCGCTCCGCAGACTACTCAAGTTCAAGCTGATAAGGCGTATACCTTGCCTTCTCGATATGCGGCAGTGGATCTATCTGCCTCTATAGACCTAAGAGCTAGGGGCTTCTGGACTCAACGCGATTTCACGCTATGCGAATCTCTATCTTCCCTTCTGTGCTGTCTTTTCCTGCGAACAGTACCTTCCCGTGAGCTTTGACGAGCTCCGAATAGACATCAATGGGCTTGTCTACCTTAGCCAGAGAGTCGGCATTATACGCACAGACAGCAGTCATTGGGATGTCGAGAATCGTGTGCAAGGCCTTCTCATATTCTATCAAATCTTCAACGAGTGAGTGATCAATGAAGCAAGCCATTTCGCCTGTCACTCGCATGCCATTGAATCCATTTTCCATTGCTTCTTCATAGAGCCTTTCCCACGAATCCATGGTTTGCTCAATGCTGAAAGTTCCATCTCGTATGTAGATGTCGGTATAGTTCATCACTCCCAAGGCTCCGATCTTTTCGTATTTGGATACATCAAGTCCGAAGTCATTCATTGCCTCTCTGATCGCCTGACAACTCTCTTCAGAACAGACGTACTTGGCGGCCTGTCCTCTTTCGAGTCCCTGTTCAATGTAGCTGAAGAGCGTATCGCGTTTGGCTTCAGGAGAATCGTAGACGAGAATGACGTGATCTCTTGGCTTCAGTTGGTTCAGGACACGGGTCATTCTCTCGGAGGGCGTTCGCTCAAATGTTCGCCAGTCCTGTGCACTCCTAAGTTGCTCCTGAAAATTGCTCTGTATCAGCCCGACTAGACTACCATCATCCGTCCAAAGGCACTTGCTGTCAGAGAATGTTCCGCCTTTTGAGGTTGTGATCATCGCCTCGCTCCCGTCAAAGAGGATATACCGACTGGGCATATCTTGAACGTATTTGAGAGAGAATGATGTACTTGGAATATACTTCTCAAGCGTTTCGGGGATTAGGCTCTCATCCTCAGGACATTCCGTCAAGACTCTAAGAATCACATTCCTGCATCGTGCCTTCTCCAAGTCTTCCGTGTATTGCATTATGAATCGCAAGACATTATCGCTTGAATCCAGGACGTCTATCGCTCTCTCTGCACTGCCTATTAAGGATGTAATCCTACTAGTGACTGCGTCTCTTTCTGATATCAGAATGAAGTGGGATTCCTCATGAGCGGGTTCTAGTGGAATGGTTTCGTCCTGGAATCTGTTGAGAAAGTCCTTTTTCTTCGTATTCAGATCCGTGATCTCTCTCTTGGCCTGCCTCTCCTTCCTCTTGATCAGCATCGAGAGAGCAGTGTCTACCGGGAGAGCTCTCACTTTTACTGGTCTACCAAGAACCCTTTCAATCAGTCCTGCCTTTTCAAGCCTTGGCAGAGTTCTGTAGACTTCTTCTCTTCTTATCTCAGCCGCTTTGGAGATATTACTTGCAGATGCCAAGCCGAGTCTGACAGCAGTGAGGTAGACTCTTGCTTCATACGGTGTAAGCCCAAAGTCAGTCAGCTCTGTTGCCTTGTCCTCGAGGTCGGACATACTCAATCTCTCCTTGATCTCTAACCAGCACGTTGGTATGTGCAAGGACGCATTTCACAATTTTGGCTCAGGTGAACCGTTTTTATCATACCAAGATTGTAGTCTGAACTGCCGGGTGAACGAGATATGTCTTCAATGGAAAGAGTGCTTGTTCTAGGGTCAACTGGCTATGTTGGAACAAGACTCGTAGCATCTCTACTCAAACACGGATTCGCCGTAAGGGCATCTTACAGAACACCTGAAAGTCTGGAGCATCGACCTTGGGTTGTGCATCCTCTTGCAAGAACAGATGTCTTAGACTTGTCCTCATTGAAGGAGGCATGTGCCAACTGTTCAGCCGCTTTCTACTTGGTACATTCCATGTATGGCGGAAGCAGATTTGCTGAAACGGACCGTGAGGCTGCTCAGAACATGATTGAGGCTTCCGAGGACACAAATCTCAAGCGAATCATCTACTTGGGAGGACTCGGAGATGAGCAATCAAGATTGAGCAAACACCTGCGTTCTCGTGCTGAGGTCCGGAAGATACTGCACTCAGGCTCTGTGCCTGCTACCACCCTGAGAGCAGCCATGATTCTAGGTGCAGGTAGCGTATCTTTTGAGATTATGAGGCATCTTGTTGAAAGACTTCCAGCGATGGTCACCCCCAAGTGGGTTCGCACAAAGAGCCAACCCATCTCGATAAGCAATGTGCTTAGGTACCTAGTAGGCGTTCTAGAACATCCCGAAACTGCAAATCATGTATATGACATCGGGGGTCCTGAAGTGGTTTCCTATCTTGACCTTATGAAAATCTATGCTCAAGAGGCCAGGCTCACAAAACGGTTAGTGATTCCGATGCCAATACTGACGCCGAAACTAAGCTCCTATTGGATATCCCTCATCACACCCATTTCATCATCCGTTGCTCGTCCACTGGTGGATGGACTCAAGAACGAGGCCATATGTCAGAACGAATCCATAAGAGAGATTATCCCACAGAGGCTTCTATCCAGCAGAGAAGCTATCCGTCTTTCTCTTCGCCAGATAGATCAAGAACTTGCAGGAACTGCCAAGCACATTGGCCCTCTGGATTCTCAACCAGAATGGAGACAGGCTGCTGATCCTGAATGGGCCAGAGGTTTCTTCTACGCACAGCGAAGTACGATTATTGACGCTTCACCTACCCAAGTTTGGAATATGATAATTCGAGTCTTGGGTTCCAGAGGCTGGAGCTATGGGAGCATTCTATGGCCTCTTAGAGGATATTTGGACGAGATTGCAGGTGGACAAGGGATGCGAACCTCAACAGGCAAGATATCGCAGCTATTGCCTGGGTCTGCAATTGACTGCTGGAGAGTAGTTAAGGCGTTTCCTGAAACTCATTTGCAGCTTTACTCGAGAATGAGAAGCCCGGCGAAGATTGCACTCGATCTTCTATTGAAGCAGATTGAGCAGTACAACACAAAGGTAACTCTTAGGATTAGATATGCACCATGCGGACTACCAGGTTTCTTGATGTGGCACTCCCTAAACCCATTCAGAAGATATGTAATGGAAGCTATGCTTGGCGCGATTATGGCTCAACTGAGAAACGCTCGGGAGGAATGAGCTCAGCTGCCTCTGGCTCTTCCTAGAGCTTCAGACAAGCTCTTCCCTTTTTCCTCGTCAAACCCGCCTAAAGCATTCCACAACACCTCGCCTTCGGATGTGACTAGGAACAGATGAACATTGTTTTCGTCAGGTATTGCTAGCTGTTTCTTGAATGGTTCTTTGTCTATGTACAATGTAATCGTTCTTCGACGTGTTTCCCTTGAGGGAATGCCCGCGCGCATCCCGTTGTCGAGCATAGTTCTATAGAGCCAGTTCATTCTTCGTATTGTTGGGAGTTCGTAATAGTCTAGGTCTGAATTCTTCTCCACCAGGCTCTCCAAGAATGGTACCCAGCTATCGACCAAGGATTGATGCCATCTTTGAAACGCCACAACAAGCACGTTGAAGTCTGCATCAAGCTGATCGGGCAGCTGTACTTTGTCTCCCAGTAAGTTACTACCAGAGACCCTTGGGAACTGCATGACACTTCTCAACTCCGAACACCATCAGTCTAGATAAACTATTGTTAAGTACATACAGATAAACCTTTGGTCCGGTGAACTGGTGGCAAGAAGAAGCAATGAGGATTTCATCTGACAAACTGAAGGAATGCCGCCAATGATTCAAGCAGAACGCATTAAGAAACTCAACAGCAACATGGTGCAGGATGGAAGATTCGTACTCTATTGGATGCAGTCATCACAGAGAACAGAGTATAATCATGCACTTGAGTATTCCATTGAAACAGCAAATGACTTGGATAGTCCTCTTCTGGTCTACTTTGGACTCACGCCTGACTACCCCGAGGCCAACGAGAGGAGCTACACATTCATGCTTGAAGGCCTAGTCGAAACAGAGAAGAAGCTCCAAGATCGAGGCATCAGTCTGCTTGTTCGTTCTGAACCGCCGAGTCAAGGAGTCAGAGATCTGTCCCCTGAGTGTGTCTTGATAGTTGCGGATAGAGACTATCAAAGGATTCAACGAGACTGGCGTGAGCAGATTTCGAATTCTGTGAGATGTCCTGTGATTCAAGTAGAAACGAATGTCATCGTTCCAATAGAAGTGGCCTCCGCGAAGGAGGAATACTCTGCGGGAACGCTACGGCCCAAGATTCAGAGGAATGTGGATCGTTTTCTGTACCCAATTACCGAGAATCAGATTGAGAACACGTTGCGAGGTTTGGAGGTCGATTCGTTGGATTTGAGCAATCCCGTCAGACTGCTCGAATCGATTGACATAGACAGAAGTGTTGAGCCAGTACCCGATTTCCACGGAGGCACTGAGAAAGCAAAGCAGGCACTTGATGACTTCATCAATAGGAAACTGGACAAATTCCACAAGTCTAGGAATGATCCCTCTGAAGACTATCTATCAAATCTGAGCCCCTACCTTCATTTCGGTCAAATCTCTCCTATCTTCATTGCCTTGCAGGTCCAAAGGGCCGATCATCCGGGTGTTGACTCCTTCCTAGAGGAACTCATCGTACGCCGAGAACTGAGTATGAATTTCGTGTACTTCAACAGAAACTATGACTCTATAGACTGCCTTCCCGGATGGGCACGGACAACACTAGATGAACACAAGAGTGATCCTCGCGAGCACAAGTACACTTTGGAGGAGTTTGAACTTGCCGAAACGCATGACCCGTATTGGAATGCAGCCCAGACAGAGATGGTCAAGACAGGCAAGATGCATGGCTACATGCGGATGTATTGGGGAAAGAAGATTCTGGAGTGGAGTCACACACCCGAGATAGCCTATAGGACTACGCTTCACTTAAACAACAAGTATGAGCTTGATGGTCGTGACCCGAATGGCTATGCAGGAGTGGCTTGGTGCTTTGGGAAGCATGACCGTGCATGGGGAGAGCGACCAGTCTTCGGCAAAGTTCGCTACATGAGCGCAAGAGGTCTTGAGAGGAAGTTCGATATCGAGAGTTACGTCAGAAAGATTGGCCAATAACAATGGCGGCCAATGTACATCCTCTTCACGTGTGCCGCTTCCCGTCATTTGATTAGGCCAAATCACTGAGTTCTTGTATGGAACTCGCAACATTTGGAGCCGGCTGTTTCTGGTGTGTAGAAGCTGTATTTCAGCAATTGAAAGGTGTGAAATCAGTAGTATCTGGGTATGCAGGAGGCCAAGTACGGAATCCCACATACGAACAGGTCTGCACGGGTAGAACAGGTCATGCAGAAGTCTGTCAGATCGAGTATGATCCGGAACAGATAAGCTATGAAGAACTACTTGAGGTATTCTTCAACACTCATGATCCCACAACCCTGAATCGTCAAGGTAATGATGTTGGAACTCAGTATCGCTCTGCGATATTCTATAATACTGAGAAGCAGAGGGAAGCTGCAGAGAGAGCGAAGACTGAACTCGACGCAAGTGGGCAGTGGAAGAACCCCATAGTAACTGAAATCACTCCCCTACAGGAGTTCTATAGAGCCGAGAACTACCATCAAGACTACTACCGACGAAACCCGAATCAGCGGTATTGTCAGTTGGTCATCAAGCCCAAACTTGACAAGTTCGAACGGGTGTTCAGACCAAAGCTAGACAAGTCCATGTTCTAGAGTTACTTCTCATGAACTGCCGATTAGTTGGATTCGGCGATTTACCCTCATGAAGCGAAGGAATGGGATGATCTACTCACCCCTTCTTCTCTCAGGTCCCTTCAGCATATGCCTTCGCGTAGGCTTCCTGCTCAGGGGTCCACTTGTCAATCTTGATGCCCATGGTTTCCAGCTTGGCCATGGCTGTTTGCATGTCAAGCTCCTTGGGGAACTCGTAAACGCCCGGTTTGAGGTCCTTGCCGTTCTTGGCCATCCAAATCATTGCATTGAGTTGTCCTGCAAACGAGAGATCCATGACTTCACTTGGGTGGCCCTCAGCGGCGGCTAGGTTCACCAACCGACCCTCGCCCAGCAAGTAGATTCTGCGCCCATCCTTCAACTCGTATTCATCTAGAGCATGACGTACTCGTTTCCTTGGGCTCTTACTGAGTGCAATCAAGTTGGGTTCGTTGATCTCAACATTGTAATGACCTGCATTACCGAGCATAGCACCGTCTTTCATGACCCTCATGTGCTCGCCCGTGATCACATCTTTCATCCCAGTGGCTGTTAGAAACAAGTCGCCTTCAGGAGCCGCATCTTTCATTGGCATGACCCTGAAACCGTCCATCCGCGCCTGCAGTCCGCGAATTGGGTCGACTTCAGTGACAATCACGTTCGCACCCAAGCCTCGGGCCCTCTCCGCCATCCCTCGGCCACAGTAACCGTAGCCACCAATGACCACTGTCTTGCCAGCAATCAGGATTGCCGAAGCTCTCATGACGCCGTCGAACACGCTCTGTCCAGTACCGTATACATTGTCAAACATGTGCTTGGTATCAGCATCATTTACGGCCATGATTGGATACTTCAAGGCTCCATCCTCAGCCATTGCACGAACACGAATCACACCAGTCGTGGTTTCCTCAGACCCTCCGTAAAGATTGGGTATCAAATCCTGATGCTTGTTGTGAAGTGTGAAGATGAGATCTGCACCATCATCAAGTGTCAATGTTGGCTCTGTCTTTAGAGTCTGTTCAATACACCAGTAGTATTCCTCGGTATTCAGATTGTGCCAGGCATAAACCGGAATATCATTCGCGGCGAGTCCTGCAGCCACTTTATCATTCGTTGATAGTGGATTGCACCCAGACCAGGCCACTTCAGCTCCGACCTCTCTAAGAGTCTCCACGAGTACGGCTGTTTCTTTTGTTACATGTAGACAACCAGCAACCCTCATACCCTTGAGCGGCTTTGTCTTGGAGAACTTCTTTCTTAGGTGCATGAGCACAGGCATGTGCTTCTCCGCATACTCGATGAGCATCCTGCCTTCCTCGGCAAGACCAATATCCTTGACCTTATAGTCAGTCATTCAAATCACGGGTTGATGCGGAGAGCAGGATATATATGAATCCTACATCGTGGCAAGGAATGAATCGCATCGACTGAGGCCCGAAACCATGCAATCCATGACAAAGAAGGAGCAGGATCTTCTGAGGTCACTTCTGGAGAATTCCAGATCTAGTCATGCTTTACTAGGAAGCAAGATTGGGAAGAGTCGTAACTGGGTTGCTCGGACAATCCGGAAGATGGCACAAAACGGAGTCGTCCTTGCCTACGTGACAGTCTTCGACCCGGCGCAGGTCTATGCTGAGCGTAACACCATCCTGCTCATCAAGACAAACCCACGTGAGCTTGACGTAAGTCAGGGACTCCTGAAGATGGCTGAGTTAGAATCCCTCGATGGAATCTCAGGTGATCACTCTCTCCTGGGCCTATTCAGATTCCGGGGAGTCGGTACCTTCGAGGGATTTCTAGACAGGGTAGACCAAGTAGTCGCCAAATCCCGGGCAGAAAAGTATCAGTTGGTCCAGGTCTTGGCAACATACAAGACCCATGGCTTCACTCTTGAGAGTCGTCCACCACGACCTCGACTTGTCTCGTCAAAGGACTGGGACCTGATGAGCACAATCTATCGTCAGGCTCCAAGTGAAGAGAACCCCTTCCCGTTGTCACAGAGCGAGATTGGCAAAGTCATGGACCCTTGTCTGAGTCAACCTGCAGTGTCAAAGGCAATGAAACGACTCGAAACGCGCGGCGCGATTCTTGGGTATTCCGTAGCCATCAAGTTCTCGAACATCGGACTGCCCATCAAGTTCTTTCTTCAGATCAAACCTATGCCAGGTACGATTGCGCAAACGGCCCGCAAGATCAGTGTGATGGATGAGGTTTGGGACCTCCATCGAACTAGTGAAGATTACAGCCTCTTTGCCACGGTACGTACGCCTAGCGTCGAGGCCTATAACCAATTCATCCGTCACCTATACGAGAATGAGGATGTCTTGGACACACAGTCACAAATCTCACTTGAGGAGTGGTTTGTTCCAGTTAGGAGATTCACCTGATACCGCAGATTCTCAGGAATTTCAGTTGTCACCAAGCCAGACTCTCTCCCACAGACGCTCGTCCAAGTACCTGAGTAGGATCGCCACGCCGCCAATTCCCATGGCCACACTGAGCAGGAGATTGGCTCCACCAAATCCAATCAGCGGCACCAAGAAGCCAACAATTTCGAATGGATTGATCCATGGCCATAAGACGGGATTGTATGGATGCATCGGAATGTCAAGTGCAATATGGAAGACTGCTCCAAGCATGCATGAAAGCACAAGGGCTGGAGTAACCCTACAGGCCTCATCTAGTCGTTCGCGGTCAACACCAAAGAGCATGGATACTACAGGGGCATATAGAAACCTAGTCAATATGATGGCGGCCAGAGTTCCTATTGTCAATGCGCCGACCAGACTGTGAAGCACTAGATGGTCAGGAAGACTTGGGAACGTAATCCACATGATCGGCACTTCAAGGTCGGGTATGAACGAACCTACTACAAGACCGGGCAGAGAGAGTCGCTTACTCGTCTTCGAGAGGGCGAAGCCAATTGGATAATGTAGAGGGGTGACTGGCAATGTTGTCCTATACTATCCCGGAGTAGTCCCTTTTCAATACTCTTAAGGACAAGGAGTTGTACGCAACCGAAAGGTGTATCGAATGGGGCTCTATGAGTTTGACGGCAAGAAGCCAGAAGTCCATCCAAATGCATACGTTTCTCCTCGGGCATCAGTAATTGGGAGTGTCGAGATAGGTGAGGACTGCAGCATCTGGGAGTATGCGGTTCTCCGTGGAGACTTCAACAGGATCACAATAGGCATGGGAACATCCGTTCAGGACAACTGCTCAGTTCATGTCACTCCCTTCAACCCAACCAGGCTCGGTGACTATGTGACAGTTGGTCACAATAGTGTCATTCATGCATGCGAGATCGATGATAGAACCGCCGTTGGAATGGGGGCCGTTGTACTTACAGGAGCCAAGGTTGGCAAGGAATGCGTGATTGGTGCGGGGTCAGTTGTAACCGAGAATTCAGTCATCCCTGACGGAAGTCTGATCTTGGGAATCCCTGGTAAGGTGAAGAGGGAAGTGTCCGAGGAAATGAAAGAAGCGTTCAGGATAGGCGCTGAGCTCTACGTCGAGCTGGGGAGAAGGCACAAGGAATCTCCTGTAGGCCAAGGCTAGTACTTGTTTGCTAGAGTAGTATGTGGCGTCGCAAGTACAGCAGGCGTGGGGCCCATCGACTCATTGATCTTGATGGGACGCTGCTTCGTTTGCATTCTTCTCGCTCTTGCTAAAAGGAAGCTTCTATCCCTCGAAGCTGACTAGAATATCTTCAGAAGCTTATATCCCTGGAATGCTGAATAGAGTACCAATGCATAGACCGCCAGTTTCTGCATTGCCGCGTTTCCGAACCCTGGGACAAGAACGTGAGTGTAGCAAATGATTGCTACGATTATCCCAATAAGTGCGTAGACATTCTCGTAGTCCTTGTTGAGGAGGATTGCAATCGAGTATATGATGATTGCTGATGAGAACAACAGGAAGAAGTAGATAGTTGAGAACCCGTGCTGTGCTGGATATACATCACCGGCAAAGATGCCTACTCCCGCAAGCAAGGGACCTGCAACGACCCCCAAGATAGTCCCTATCCAACTAAGTGCCTTCAACGGTGTTGTTTCTGTGAAAGCCGTTCGGAGCGACAACCAGAACGGTATCGATAGTCCTCCAGCTAGTGTAGTGGCGGTTGCAAACATGAACCAGTTCTGAGGCGTAGGAATGCCTCGCGTAACAGACAATCCCAATGAGCTGAACGAGTTCTCCAAGAAGGAATATCCCTCTGGATAAAATAACATAATCGTGAAGGTGATTATGACAAACTGAACGCCTGCAATTACGCCACACCATGCTCCAATTCTCTTCCAATTCAAGCCTATCACCACGCGCTTGATGCATTCAAGTCGTAACTTCTCTTAACTTCACACGTCCCTAATAAACGAGAGGCACCGTAGGAGTACGCTCTTCCGACATCCCCGTCAAGTCTAAATGATTGAATGACATTTCAGATCCAAGGAGAAAGAAGGTTGAAGACTCGTCGTCGCTCCACACTAATGGTTTTTGCACTGACCGTGACACTGCTTCTCATAGCCAACTCAGTAGCTGCTCAGGCTAGCCTTGTACCAAACGAGGAGAAAGAGAGTGAGTTCATCTGGGGAAGAGAAGATTCCTTCTACGACTCGAATGACTACGAAGTCACGCTCTCGGCAGGACACTGGACAGTTGTGGCAGGGACTTACGCGTTCTCGGACTTGGAGATCAACATCACAATCGCAAGAGATAGTGCCTTCACGGACATAATCGCCGTTAGTGGGACTGGCTGGGGACACTATCCCTCCGTAGACTTTGATCTCAGTACGAGTCAGACGGTGTACATTCTAGTCCATGAGAACTCAGTCTATGGCGATACATCCGGTAGCTACGACATAGGAGTGTATGATGACGCGCACGGTCCTCCACCTAACGGTTTCTTCCCCGGATTTGATTTCTGGGGTTGGTTCATGCCCTTAATGATAATCCCGTTTGCATTCGTGATATGTATCTTGATTGTCGTCTTTGGCTCCATAAGAAGGCGTGGTGGAATGTCACTTCGCAGAGCAAGGATGCTCCAAAGAAGGCAGCTTCGCAGAATGAAACACTTCACGATGGACGCCCCAGACTATGCCATTCCAGATGAACATCGTGGGCAAAGGCGGTCAGATGGCACGGACATTAGGACTGTTCGAGTACCTACAAATTGCCCCAACTGTGGGGCTTCATTGTCACAAGATGACATTGACTGGGTAGGTCCACTAGAGGCAGAGTGCAGGTACTGTGGGGCCTCAGTCAGAGCCACATTTGAGAGGGTCTAGAAGTAGTGCTTCAGATGTTGATTCTCTAAGGACCCAGCAAGCCTACTTCAGACCTCTCTTCTCCAACTCCTCGTCCTTGAGCACTCTTCGAAGTACCTTGCCGACCTGACTCAAGGGCAATGACTCCACGATTTCAACCTCTCGTGGCCGTTTGTATCCTGCCATCTTATCGCGGCACCAATCTATGATCTCTTCTGAAGTCGCTGTTTCGCCATCTTTGAGGACGATGAATGCCTTCACGAACTCATTGGACGGGTCTTCAGGTCGTGGGAGGCCAATGACTGCAGCTATCTTGATTTTGGGGTTCTCGAACAGGACATCTTCTATCTCGCGAGGATAGGCTTTCAGACCGCCGACTGAAACCATGTCCTTCTTTCGATCGCTGATATAGGTGTAGCCTTCCTCGTCCATGTGCCCGATGTCACCCGTGAGGAAGAAGCGTTTGCCATCGAACTCTCTCATCACCTCGGCCGTTTCATCAGGCTTTCGCCAATATCCTTTCATAATCTGTGGCCCAGCCAGTGCTATCTCTCCTGTTTCACCGATAGGCAGCTCCTTCGTTCCTGTTTCTGGATCTACGATTCTGCAATCCGTATCGGATATCGGAAGCCCAATCGAGCCAAACATTCGGTTGCGCCTATTCATTGGATTAGTATGAGTAACGGGAGAGGTTTCTGTCAAGCCATACCCCTCAAATAGCAAAGTTCCGGTGACTTTTTCCCAGTTCTTCGCTAGCTCGGGTGGGAGTGGTGCGGCGCCCGAGCTACAGATTGTAATCGAAGTAAGATTATACTTGTCAACATCTGGATGGTTCACGATTGCCGCGTAGAGCGCTGGCACACAGTTCAAGACCGTCGCCTTGTTTTCATCTAGCTCCTTGAGAAGATCCGTTAATGGTGGTTTTCCTGCTCTTGGGTCGGGGACGCACACAAGTTTGCCAGCATGCCAAGTCGCCACCAGAAAGGTCACCGTAAGACCATAGCTGTGGTACCATGGAACCGCTCCCACGTAGACCTCTTCTCCATACCTCACACCTCCGGGAGTGTCAACATCTTCAGGTTCTAAGTACACCCATTCGGTAATCTGCAAGACATTTGAAACTAGATTGGTGTGGGTGAGTTCTGCTCCCTTCGGAGTCCCTGTTGTGCCTCCAGTATAGATTAGAATGGCTGTGTCTTCCGGATCAACTTTGACATCCGGTGCCTTCGGCTCGTATTGAGCAACTATGTCATCGTAGAAAAAGGTCTTGTCTTGCTCGTAGTAGGGGCTCTTAGGAATCTTTCCCAGCAAGCCTCCAAGAACAGCCTTGACCTTTGGTAGGAATGACTTGACGCTGCACACAACAACTGTTTCGACAGATGTGTCTTTGATTGCCTCATAGCATATTGGCGTGAACGCAGGATGGTCCAGCGCGAAGATTGCAACAGCATCCGTATCCGTCAACTGATACCTCAATTCACCTGCCTTGTACATTGGATTGCAGGTGACCACCTTGGCTCCCGCCTTCAGGGCTCCAAAGAACGCTGGAGGAAAATGAGGCACGTTCGGAAGGAACAATGCCACTCGGTCGCCCTCTTTGATTCCCCGACTAGCTAGGAAGTTGGCGATTCTGTCTGCGGCCTCTCGAACTTCTGAATACGTCTTCGAGTTGCCCGAGAACACCGTATATGGCAGGCCACCACTCTTCTCTGCTGCTCTGTCGAGCATCTTGAACACAGGCTCCTTGGGATACTCCAAGGTCTTTCGTGCATGTTCCGGCCATCTTGGTCCATCCTGCCAATACATCTCATCCATTCCTTATCCTCTCCTCAAACTCTCATGTGGACTAATACCTGCGTATGGTACAGCCTACTCATATCTGTTGAGGAGAAAGGAAACAGAGGGGGAATTTCCCCCTCTAATATACTACTTGCCCTTCTTCGCAAGTTCTTCTTCGCGGAGTTCTCTTCTGAGTACCTTCCCAACCGTGGTCATGGGTAGGGAGTCGCGGAACTCTACCTCTCTGGGCCTCTTGTAGCCTGCCATCTTTTCTTTGGACCACTTGATGAACTCTTCTTCTGTGGCAGTCTCTCCTGGCTTGAGAACGATGTACGCTTTTACGTACTCATCATCAGTTCCGTCTTCCTTTGGGAGTCCTATCACTGCTGCCATAGCGACCTTCGGATGTTCGAAGAGTGTGTCCTCGATCTCCCTTGGATAGGCCTTCAGACCAGAGACATTGATCATGTCCTTCTTTCTGTCCGATATGACAAAGAAGCCCTCCTCGTCCATGTGACCAATATCACCAGTGAGGAAGTAGCGCCGTCCATTGACCGTCCTCATCACCGCGGCAGTTTCGTCGGGCTTATTCCAGTATCCAGGCATCACCTGTGGCCCACTGATGGCAATCTCGCCCGTTTCGCCTTGTTTCAGTTCGTTCTTGCCAGTTTCAATGTCAAGGATTGTCAGATATGTATCTGATATTGGAAGACCAATCGAACCGAACTTACGTGTCGCGACCAATGCCGGGTTGGCTGTCGCCAACGGTGAGGTCTCAGTTAGACCATAGCCCTCGAATAGTGTCGCGCCCGTACTGGCCTCAAAGGCCTTGGCCAATTCTGGTGGAAGCGGAGCTGCACCTGAACCACAGGCCTTGATGCTGCAAAGATCATACTTGTCAAGGTTTGGATGGTTCACAATCCCGGCGTATAGGGCCGGTACACAGTGAAGTATGGTGCCCTTTTGCTTCTCGATATCAGCAAGCAATTCCGCCATTGGAGGCTTTCCTGCCCTTGGGTCAGGAATGCAGATCAGACTGCCGGGTAGATCGAACGATGCGACCATTGTGAGTGTGAGACCATAGCTGTGATACCAAGGCAAAGCACCAACGTACACCTCTCCGAGTGGCTTGAACTTCTCTGGCTTCCCGCTTTCTTCATTTAGCAGCTGAGACCACTCATCAATCTGCTTTACGTTCGCATACAGATTCCTGTGTGTGAGCATGGCTCCCTTTGGTGTACCGGTAGTTCCTCCAGTGTACAAGATGAGTGCAAGGTCTTCACTAGGGTCAATCTCAACCTTCGGAGCCTTTGGCTCATAGTTGGCTAGGATGTCTTCATAGAAGACAGTCCCTTCCTCGTGATACGGACTCTTCGGAATCTTGCCCAGAAGCCCTCCGAGTACTGCCTTGACTTTCGGAAGCTCAGTCTTCACTGTACAGACGACAACCGTTTCTACATCAGTTCCCTTGACTGCCTCATAGGCAGTGGGTGTGAAGGACGGGTGGTCCATACAGAAGACCGCCTTGACCCCGGCGTCCTTCAGTTGGAAGTTCAGTTCACCAGCCTTGTACTGTGGATTACAGGTGACAACAACTGCTCCTGTCTTTAGAATCCCAAAGAAGATTGGAGGATACTGTGGCAGGTTGGGCAGAAAGATTGCGACTCGATCGCCTTTCTTAATACCTCGACTTACCAGGAAATTGGCAATCCTCTCAGCATGATCCCTGACTTCACCAAAGGTCCGAGTGACGCCTGAATAAATCGTCGACGTCGCTTGGCCATAATTGTCTGCTGCTCTGTCTAGGATGGCATAGAGCGGCTCATCAGGATAGTCTATCGATTTCTCTACTGTTTCTGGCCATTTGTGTTTGTGCCAGAGCATTTCATCCATGGATTTATCCTCTCCATCATTTCTCTATTCATTCATCTACCGCATTAGGCCAGAAGCCATACGGTTGACATGGCCGATTCTTACTACAATGGTGTTGATATTTCCTTCTGCTGGCAAGATTTCAACTGTAGTGCGTCATAAAATGGCGTTTTATCTTGGATCGCATCGAACAGTTCCATTTAGCACAACAAATAAGAAAGCTGATGGAGCAGTCTCGGCATTACTCGTTCGTCCTCGGATGAACCAACTCAAGGGGAATATCAGTGAGCTACCCAATTCTGATAGAGCAGTCAAACCAAATTCTGAGAGAACTTGTAGATGCGGGCCAGCGGGTCCTTGGCTATATCTACCCGCACATTCCTCATGAGATAGTCATGGCCCATGGGCTCACTCCATCTTTGGTGCGAACTAACCCTACGACCGTAGGGGCTTATGAGGACAGCCTTCAGACCTTCTCTTGCTCCCTCACGCGCAACTTATTCAGCCAGAGAGTCAACGGGAGCTTCCCCCTTCTTGCTGGAATCGTGTTTTCAGCCAACACTTGTGATGCGCTCCAGAACGTCGCAGACGTGTGGCGGTTGAGATTCCCTGAGGACAATGTGATTCGCCTAACCTATCCAGTAGGGGATGCAGGTGATTCCGCCGCTCAGTTCCTAGCCAAAGAGATCAAGGCTTTCTCAGATGCTCTTGAATCGCTCACCGGAACCGCTTTCCAGAAGGATGCCTTCATAGAGGCGGCATCAATACTTGAAGGGATTCGAAGTGGTCTTCAGTTGCTATACAGTGCCCGCCTTGTCAACCCGTCGTTGATCCCCTATAAGACGCTATCTGAGCTTGTTGGAGATTTCATGACTGCCCCAACAAAGACGGTCCTGACTAGAATCGAGAATAAGTGGGCAGAAGTACTTGATGGCCTGAGGAAACAGAAACAAGACGGCGTTGTATTGAAGATTAGAGCAGCACTGTTGAGTCAGGACATTGGTGACATTGATTTTGCTAGTGACTCAGCAGTGAGAATCGCCGTCATTGGAGGTATGGTTGAACCGACTACGATTGCTGACCTCATAGTCAATATTCCAGGAATGAAGCCCAACACGGTTGTCCTAGACATCCTGACATTTGGCTTCAGGACAGTCTTCACACCGCCGGCGGAAACCGAGGGGGACCTCTTTGAAAATGCGGCGCAATCGATTCTTGGCGCCCCCAGTGAGCCTACCCAAGAAGGCTTGCCAAGGCGAATGAGATTCCTCAAAGACATCCTGACCAATCTCTCGATAGGAGGACTTGTCGTTTGCGAGCAGTCCTTCTGCGACCCTGACGAGTTCGAGGCGCCTTCAACGGAGAGGGCGGCGTCAGAAGTTGGAGTTCCGACTGTGAGGCTTCCCATAGACCCAGAACTCTCAGACAGGGCCCGCCTTGAAGGTCGTCTTCAGACGTTCCTAGAAACCCTTGACACGAGCTAGTGGAGATAATAGAATGAGCGAAGAAAAGCCCTACCGACGTTTAGAGAGCCAGGACCTGCTTCAGCAGATTGCGTTCCGTCACGGACTCGAGGCAATGGCAGCAAGCGAAGAAGGTAGACTAGCGTGGGTGACTTCTGGTTTCCCTGTTGAGATTCCACTAGCCATGGATGTGTTTCCGACCTATCCTGAACAAGCAGGGGCGATAATCGGAGCATCGAGAATAGGTCCTGAAGTATGCGGGTTTGGAGAGGACTTGGGATACTCTCAGGAGTTGTGCTCGTACGCTCGTTCAAGTATCGGTTCAACAGACCGACCTGAAGATGTCTCCATGGGGGCCCTTCCAACGCCACAAGCACTGTTGGCCTGCAACAACATCTGCGGAACTGTACTCAAGTGGTACGATGCGATATCTGAGATGACCGGCGCGCCAGTGCATCTGCTTGATACTCCTCCACTCGAAGGTGAGCAGTTGCCTCATCATCGTGCCTATGTTCGACGCGGCGTTGACCGCTTGGTAGAGTTTCTGGCAGACACATTCAACACAAGACTAGAAGACGAAGAAGCCACCAGGGTGGCCAATCTTTCAAGCCAGGCAATTCGCCTGTGGACCAAGGTGCTGGAAACCTGTGTCAACAAACCGAGCCCTCTGAACTGCGCAGACCGATTTCTGACAATGGCACCTGTTGTTTCAAGCCGTGGCATGGAGCATTGTGTAGAGTTCTATGAAGCACTCCTCGCCGAGGTCGAGGGGCGTGTCAAAGAAGGCATCGGTGCGATTCGAAACGAAAAGACGCGTCTGCTTTGGGACAATATTCCCCCGTGGTTCATACTCAGGTTCTTCAACCAATTGGCTGCAAGAGGGGTTGTATTCCCTGCAGATACATACACACACGCGTGGTCTGGGGCAGTCGAAGGTTCAGACACGGCTTCCATTCTTGATGGCGTCAGTGAAGTCTACTCCGATGTCTATTTGAACAAGGGACTAGAGGCGAAAGTAGACAAGATGTGCGAGCTGATTAAGGACTATGACCTAGATGGATTTGTCATGTTCTCTGTCAGATCCTGCAAGAGGTACTCCCTAGGTCAGCTTGTATCCAAGGAAATGGTGACAGAGAGAACCGGAGTTCCTGGCGTGGTAATAGAAGGCGACATGGTGGATGGATAGTCGACTCTTCAGCGAAGCCCAGGTGCAAACTCGTGTAGACGCGTTGCTTGAGATGTTTGTATAGGGTGGCATAGCAGTGAGCGAGGGGTCCTTTGGGATTGGCATAGACGTTGGGTCCACAACGACAAAGGGAGTTCTTATAGACTCCTCTGAGAAAGTCTTGGCTTCTCACCTTCAGAACACAGGAGCGTCGGCGCCGAAAGCCGTAGAGCAACTCCTAGTACAACTCTCTACACAATCTGGGATCAACCCCCGCGATTGTCGTATCATCGCGACTGGCTATGGTCGAAGTATTGTCGAGCTCGCCTACAAGACCGTCACTGAAATCACGTGCCACAGCGTAGGAGTCCATTCACTCAACTCGGAGATTCGACTGCTAATTGATGTTGGTGGCCAAGACTCCAAGGTCATACGGATAGGTCAGAATGGAAGACCTGAAGACTTCGAGCTCAATGACAAATGCTCCGCAGGTACTGGTCGTTTTCTCGAGGTCATGGCACGTGTCCTCGAGGTGTCGATGGATGAGCTTGGACCTTTGGCACTGAAGTCAAAGTCGCCCTCCACAATCAGCAGTACATGTACAGTATTTGCAGAGAGTGAGGTAATTGGGCGCATCGGCTCCGGCGAGTCGGCGTCAGATATCGCTGCAGGAGTTCATCTCTCAATGGCGTCAAAGATAGGTTCATTGTCCAAACGCGTTGGAGTTGCCTCACCTGTCGGTGTGACTGGAGGAGTCGCACTGAACCCCGCCTTTCGACATTACCTCTCGAAGCATTTAGGTCAAGAATTGTGGATACCAGAGCGTCCCCAGTTGACTGGTGCCCTAGGAGCAGCTATCATAGCCCTCAGAGGTCAGAAGGAGTGACGACTTAATCACTTCACCCGTTCCATAATCGTTTCGCCGTAACTGACGAAATCCTCTCCTTCATTAGCAGACTCCAACCCCATTCTTACCTCATGGTCTGAAACCTTGCGGATATAGGATCTCCACCGCATGCTAGCAAACGCCTCAGGATTTGGCTCCGACGTAATCTCAAAGCGAATCTCAGAGTCGCTGCTCATATACTCCACCTCATTGTTTACGAACCCGTAGGAGAAGAATGTCTTTCGGAGAAACCGTCTATTGCGGGTGTCGTAGAACATGAGTGCCACACTCTGATTCTCCAGCGCCCCTTCTCTGCGGGCCTCGTGCACTGACATCAGGTATATGGCATTCATCTCTAAGGTGAAGAGGCTCGAAATTTCAATCAGTCCTTCTCCCCCAAACTGGTCCTTGGAGTATCCCCGCCATTCACCAACCAGGAAATGCCAGGTCTCCAAAGGTGATGATATCATGACAAGACTTGAAGTCCGTTTAGAAATAAGATTGGCGGACCCGGCCTATTTCACGGCTTTCAAAGCTTTCCTGCCAGCTTTCATGCCAAGGTCAAGAGCCTTGAGGTTGAGCTCTGCGAATCTCGGCCAGCGTTCCTTGATTCTCTTCTTCAACCCACTCACTGACAGCATCTTGGTTATGGCAGCAAATGCACCAATCATCACGACATTGGTTGTCTGCTTGTTGCCCACTTCCTCGTCAGCAATTCGAGTCGCAGGAATCTTGTAGACTTTGACCCCTCGTGGTAGGTCCCCCTCGACTTCAACTAAGTCTTCGTCTACAATCAGGATGCCATCCTCTTTCAGGCCTTCGATATACTCAAGGTACGCGGCTCGACTCATTGCTATGAAGACATCAGGCTCCAAGACCTTTGGATAGTCAACCTCATCATCGCTTATGACAAGCTCGCTTTTGCTGGCGCCTCCGCGCGCCTCAGGACCATAGGATTGCGTCTGCACGACGTGTTTCTTGTCAACTAATGACGCCGTTTCGCCCATCACAACGGCCATCGTGACTACTCCCTGGCCGCCGAATCCACCGATTCTGACTTCGTATCTGGTCGATTCATAGTCACTCAAGTCACTCACTCCTTGAGCTTCTCGTGCATCTGCTTGAGAACTGCAGTGTACTCGGGCTTCACGATGTCAACAAACTCGCCGCAGACAATCCTAGATTCGTAGTCTAGCTCTGCTTCATGCGGTGGAAGACCGTTTTGAATGTCAGCAACTTCGAGTAGATGTTTGTGCATCTCCAGGCCGTCACCAAGCCTATTCATTCTTCCATATTCTGTGGGACAGGCACCTACGATCTCCACGAAGGACAGACCATCTTTTTGGATTCCCTTCTCAATCGACTTGGTCGCACGACGGGCCTGAACAGCAGTCCAACGGGCGACGTATGTGGCTCCCGAGGATGCTGCAAGTTGCACAAGGTTGAAAGGATGCTCCGGATTCCCAATGGGGCGCGGGCTAGTCTGTGAATATGCCTCGTGCTCAGTCGTTGGACCAAATTGTCATGTCGATATTGCGTCGGCAAGCATGGATGAGATGATTCCCTCCAATCGCCGCGATGTCCCCGTCGCCGCTTACCACGATTACCTCTAGTTCGGGATTAGCAATCTTCACCCCCTCAGCAAATGCGATTGCCCTTCCATGTGTAGTGTGATATGTTCCTGTCTTGAAGTATCCCGAAATCCTACCCGTGCACCCAATTCCGGACACTACAACTACTTTGTGGAAGTCGATTCCCAGATCGTCAACTGCACGGGCAATCATCTGGGTGACAACTCCAACTGAGCAGCCGGAACAGAAGATCCACGGCTGACGATCCTCCCTGATGTACTTGGACATAGGGTGCTTGAGTATGGGAACGGTTTCGGTCAAGGACAGGCCTCAACCGCGTCCTCATGACCTTCAGGATAAAAGAGTTGTTGATGAGGACCTCCAAGCTGATGCCTGAACTGGCAGAGTGAGTATTAGAAGTAGCTGCCTTTCCCCGAAGAATGCTAATATTCATTCTGAACAAGTTTCTCGTACGTGTGGGTCGAATTGACGGCTACTGGACATGCCATAGAGGCCATTCTGATTACAGACAAGGCAGGCAGTGCCAGATTCTACATGCAACTCGACCCTCGTGCATTCGGGATGGACCCTGTGCAGGCATCCATCTTCTTTGCTGCGCTGGACATGTTCTCGGACGAACTCTTTGTAGAGAGTGAGCCTGCATTCCATCTCGACTATGGACCTAGAGTATTCTCTGTATTGAAGGGAGTAGAAGCCAATCTGATTGCTGTCGGTGCCAAACGACTGAGCTCGGAGGTCATGGACTTGTTGAACACGCTACTTGCGGAGTTTGAGCTTGAATGGCTTCCTGCTGCAAAGTCCATCGAGCCTGGGTCATCTTTCGAAGACGCCTACTATGAGTCGTTTGGAGAGAGAGTCATGAAGAACCTATCTCTTGAAGATCTCCCGGACTCATGGATACCATACTTCACAACTAGCCCAGATACGTTGACTATGATTAGCACCACGATAACACCATATATTGACGGTTCAAGAAGTGTGAAAGAGATTAGAAACGCCAGTGGGCTTTCGAAGAGTGAGATGCTTACCGAAACGTCTAGGTTGTGGGCCCATAGAGTCATTCGTTTTAGAAACATGCTTAGTTTTGATGACTTTGTGGGTGCGAAGACTCCCTTCTTGCGATATATCCAAGCGGACTCGATAGAAACACAGAATCTGCGACGTCTACATCCTGAGATGGCAGAGGTTCTGCCTCGCTTGGCCGGACTAATGGACGGGCGACGAACAGTCAGAGAAATGGTCGCTGAGCTTGGAGGGTCGTATGACGAGAGACAAGTACTCAGGATGCTGGACCATCTAATGGAGGATGACGTCATCGAAACACTATC